>CAZMWM010000018.1:0-23769 GCA_964570105.1 uncultured Lachnospiraceae bacterium | reverse complement strand
AACAATGGCGAAGCCTTGTTACGCCGAGTTGACCTCCGGTCAACTCTATTTGCCAAGCTTTTTCAAAAAGCGTCGCGGCGATTGTGTGTGGGTGTTACTTTTGGATTTTGCATAAACGTAAACGGTGTTTTGCAGAACGACAGATTGTCGTTCCCTACTGACGGAACACCCGTTTTCCACCGCGAAGCTACGCGAAAATATTCGGAATGTAGGCTGAAGTTTACATCCTTGCGCGTAACAATGGCGAAGCCTTGTTACGCCGAGTTGACCTCCGGTCAACTCTATTTGCCACAGCTTTTCTTGAAAAGCTGATGCTTTCCTTCAAAAAGCTTGCGTGGCGTGGGTATCTTGACAGAATGGGCACCGTGTTTACAGAACGACCTTAAATCCGATATGCGTACCGTCCTTTTTATACGCTGAGATCTCGCCTTTATGCTTTTCGGCTATCGATCTTGCCATCGAAAGCCCGATGCCGTAGCCGCCGGTGAAGGTCCTGGCTTTGTCGGCGCGGTAAAAGCGGTCAAACAGGCGGTAAAGCTCCGTCTCGTCTACCGCGGCGTAAGTATTTTCGACAGTCAGCACGGTGTGTCTGCCACCGCGGAGCGTTACGCGTATCTCGCCGCCTTGATCGCAATATTTGACGGCGTTGTCCATCAGAATACCGATCAGACGGTGCAAAAGCAACTCGTCACCGTGATAAATAGCGCCCTCGTCGATATTTGATGTAAGCGTTTTTCCCTTGCTCTGGGCAAGAGCTTCGAACTCTGCGACCGTATCCGAGACGAGCCTACCTATGGCGACGTCCGTAACGTTCAATGTATGGCGTTCCTCATCCATACGCGAGAGGGAAACGAGCTGATCCACAAGCTCGGTCATTCTGTTTCCTTCGGAGCGGATATCGTCCAGCCACTCGTTTTTGCCAAGCTCCAGCTCTGCGATCTCCGCGTTTGCCATGATCAACGTCAAGGGCGTTTTTAATTCGTGATTTACATCGGTCACGAAGCGTTTTTGTTTTTCGTAGCTCTCGACTATCGGTTTTACCGCTCTTTTTGAGAGCGGAAAGATGAGAACGAGCACGAGCGTCGCGCATCCGAGAAGGACGATGCCTGCTATGGTGATGGACTGCATCATTGCGGAACGGTTCATACTGCCGTCGACAAATACCACGCCTTTTCCCATATCCGTGGAAAACACCTTGTAACGGTAGCGCGATACCCAGCCCCGCTCACTTTCGGACGAGGTGACCTTTTCCGCATACTCGATAGCCGTCTGCTCGTCCACCGAGTATATAGCCTCGGTGAAGGCTTGCTCGACCGCGCCGTCCTTGTCGAAAAGGACGGTAAAATAGCGTGTGGAGAAAGGAGTTTCCGAGGTGATGAAATCAAAATTCCGACCGTTTTCCGGCGGTGTCTTGTCGCGCGGCGTCTTTTCGCCGAAGGATGACGGAAACCTTCCGCCGCCCTCCGAGACACGGTCTGCGAGGATATCCATATTTCTGTTGAGCGACGATATATTGAGGACGAGGATGATGCCGAACACCAAAATGATGACGGAAAGAACGGCTACGGTGCTTATCAGAATGAATTTACGTTGAAGTCTGTATATCATACGGTAGTCTCCAATACATATCCTGCGTTGCGCACAAATCTTATCGATACGTGACTTGACAGCGCGTCGAGCTTTTTTCTGATATTTGAGATATGCACCCATACGACGCTCGTGTCGACGCCTGCATCCCAGCCCCAGATATGGGTGATGAGCCTGTCCGCGGTAACTATGACGTTCGGATCCTGCATCAGCATCTCCATCACCTGAAATTCCTTTCCGCTCAGGGCTTGAGAGCTGTTGCCGCAAACAAGCTCGTAGGTGGAGCGGTTGAGAGACAGCTCGCCGAAGGTGAGTATGTCCGGGGTGAAATTATCTTTTCTGCGGAGCATAGCGCGGACACGGGCAAGAAGCTCTCCCATTGAGAAGGGCTTTGGCAGATAATCGTCGGCTCCGGCGTCAAGACCTTCGATGCGTTGTTCTATCTCCGTTCTTGCAGTTAGAAACAGCGTCGGAGTCGTTATACCTGCCGAGCGGAGACGTCGGAGCAGGGTAATGCCGTCCATTTCGGGCATCATAACGTCAAGCACCAACCCGTCGTATTCGCCGGAGGATGCAAGGTCGAAGGCGTCCGAGCCGTTACCGACTCCGTCCACCGCGTAACGGTTAAGCTCGAATATATGCACAAGGCTCTTGAGCAGTCTGGGATCGTCCTCTGCGATGAGTATACGCATCTGTGCGCCTCCTTTCACGGTAGCTCAAGATAGAGCATATCACGTCCGCCGTTTTATATCAAGCGGATATTGTTAATTTCAGCTCCAAGCCACTCCGCTTGCGTCAAGTGCTGTGGAAACGGAGGAAACGGTGGAGATGATTGGGGAGCTGTCACCGAGAACTATCAAATACGCCGACATCGAGGTCGGCATCCTGACGGTCACCTTATCGGAGCCGATGCCGACTTCGAGATACGCGCCCGAGGTGAGCGAGAGCTGCTTTGTGGCGCCGAGCTTCGAAAAATTCTGACAGTGAGTGGCTTCGCTTGTCATACCGCCGCGCGGCATAACGGCGACGACGGAGCCTGCGGTGTATTTATAGCCCTGTTCGGTATCGATAGCCGAGTTTCCGCCCGAAGTGGAGATGATGACGGTCTTGCCGCCGGCAAATTCGATCCCGCTGTACGAGGTGCGACTGTTTGAGTCGATACCGTCGCCGTCGCAGTAGATATACAGCACCCCTCCGCTTATGACTATCGCGCTTCCCGAGGTAGCCGTTGCATTTACGCCGTCGTCTCGGGCGATGACGGAGATATATCCGCCGGATATTTTGACATTATTGCCCTCGATGCCCTCGTAGGATCCGGTCACGCTGAGCGTTCCCGATACTATCGAGACCGTGCCGTCTGCATGCACCCCGTCGTCATTCGAATAAACGGTTATCGAGCCGCCGTTTACGGTGACGTTTCCGAGAGGGGAAGCGCCGTTTTCAAGCTCGGTATCATTATTTGCGTGGATCGCATCGTCGTAGGACTTGATGCTTACGGTGCCTGCGTTTATAACTATCTCATTTGCCGCCTTGATGCCCTTGGTGGAATGGTCGCCCTTTTCCGTATTGCCGTCCTGCATACCTCCGGGACCGCCAAAGCCGCCGAAGCCTCCCATGCCGCCGCCTTGCACGGTGGTGGTGTAATTCGTCCACGAATAGCCCGAGTTTGTCAGCGCGATGGTGTCGTAAGCCGTGCTGAGCGTCATCTGATCGGACGCGGCGGCGTAGCTCTCCTCCTGTTCCTGAGCCATTTCCGAGGAATAGACGAAAAATCGGAGCTTGTCGTATCCCGAAAGCTTTGGAAAGGCGTAATAATAGTAGGTGCTTCTGCCACCGGTAGCTTTTGAATGGTATTCCGCGTTCACCCACTCACAGGCGTCGGTCTCGGAATTTATAAACTTTACGGAGTATTTGTATTTTTGGCTCGTGTAGCGGATATAGTATTCGGAGGAGGAGCTTGCCGTTACCTCCGTCGAATAATTCGAATACTTATCGGTGTAGATGTTCAGCACCGTCGTATCACCGTCTATCACGGCGTCATAAGCCGCGTCTATTCCGTCGCAAGCGGCGTAGAGCGTATGTGTGCCGCCGGATATGCTGACCGTTCCGCGCTGATTGCCTTTTTTGGAGATATCGCTGTTCTTGGTCTTTATGCAATCCCCACCCGATGCGATCAGCGTGGTGTTTCCGCCGTCCAGCTCTACGCTATCGTTTCCCTTGAGTGAATTGTCAACACAAGCCACAAGGAGCGTGAGGTCCTTGACCTGTAGGTCATCCTTGGAATGGATACCGTTATTATTCTCGGAAACGACGGTAAGCTCCCCTTTGCCGCTTATCTTGAGATCTACCTCCGAATAGATCGCGCCGGAACGGAGCGTCTCGTCCGCGGTATCGACAGTAGGGCGCGTATCGTAAATATAGTTCTTCGTGTCCTTTTTGGCTTTGATCGTGACCTTGTCGCCGCTATTTACGGTGATTGGAGAGACGGTATCGCAAACGAGCGACAGTCCGTGAAGCTCCAACTCGAATTTTTGCCCGTCTCCAACGTCTATCACGATATTTCCCTTGAAAGCTCCGAGGACGGAATACACTGTTTCCTCTTCGACCGCCGTGAATGTCAGCGTATTTCCCTCGAGCGTATAGGCGTTCTGCGTGCCGGAGATGCATTCGATCGTTATATCCGCGGCTTCACCGTCAAAATATCCGTCATATGCTCCGACGGCTTCAAGTGACTCTCCGAAGGTAGTGTTGCCGTCACCAAGCCCGTCGGGTACACTCGGTGCACCGTTATCTCCGTCTCCGGGAGCATCCGTATCATCTTTTTTACCGCATCCCGTGAGCAGTAAAAGAAAACATAACGTGGCGGCAATGATCTTTCTTTTCATCGTTGTGACTGCGACCTTCGCTTGCGTGAAGGCGTCCTTTCTTTGTTTTTGAAGAGTTTTTTAAGCGTTAAAGCTCCGATATACTGCTCTCCCGTCTGGATACCGTGATCTCGAGGTTTCCGTTGCGCTCGCGGATGCGGTCGATCATCTGCTTTTCCACGGTGTCATCTTTGAGAGTAAGGTCGTACGTGAGACAGAACATACTGCCCATATTCGTGGTCTTGACCTTGATAAGCTCGCAGGTCTTGGTATATTCCTCGAAGATACCGTCAAATACGCTTGAATAGTCAAGATCCTCGGGAATGGTGATCTTTAAGGTCTTATCGAGCCTTCCGAGCTTGGTATCGCGTATAAAGGCGTTGCATATCAGGAGCACCGCGCACATGATAACGGTGAACAGCGCGGCAAAGCCGAGATATCCCATACCCGTGATCAGTCCCACGCTCATCGCGATAAATAATGCGATCATCTCCTTAGCGGAGCCGGGGGCGCTTCGGAAGCGTACGAGGCTGAACGCGCCCGCAACGGCAACACCTGCGCCGAGATTGCCGTTGACCATCATTATCACGACGCATATGGCGGACGGCAAAAGCACAAGGGTGATGAGAAAGCTCTTTGAACAGCCCCTTCCGAGCATATACGCTCCGCTTATCATCAGCCCAAGCACAAGTGAGACGCCGAGGCAGAGAAGAAGCTCTCCGCCGCTCGCGCCCTGTGTCAGTTCGGTATCGAAAATGCCTTTAAATATTGCATCCATCGGTAATGATCTCCTTATGTTTTTGAGTGCTTTGAGGATAGAGCGTGGGGAATATCAGCGTGCGGTACGCATTTCCGTACTTTGAAAACGAGGTCTTAAATATGCCTTCGCGTGACAGTGTCCTGACCATCCACAACGGAAGGCTGCCCGAGCATTTCAGCTCCATAAGCACGCTGTCCTTGGGAAATATCGGATCGCCGTAAATGGGAGAGCAAAGGCTCATATCTACCTGACGGCACAGCATATTGCTGTCAAACGTTATGCGCAGATCGCCACCGCCCGTGTCGTAATAAGCCTCGCGCTCGTACGAAAGGAGCACGGACGGTCTTAGTTTTCCGTAAAAGTCGATAAAATAGTCTATTTCGCGAGATATCTGCGTATCCTTCGGGCACGCCTTCTCCCTGCTTGCCCACGCTATGGCATCCTGCCAGCACAAGGGGAGTCTGCGCTTATAGACCACATTTTCGTATTTCTTTTTCAGCTCCACGAATACGGTGCTGTCGGACGTTGCTTGCGAATAGCTGCGTATCCGCAGCTTTTCTTTGTATACGGGCTTTTCTATCGAGCGGCGGATGAGTCTGTGATCGTCGGTGTCGAAGTAGATGTTCCGTATCGCGGTCAGCCCGTATCCGTCAATGTGCATATACGGCGACATTGCCGTAAGTATCTTGGCTTTTTGCTCGAGTGAGAGGATATATTTCAACTCGTAACGCTTGAATACCGTCTGAAACGCCATTGGAAGCTCCTTTCCGATCTTTATGCTCTTATCATATCACATCGCGCTAAAGACAGACTAAAGATACGGCGCCGAAAAACAAAAAAGGACGGATTGCGACGTCCATCCTCTTTTGAGCAGATAAGTAAGGCTTCGCGCAACCCGCTCACAAAAACCATATAAGAGCGGAGGGAACGAAGAAAAATATTACGTTTACGACCGTTCCGAAAATGAAATACACGGTCTTGAGCTTTGAGCGACGTACTATGAACAGGTTTACCGCTACCGCGATCGCGGCAAATATCACCGAGCAGATGATAAGACCGAGCAGTGCTTTATCCGAGACCGCGCCGACTATCGCGAGTATGCCGAATCCGATAAGTCCGAGAATGAGATTCAGAATAAACGAGAAGGAAAAGAATTTTTTGTTTGCTTTCATTATGTTATGTTGCTCCTTTTGCAAATATTACTTTTTGGTTTCGCTTGTGTTTGCGCTGAGAGCCGTGAGTCTCGTCAGCACCGCGCGGGTATAGTCTCCGTCTGCCGAACGGTAGGTCAAGGTCGCGAGCGTCTTTTCCGGATGGGGATTTTCCCAAACGTACGAGGTGAGAAGTACGTCCTCCCCGCCGTATTTTTCCTCCAGCGTCGGAGATGAAAACCACGTGCCGACATAGCCGGTGTGACGGTGTAGCTGACCGCGTAAGGGATCTGCGTATCTTCTGTCGTAGCTTTGGATATTTCCCATATATTCCGCGCGAAGCTCCTCACGCTCACCGTCCTCGTACGTTACGGTGTAAGTGCCGCAGAGGTACAGCTCTTGCCAAGGCTTTCTCGGCGCGGAGTGGAGCGTGGTGTGCTCTATCAGGAGCCTGTCGCATCTTAGCCCGATCCTCGCGACGGCGTTTTCGGCAAGAGCCGCGTCGGGGCGGAAATGCAGTATTGCCTCGGGAAGGGGAGCATCTGCGGTCTTTTCAAACCCGATATCGGTCGGGGTGTAGCCTTCTGCGCGATATTTTCCGCGAAGCTCGTCTCGCTGTATGTCTTGGATGCGGTCTGTTATGATATGTGCGTAGGCTTCGCGCAGACTGTCAAGGTGATCCTCGGGGTTCCAAAGCAGCTGTGCGGTGTATGTAAGCTCGTACAGCTTTCCTTTCTTTGCCAGACGGTATTCGTTCAGTGCACACCACGTGGATACCTCTCCGCCTATCACGCCGTCCTTGAGCATCCTGCTTCGATATCTCGGGAAATGAGATGAATAAAGATTTCCTATGACGGTAGGGAAGCCTTGCTCCGAGATATTGTTCTCAATGTCGAGATCAAAATGAAAATACCAAATGAAATCAAGACACAGTATGTCCTTTGGGATCAGCTTTGTGGCGTTGTGTGTTTTGTATTTCGTGACCGGCTGGAGCATATCCGACCATATCGCCGTTCCAAGCCCTTTGCTCTTTATATAGTTGTACATTCTGTTGATGTCGTTTGCAAGCAGTACGTCGGGAGGTGTATTTTTGCATTTTTTGCACATACCGAGATAATATACCTCGTCGTGTCCGATATGTACATAACGCTGTGGCTTTGATACCTCAACTATCTCGTCTATGATATCGAATATGATCTCGTAGCTCTTTTCATTCGACGGACAGTAACAATGCGAAAATCTTGCATCGGGGCGCGCGTCCTCGCCTCGCGTGTCCTTGACCTCGTCATCGGTCTCCGACGGCTCGGCTATCTCGGGGTGCGCGTATGTGATATATTGAACGTGTCCGAGACTCTGCACCTCGGGGATTATTTCAAACCCGTAGCTCTTCGCATACTCGATAAGCTCCGCCACGGTGGCTTTTTCGAGAAGCTCGCCCTCTGCGCCCATATATTCGTGAGGATCGGGCGGCTGAAGTCCCGCTTTTGCGAGTGCACTCTTCTCCAGCCATTTTTCGGAGATCTCGGGGTGTTTGTCAAATCTCATACCGCCGCAAAACTCTATGAACAGTGTGTTGTAGCCCAGCGGAAGCAGTACGTATCTGAACAGTCTTTTGGCAAATCCGATGTTGCCGTTTGACGGAAGCCCCATGTGAAATCCGCGCATCGACTTGGTCGGAGCGTCGTCGATATCACAGAGCCTGAAGCTTCCGTTATCTCCAAGCTCGAGGAGCTTGCAGACGGCGTACATCAAGCTTATCCGTGCGCCTGCGGTCACGTTTATTCCCGTGCTGTCGATATTTACGGTGTAGCGCTCGTTCTTATATTCGCCGTCGGGGCTTGATACGAGCGTAACGTCGACGCCGTTTTCGTCAAAGCAAGCGCCGTATCTTTCGACGAGCCGTTCTCTGAGAAACGCGGCGGCGGCTAACTCGTCGTCGCAGTTCGAGTGCGTTCTGACCGAGCGTATCCTTACGCTTCCGTCCCTAAAGGATGCCTTCTTCGCCTGAGGCCAAAGGAGCGGCGCTCCGTCGTCGTAATATCCGACTATCTCGGGCGCGGTGACGGAGACATCGAAAAGGTCAGAGCGGATGCGTACGGTCAGCTTATCCGTAAATACGCCGACGGGTGCGCAGAGCTTGCCGGAAACTGTCTTTCCGGTCTCGGCACGGTATCCGCCGACGGTCTCTCCGTTTACCAATACGTCAAATCCGGATATCCTCGATCCGTTTTTCAGATCAAGAGTAACGCTTCCGACGTAGCAATTGCGGTGCAGGTCTGCATTTATGTCAAATCCTGTCTCGTACAGATCATCCCAGCACCATGTGGATACACCGTTTGATGTGCTTTTCGGAGGGCAGGGAACGTTTACGCCGATGTGTGTATAAGAAAAGTCTGCGCGGCTCGAAAGATCGCCGATATACATTGCATTGCTCCTTTGCGTTTTGAGATGTGGACTTTATGTTGGTTTTCCGAGTGTAACATTATTATAGCAGATAACGTCCGAAAAGTAAATAGGCAGACGGATATTTTTGTCTCACAAGTTGAAAAAACAGCAAAAAAATCCGCTCTTGATGCTCAAATATACACAAATTTTCCGCAAGCTGTTGACAAAGCCTTGCTGTGGGAGTATAATATTCTTATTTAAGGATGTTCAAATACTTGAGTTTGTTCAAAACGGTACGGTGAAGAGAAATGGAGGATCGGGCTTATGGTAAACGTTCCGGAGCTTTACGGAAGTATGGTGTTCAACGACCAGATCATGCGCGAAAGACTTCCGAAGGAGGTCTACAGATCGCTTGCAAAGACCGTTGCGACGGGTAAGGTGATAGATCCGTCGATAGCCGACTGCGTAGCCAACGCTATGAAGGATTGGGCTATAGAAAAGGGCGCAACGCATTTTACGCATTGGTTCCAGCCGCTTACGGGAGTTTCCGCCGAAAAGCACGACGCGTTTATTTCCCCTATCGGCGGCAGTCAGGTCATAATGGAGTTTTCCGGAAAAGAGCTGATAAAGGGCGAGCCGGACGCTTCGTCATTTCCGTCCGGGGGGCTTCGTGCGACCTTTGAAGCTCGCGGATACACCGCGTGGGATCCGGCATCGTATGCCTTCGTGAAAGACGGCTCGCTGTACATACCGACCGCCTTCTGCTCGTATAACGGCGAAGCGCTCGATACTAAAACGCCGCTCCTTCGCTCGATGGACGCGGTGAGCGAACAGGCGCTTCGGATACTCAGACTGTTCGGTGATACGGCATCCACTCGGGTATGCAGTACCGTCGGGGCGGAGCAGGAATATTTTTTGGTAGACCGCGAGGATTACAAAAAGCGCAAGGACCTTATATATACCGGGCGTACGCTCTTCGGCGCTCCGGCTCCGAAGGGGCAGGAGATGGAGGATCATTATTTCGGCGCTCTGAAAAAGCGAGTCTCCGAATATATGCACGACCTTGACGAAACGCTCTGGACGCTCGGCATCAACGCCAAGACCAAGCACAACGAGGGCGCACCTGCTCAGCACGAGCTTGCGCCGATATATGCCACGGCAAACCTTGCGGCGGATCAGAACGTGCTTATGATGGAATATATGAAGAAGATAGCGTACAGACACGGGCTTTGCTGTCTGCTTCACGAAAAACCGTTCTCGGGAATGAACGGCTCGGGAAAGCACAACAATTGGTCGCTCAAGACCGATACCGGCAAAAACCTGGTAAATCCCGGGGAAACGCCGGCTGAAAATATGAAATTCCTTTTGGTGCTTGCGGCTATCGTGCGCGTGGTGGACGAATACGCCGACCTTTTGAGGCTGTCCGTGGCATCTGCCGGAAACGATCACCGTCTCGGGGGAGACGAGGCTCCGCCGGCGATAGTTTCAATGTTCATAGGGGACGAGCTGGAAGCCGTGGTCGAGTCTATCGTTGACGGAACGGCGTACAAAAGCTCGAGAGGGAAGAAGATGGACCTCGGTGTTCCGTCCCTGCCCACGTTTACCACAGACACCACGGACAGGAACCGTACCTCGCCGTTTGCGTTTACCGGAAATAAGTTTGAATTTAGAATGCTCGGCGCTTCGCAGAATATCGCTATGCCGAATATCGTGCTCAATACCGCGGTCGCTTACGTTTTCCGCGAATTTGCCGACAAGCTCGAGACAGCCGAGGACTTTGATAAGGCGGTAAAGGCTCTTATCAAGGAGACGCTCAAAAAGCATAAGCGCGTGATATTTAACGGTAACGGCTATTCGCCCGAATGGCAAGCTGAGGCTGAGCGCAGGGGACTTGCAAACTGCAAGAGATCGGTGGAGAGCTTTTCCGCACTCACGGCGGACAAGAACGTGGAGATGTTTTCTTCGATGGGCGTTATGAGCCGCGTGGAGCTGGCTTCGAGACAGGAGATACTTTTTGACAATTACGCAAAGATAATAAATATCGAAGCGCTTACGATGATAGAGATGGTGCGCCGCGATTATCTCCCTGCGGTCGAAAAACAGCTTGGCGTGCTTGCGGACGTTGCGCTTTCAAAGCGTTCGGCGTTCGGTGACGGTATCAGCGTGAGCTACGAGAGCGAAGCCGCAAAGCGGCTTTCCGTTCTTACGAGCGAGGCGTTCGAGAAGGTCACGAGGCTTGAAGAGGAAGAGAAGAAGGCTTCGGTGATCGCGGACGTCGAGGAACGTGCACGCAGTTATTGCTATGACGTTTTGCCGCTTATGGAAAGTCTGCGCGAGTCGGTCGACGGTATGGAGAAGCTCACAGGCTCCGAATATTGGCCTGTGCCGACGTACGGTCAGCTGACCTATTACGTTGACTGAAGCTCGAAAGACGCGGTAATTCCCCGATAAAACTTTTATCTAACATAAAAAATCTGATATCCGTCGCGCTTTGTGTAACGGATATCAGATTTTTTGATCGGTTATATATTCAGGCGTTTGCGGAGATCTCGCCGCTGTCGTCGCTTTCTGTCTCGGATGAGTCCTCGGAGGTCTCGTCGTCCAGCTTTTCTACCGTGACGTACAGTGTGCGGTGAGCTTCGTCGTCTGTCTCTGTGACGGTGACCTTGAGCTTTCCGCACACGAAGCTGTCGCCCTTTTCGGGTATCTTATTGAGCTGTTCCATTATCCAGCCGTTTACGGATACGCTCTCCGAAGTAAGCTCGACGTCAAAATATTTACCGAGATCGTCAAGTGCGCTTTCGGCGTCGACGGTGACGGTTCCGTCTCCGTTGTCCTTGAACGCCTCCACGACCTCGTCGTGTTCGTCCCAAATGTCGCCGACAAGCTCTTCAAGTATATCCTCCATGGTGACGATACCGAGCGTTCCGCCGTATTCGTCGATGACTATGGCGATATGCGATTTTTTGCTCTGCAGGAGCTTGAGAAGGTCGTTTATCTTTTCGGTCTGATGTATGAACAGCGGCTCCTTCATTATGTCGTCGATGTTCTTTTGAGTGATGCCGTTGACGGTGAAGAAATCCTTCTGGTGCAGTACACCCACTATGTTATCTATGCTCTCTTCATACACGAGAAGTCGTGAAAACTGCGACTCGGCGAACAGCTTGGCGACCTCGTCCTTGGGAGTTCCGCGCTGAAAGCCGACGAGCTTAGTTCTGTGCGTAAGTATGTCCTCTGCGCGTTGCTCCGTGAACTCGATGGCACTGCGCAGAAGATCGCCCTCGCTCGTGTCTATGCTGCCGTCCTGCTGTACCTCGTCGACCAGCATGAGCAACTCCTCTTGGGACATCTTAGCTTCGTCCTTGCTCTTGAATATCTTGGATACGAGCTTTTTCCATGCAGAGAAGAGGAAGGTGATGGGGTACAGAACGAAGGTGAAGAGCCTCACCAAGGGAGCGGCGAACAGAGCAAACCTTTCGGGAAAGTCCTTTGCTATGCTCTTTGGTGTGACCTCGCCGAATACCAGAACGACAACCGTGGCGACTACGGTGGAGACCGTCGCGGCGTTGCTACTGCCATTCAAAAGCTTTATGAAGTACACCGTGCTGATGGATGAGAGACTGATATTGACTATGTTGTTTCCGACGAGTATCGTTGATATCAGTCTGTCGTAGGTATCGGAAAGTGAAAGAACGGTGGCGGCGCGCTTGTTCTTCTCGGCAAGCGTTTTCATACGCGTTCGGTTGAATGTGGAAAAGGCGGTCTCGGTCGCGGAAAAGAACGCGGAGAACATAAGACAGATCGCCATAGGTATGATATAAGCTAAGTGTTCAGATATTAACATTGTGTACAGTTCCTTTTAAATATATGTTTGTTGTCCCTCGGGGGATGCGGTACGGATATGCGAGGAACCATCAGGTCTTGAAGCGTCTGAAACGCAAAAAGGCATACCTCACCCACACGTAGGGTGAACGGTATACCGACCGATCAAAGCTGTAAAGCGAATATTTGAGTTTACCGAAAAAAACAGATCGTCGCGGCAAAATACTACCGTCGCTACAACCGCCCTCCATTATCAGCTCTCACATCCTTTCATATTGCTTTCGCATTTCTTACAGTTTATATTATACACGTTCGGCGTCGGTTTGTCAAGGATGACGGATGTCAGTTCACATAAAATTAACATATTGAATTCCAAAAAAATGAACTGAAAATGTATAAATCCGCCCGCGCAGACGGTGCAAAACCTGTGCGATGTGCACAATTAGAGCGGTTTGGGGCGTCGAAATGGCATTTATTTAAGAGGATGTGTATCTTTTATGACGGCAATGTTTACAAAATGTTCTTGATATTCGCGCGAAATGGTGCTATAATCAATGCGAAATACCAATCAGAGGAAAGTCTTGATCCAAGCTGATACCAATATGGTCTTTTATGGCTTGCTCTGTTTGATGTTTTTCTGTTTTTAATGCTTGACTTTGATGTTTGAAATGAGGTGTTCCGTATGTGAATGTGCGCGTGTTCGAATAGCGACCTGCGTTACCTGTTTGACCAAATTTGGTGTGTATCGCACCAAAGCAAATGATAGAAAAGGAAGTGTTATACCAATGTTTAAACTCAAGAACTTGAATAAGCAAATACTTGCTATGCTTCTTGCTGTGGCGATGCTTGCCGGTATTGTCGTTCCGGTGACCACCGTTCAGGTCTCTGCCGCCGCACCCACGAGTTATACAAGCATTTCTTCGGGTTCGTCGGCGTACGTGAGCATAACCAGCTCCAGTAGCTCAAAGTATTTCAAGTTTGTACCTACTAAGAGCGGTACATACAACTTTTATTCATCGAATAACAGCGGGGATCCGTACGGGTGTCTTTTGGATGCGTCCGGAAATCAGCTTACATACAATGATGACGGAGGATCGGGTAACAACTTTTATATAACCTATTACTGCACGGCTAACTCGGTCTATTATGTACAGGCAAAAATGTATGGCAGTGGCACCGGCTCCTATACATTGTACGTACAAGCTGATGCCAGTAGTGTCATTGAAGAGGTTGAAGCGGATATCGAAACCACTGCCGGAGCTAATGTGTATTCGCTTTTTAACAGCGGAAGGACAGGAAGCGGAAGCTACTATTCTTCTTCGAATAACTACAATTCAGCCACTCTCACCAACGGCGGATACGATATTTACAGTTATGCCGGTAGCAGTACCATTTCGAGAGTCAGGCTTGGTCTTGCCTTCGAGATAAAGTCTGCGGTCACCGAACGCGCCGCCCTGACTATCTATGCGTACGATATCGACGATACATCCGGAGAAAGAGATTACATATATCTCGTTGATTCGACGGCTGGTACAGAAGAAAAGCTCGATGGATATCTTAAAGGACAGGATCAAGAGTGGAATACAACGGTAATGTACATAGATCCTTCCTATTTTACCGTCGGTCACACATATTATATCAAGCTTCATAATGCCGTCAGCGGATGGGTTTCTTATGTAAGAACCGTATCCATCTCTTTGACTACGGACGGGGAAGCGGAGACGCCTGCGGAAGGTCCTGTGATAACCGACCACACCTTCTCGGCTACTATAAGCGCAAGCGGTGTTGTAAATACCACGCTGTATCTTAAGAGCAGTGAAGAGGTAACATACTATCTGGAATATGCCGCTTCCTATTCCGGAGATCAGCGCGGAAGTGCTTTGAACAAGAGCATTACCGCGAATGAGAACGGCACAACGCTGAATGTGAGCTTTTCACTTGAAAGCGGCTCGCCGACAGGCTCGTATTCGATAGATGTTATCGTGAAGGATGCAAGTGGAAATCCGGTGGCTACGTATTCCACCTCTGCCGGATATAGCTATAGCGCTGTGAGTTATCATTCCAACGGTGGCTCTAACAACCTCCCTACCGATAACAACAGCTATTCGAACGGTAATACCGTAACCGTTCTGTTTAATTATATTCCTTCGCGTAGCGGTTATATATTCCTTGGATGGGCGAGAAGCAGTACGGCTACTGCTCCTGAGTTCACCAAGGACGGCGTGAAGAGCTTTGTTATCGGCTCCTCCGATGTTGATCTTTATGCGGTTTGGGAAGAGGAAGTGATCGATCCCTCCGCTCCTATCATCGGCTCGGTCAGCGGTGCGGAGCTTGAGCACGGATACACCGAGGGGGCGATATCGGTCAGCGCGACTGCCGAGCGTCTCCACACCCTCTCGTATCAGTGGTACGTGAACAGTGTTGATTCAAATGTCGGCGGCACGGCGGTGTCCGGTGCGACCGCCTCCTCCTACAGTCTGCCGACCGGAAAGCTTGCGAACACCTCCGAATATTATTACTGTGTCGTGACGGCAACGAGGACCGACAACGGTCTTTCCGCGTCTGTTACCACAGATCCCGTCAAGGTAGTATACAAAGACGGCGAGCACAGCTTTAAGCTCGTATCCTCCACCGACGCGACCTGCACCTCGGTCGGTCACAAGTATTACAAGTGCGAGCTTTGTGCAAAGACCAAGACCGAGACCGTCCCGGCGCTCGGTCACACCGTCGGCGAATGGGTGGTGGACTCGGAGGCGAGCTGTACCGCTTCCGGTGTCAAGCACACCTCCTGCACGGTCTGCGGTAAGCTTATCGAGAACGTATATATGCCGGCGAGCGGACACAGCTACGTGAGCGTCGTCACCCGTAAGGCTACCTGCGATCAGCCCGGTATCATCACGACCACCTGCTCGGTCTGCGGAGACAAGAGCATCAAGTACGTATACACGGAGCATTCCTACAGCGTCAGCGAGTATGTTGCTCCCACCTGCACCGTGGACGGTAAGTACGTTTACAGCTGTTCCGAGTGCGGTCATTCCTACACGGAGACCATTCCCGGCTCACACGATTACGAGATGAAGGTCACCCGTGAGGCTACCGAGACCGAGACGGGACTTGTCACCTACACCTGCTCGGCTTGCGGTGACAGCTATACCGAGACCACGCCCATTCGTGCCACTGCCAACGTTCTGCTCGTTCAGGACAGGTTGCCTTGGTCGGAAAATTCGAACACCGCGCTTTTGAAAAAGCTGGTGGACGACGGGTATATAGCCGGTTGGGATATCATTACCTCTGCGGCACTTGCGGACACGGACATTTCCGGCTATAAGCTCATTTATATAGCAAACGATCAGAATAACGCCACCTATTCCAACCTCAATGCTTGCGGAAGTAAGCTTACCGAATATGCAAATGCCGGCGGAGTTATCGTATACGGCGCTTGCGATATGGGTTGGTCGGGAGGAAGCATATCCTATACGCTTCCCGGCGGCGTTACCACCAACAATTACTACTCTAACCGCAACTATATCGTCAATAAGGACAATCCGATAGTTACCGGTGCACTCACCGACGGACAGGCGCTCACCGATCAGATACTGTACGGTACTTATTGCAGTCACACCTACTTTACCGCTCTCCCCGAGGGAGCAATGATCGTTCTTTCGGACGCCAACGGTAATCCTACCTTGGTCGTATATCCCCAGAACGACGGTTACATCATCGCCACCGGTCTTACGTGGGAATACAGCTACGTAAGAGACCTTGTGAGCGGAGGCTCGTTCGCAAAGAACGTTTACGACGATCTTATCGTTTACGCACTCTCCCTCATAGACAGCTGTGATCACGCTTACGATGCCGGTACGGTCGTGGCGCCCACCTGCACGGAAGCCGGATACGTACTGCACACCTGCTCCGTTTGCGGAATGTCGTACAGAGACGGCTTTACCAAGGCTACCGGACATCTTAACACCGAGTGGACCACCGTTTCCGATGCGAGCGCTACCGAGAGCGGTCTCAAGAAGAAGATATGCAAGGATTGCGGTGAAACTCTTGCCACCGAGATAATAGCTCCGATCAAGTCTCCCTCCGCAAACGTTACTTCAAAGAGCGACAGCGTTGTCGTCAATAAAGATATAACGTTTGATATCGTTATAAGCAACGCGGATAAGGTCAAGGGACTTAAGATAGTTCCCGTATACGACAAGAATGTTCTCGAGCTTCTCGGAATGGAATGGTCGGTGTCTGCCGACAGCTCAAGTGTGGACTGCGACGGCGCTCTTGCGATAGCCGAATGGCTCTCGGCGACCGATGTCAATACCGCGGTTCTTAGACTTACATTCCGTGCGCTTGCGCTCAGTGACGGTACTTCCGTGAGTTGCACCGTGACGCTTTCCGACGAGAGCGGCACCCCCGATATCGCAGTCGTGGGCAAGAACATCTCCGTCATCACCTGTCCTCATACCAACGTTTCCTACGGCAAGATGAACGAGAGCTACCACTCCGTGGTGTGCAGTGATTGCGGCTACAGCACGGTGGCGGAGCACGTTTACAGCTCTCCCACGGACGCCACCTGCGACGCTTGCGGATATCTCGATACCGACGTCATCGTGGATAAGGGTAACTGCGGAGCAGGGCAGAAGTGGAGCGTTAACGCCGGCGGAACGCTTACAATATCCGGAAGCGGAGCTTCGTGGGGATATTCCTCGCCGAGCGATATACCGTGGTATTCTTATGCCGATACCATCAAAAATGTGGTATTTGAAGACGGCGTTACCTGCATAGGCAGTTATGCATTCTACGGTTGCACCGGTCTTACCGAGATAACTCTCCCCGAAACGCTTACCGAGATACTCGATCACGCGTTTGAGGGTTGTACCGGTATCACGGTCATAATAATTCCCGCGAAGGTCACAACTATAGGTGCAAGCGCATTCAACGGATGCACGGGACTTGGAAGCGTGACCGTTCCCGCAAGCGTTACCAACATCGGCAAGAACGCCTTTGGCGGTTGCACCGGTCTTACCGGAATAAGCTTTGACCGTACGCTCGGCTGGGAGGCAAACGGCAAGATCGTTTATGCTACCGTTATCGCTTCCGAGACCGAGGCTCTGAGACTTCTTACCTCCAAGTACGCAAAGGCGGAATGGAAGTGCGATACCTCCGTCGTGGCTAACGGCTCCTGCGGCTCCTCTTCCGATTGGAAGCTTACGGACAGCGGAGTTATCACGGTTTGCGGAAGCGGTGTTACCGATAATTATTCCGCCGGTACTCAGCCTTGGGCAGACCGTAAGGCTGATATAACCGCTATTGTCATCTCCGACGGCGTTACTTACATCGGCAACTGCGCCTTCTACGAATGCGTTAATGTTAAGTCTATCACTATTCCCGCTTCGGTCGTGGTCATAGGCAGATACGCCTTCTACAGCTGTAAGGGCGTTACAGAGGTGGTCATCCCCTCAACGGTGGTGAGCATCGGCGTGTATGCGTTCCGTAAGACCGCAGTCACGAGCGTGACCTTTGAGTCTCCCAATGATTGGCTCATAGACCGCACGGTGGTCTCATCCGACGTGCTGTCCGATCCTGCGCTCGCCGCATCGTATCTCAAGAAAGAGCATTACACCGAAAGCTGGAGCAAGATAGGCGAGGACGGCATTATCGCGAGCGGAAGCTGCGGTACCGGACTTACCTGGAAGCTTGACAGCAGTTATGTTCTGACCGTTTCCGGAAACGGAAAGATGGCGCCGTACAATTCTGCGCAGGCGCCTTGGTACAGTTACAGCTCGCTCATTACGGGCATAGTCATCGAGGAAGGCGTTACCTCCATCGGCAGAGCCGCCTTCTACGGTTGCGAGAACATCGTCAGCGTCTCACTTCCGAGCACCGTAAGGTCGATAGGTGAATATGCATTCTATTACTGCATAAAGCTTGATAGCTTGACTGTTCCGGCATCCGTCACCGAGATAGGAAAGTATGCATTCCGCCGTTGCAGTGCACTTTCCGGCGTGACGCTTGAAAATGCTTACGGCTGGAGCGCGGACGAAAAGAGACTGTACTCCTACGAGCTTGGCGAGGCAAACGCCGCGACCTACCTTAAGAATGAATACTTTAACGTTGATTGGACGAGAGATACCGAGCTTGGAGCCGACAGCGAAGAGAGCGGCATCATTGCCGGCGGTATCTGCGGCTCGAACGTAAAGTGGAAGCTCAGCGAGAGCGGCGTGCTCACCGTATACGGTAAGGGCGCGATGTACGACTACAGCGCCGGCGATACGCCTTGGGCTTCTTACGCCGACGTCATAACCGAGGTAGTCATCGCCGACGGCGTTACGTCGGTCGGCGCACGTGCGTTCTACAGACATACCGCTATCACTACCGTTACGCTTGGTAAGAACGTTGCTTCGATAGGTCTTGAATCATTCTTCTACTGCACCTCTCTTACCGATATCGTTATTCCCGAAAGTGTGCACAGCATAGGAAAGTATGCATTCCGTAAGTGCAACGCTCTTGACAACGCTCACCTTGAGTGCGCGGATTGCTGGAGCGTGAACGGCGCGTACGTCTCAGCCTCCGGACTTGCCGACGGTGCGACCGCGGCTGAGTATCTCAGCAAGGTATATTACGCATCCGAGTGGACGTTCGTGGGCGGTAATTGCGGCAAGAATGCGAAATGGAAGCTCAGCGAGAGCGGCGTACTTACCGTTTACGGCAAGGGTGCGATGTACGACTATGGCAGCAACGGTGCACCTTGGGCGAGCTACAGAAGCTCCATCGTCAGCATCGTCGTCTCCGAGGGCGTGACCTCTGTCGGTAACTGTGCATTTTACGGATGCGCTTGTGCGGTCTCGGTCACGTTGCCTTCGACGCTTACCGAGATAGGCAGCTATGCGTTCTACGGTTGTTCCGCTCTTGAGGAGCTGAACGTACCCGCGTCCGTTAATGTCATAGGAAGCTATGCTTTCCGTAAGTGCAACGCACTTGCGACCGTTACCTTCGGAAACGCCGAAGGTTGGCTGTGCGACGGTGTCTCCGCAGAAATAAGCGCAGATGCTCTCGTTTCCGATTACAGAAGCGAATGGACTCGCGCGTAAGCCGATAACACGTTTATCACCGAAGCTCCCCTGTTCATCAAAGCGGGGGAGCTTCGGTTTTTAGTTTGCTCGGTGCGGAAAGATCTGTGCGTTCATTTAAATTTGGCAAAATGTTAATGAGAAGGTAACAACTGCTTTTCTCAAACTCTTGACACGGCGAAGTTAATGTGATATAATAAAATGAATGATTTTGATTACAAAGCGTAGCTTTGCTCGCTTGATAACAGATATTAGGAATTTTTTGAGATGACGATAAATTTTAAAGGTATATGGTCCGGCATCGTCAAAAAGGTCAAGGGCTTCGATTACAGACAGCTGTTGATCCAGGCAGTGCTGATATTAGTTATAATGGGTGTTTTCTTTATACCCATTTATTGCATATTCAGTTACGTTGATTCTAACCTCTGGGACGCTCTTCTCAGCGGAGACACGGATGCTATGGTGGAGGCTATATCTAAATACGATAACATATTTGGGATCATTATCGTAGCCATACTTCAGGTGGTGCAGGATCTCGTCATAATCGTTCCGAGCGCGGCGGTGCATCTTGTTGCCGGTATGGTGCTTGGAACTGCCAAGGGCTTCCTTGTGTGTCATATAGCCGACGTGTTTTGCAATATGTTCGTGTTTTTCGTATACGCGAAGCTGAAAAAATACGTCGATAAGTTTATAACCTTTGACGAGTCCAATAAAACGGTGCAGATGATAAACCAAGGCAAGAGCAAGACGTATATGATAGTGCTCGTGTGTCTGCTTCCGGCAGTCCCCAACGGATGCATACCGTATGCCGCCGTCAACGCCGGGCTTTCTTTGACGTCCTATACCCTTGCGGTCACGATAGGCTGTGCCGTGCCCACTATAGTGATGGTCGCCATCGGAGCGAGTATAATGAAGCTGAATTTCGTTCTGATGTCTATACTTATCGCTATCTCGTTTATCGGAGTTTTCTTCCTTTTGAGGTATCAGCACCATATCCTAAAGCTCGTTGAGCAGGCGAAGCGAAATACGATGCTGCTTATCACAGAAGAGATACCCGAGGGGGAGACGGGAGCGTCCGACGGGGAGCATCTGCGAGATCCGGATACTCGCAGATATCGCTTCAGCCACAAGCTCGTGAAGCTCTCGCCGCTGAAATATCAGGATGTGCCGAAATTGGAAAACGATCTGTTTTCCTCGATATTCAAGCATAAAAAAGCTTCGTCGCAGACCGAAGCAAATGCTTCGGACACCGCGGATGCTTCAAGCACCGATAATGTTTCGGATACCGTTAATGCCGCGGATGTCTCCGAGAATGCGAAAAGCTCCGAATCTGACGGAGAAAATATTTGAGCCTCAAGCTCTATCCTTCCAAGTCTTACAGCTCGAATGTGTTATTCGGGCTGTGGGCTTGGATATTATTTTATTTGGGAGTATGCGCGATGGGACTTTTTGACGGTCATCTTATCTGCACGGATTTTGACGGAACGCTTGCCATAAATGCCGAGGTGTCTCGGGCAAACGTTGATGCTGTCGAATATTATATGTCAAACGGCGGACTTTTTACCGTCTGCACCGGGCGCACGTTTGAGTTCATAAAGGGAAAGCTGACCTTCTCTCCAAACGCGCCGCTCATTACGGTGAACGGCTCGGTGATACGACATCAGGATACCGGAAAGCTCCTGTACAGTCGGAGCGTCGATGACGGGATACTCGGGTTTTGCAATTCGCTGATCGCGGAGCTTGGTCGGTATATCGAATTTCTGTACTTCGTTGCCGAGGGCGTGACCGAGCCTATAAACATACTGCCGTCGGATTTTTCCGAAGCGGCGAAAAGATATCGCGGTCTGCGGTTCAATAAGGCGGTATTGCGCGTGGATGCGGAAATGAGCGATGAAATATTCGCGACGGTCATTGAGCGTGCGGGTGAAAGGTACAACGTTTCAAGGAGCTGGATATCGGGCATTGAGCTTCAGTCGCCGTGTTCGTCGAAGGGCGATGCGGTCAGCTTCTTGCGCGATCATTTTGGGGAGCGTGTCGCTAAGGTGATCTGCGTCGGGGATTACGAGAACGATATCCCGATGCTTGAGGCGGCTGATATATCCTACGCAGTGGCGGACGGAGCGGAAAGCGTCAGGGCGGTCGCCGACAGGCTTACGGTCGCTTGCGGTGATGATGCTATCGCGCATATCATACGCGAGCTTGAAGCTGAGATATGCTCTCGGTGACGGAAAGCTCGGCGGATGACGGATATTTCGTTTTAGGGGGGGCAGGATGATGAGATCTCAAAGAGAACTGTACAAAATAGGAAGAGGACCGTCAAGCTCGCATACCATAGGTCCGCAGATCATAGCGGAGCAGGTGATCGAGCGTTACGGTCGCGGACGGTATACGGTCAGATTATACGGCTCGCTTGCATTGACCAGTCGCGGACATGGGACGGATCGCGTGCTTCGAGAGGTGCTGGGAGATGATACCGAGATAATTTTCGATACCTCGGCAAGCTCGCTTCCGCATCCGAATTATATGGAGATATACGAAAACGGCTCCGGCGAGCCGTTCATCCGTGCGATCAGCGTTGGGGGCGGAAGTGTGCTTATCAACGGAGAAAAGCCGTCGCACTCGCCGGATACGTATCCGGAAAAGAATTTTGCGGAGATAAGCCGTTTTACGGAAGAGAGAGGTATATCCCTCGTCGACTATGTGGAGCACTACGAGCTGGATATATTCGACTATCTCGGTACGGTCTGGGATGCAATGGTACAGAGCGTCGAGAGGGGACTTTCGCGCGGCGGAGTTTTAGGCGGAGGTCTCGGACTTGAAAGAAAAGCGAGACTTCTTTATACGGAGAATACCAAGCTTGAGCCGTCGCTCATGCACGAAAACCGCCGCGTCTCGGCTTATGCCTTGGCGGTTGCCGAGGAAAACGCGGATAACGGAGTGGTGGTCACAGCACCAACGTGCGGCTCGGCAGGTATAGTTCCGGCAGTTCTGTATTATATGCACAAGGACCGCGGAGTGGAGAGGGAAGAGATAGTTCGGGCTTTGGCTGTCGCCGGGGTTATCGGTAACGTGGTGAAGCATAATGCATCCGTCAGCGGAGCGGAATGCGGATGTCAAGCCGAGGTGGGCGTTGCGTGCTCTATGGCTGCGGCGGCGCTGGCTCAGATATACGAGCTTGGCACGTCCGTGATAGAATGCTCTGCCGAGATAGCTCTTGAGCACAATCTCGGGCTGACCTGCGATCCGGTGCTGGGGCTTGTTCAGATCCCCTGCATAGAGCGCAACGCTATGGCGAGCATCAAGGCTTTTAACGCGGTCATGCTTGCCAAATCGCTCGCGAGCAAGCATAAGGTCTCGTTTGATGAGATAGTTGAGGTCATGTACCGCACCGGAAAGGATATGAATTCCGGATATCGCGAGACCTCGACCGGTGGCTTGGCAAAGATATACGGAAGAAAGGCGTAGTACGGTGCACCGCTTGTTGCCGTTCCGCAAAACACCAGTGCATTCAAACAAAAGTTCGAGCAAAGCGGCGCGCTCTCAACCCCAAACACCGCGCCGCGGAGCGCCGCAAGGCTCCCTTGTGTAAAGGGAGCTGTCGCCGAAGATGACAGTTACAGTTTACATCTTAGCGCGTAACGTGACGAAGTCACGCTACGCAACCCTTTGAAGGCTTGCCTTTATAACCGAAGTCTACAGCTTAGCGCGTAGCGTGGTTTTGCCACGCAAGCCACAGTTGAACAATAGAAAAGCTTCACATCTTAGCGCTTACACAGCTCCGCTGTGTAAGCCACAGTTGAACGCTTGCGTTCAACTGTATTGATACCTCATCCACCGCTATCGCGGTCCCCCTTCCCCCGCTGGGGAAGGCTTTTTGCGTTGCGATATTTAATTCGCAACAGGAAAATTGTGAACGGTTTGTTTGGAAAAATAAGTTATTTTGTAAAACGAGGACTTGGGATATTGACAAATGAGCAATCAAGGTGTATAATTTGGATATGTGACCAACCTTGGGAAATTTGGTGGATATCAGACTGCTACAAGGAAGGCACAAATTTAAAATAAAGAATGGAGAAAATTATGACAGCGAAATCTATTTTTGACCGTCGAAAGGCGTTCGGCGCGGTAATTTG
>CAZMWM010000017.1:1812-24403 GCA_964570105.1 uncultured Lachnospiraceae bacterium | reverse complement strand
CGTTTATTTGATGGGTAGCGCAGAGGTATTGCGGGCGGATGATATCCGCCCCTACCGAACATCGGGCAGGCGCAAAACCTCCGCTCACATTCCATACGATCACATCTGTAGGGGCGGATATCATCCGCCCGCGTTCACGCTCGTGTCTGTGTTCGCATTGCCCCGGAGCAGAAAACGACAACATCGGTGAATCGTCTGTGTTCGCACCGATTTCGGGGCGTGTATCCCTAAACCACCCAAACCCCGCGCCACTGCACCTGTTACCAAATCCGGCGCTTTAATCCGCTTTTTCAAAAAACGAGCCACCGAGAGACCGGTGGCTCGTTTTTGAATTTAGCACGTGATGCGAATATCCGTATCAGCCCGTGATACCGGAACGCTCTATTCCCTGCACCAGATGTCTCTGGAATATGAGGTAAAGTATAAGGAGCGGAGCGATTATCATAAGAGCGATGGTATTCTGTATAGCCGCATCGTAAAGGTTCTGTCCTGCATAGTTGGTGTCGATAGACTTCGGAGTAGCACCGACAAGGTGCGGAAGCAGATAAGTGTTGTTCTTGGTGAAGAACAGCCCGGTATAGAACTCGTCAGTCCACTGCCACGAGAACGCGAACATAAATACGGTTATCATCATCGGCACGGAAAGGGGAAGGATTATGCGGACGAACGTTCTGAATATGCCGCTACCGTCGATGTAAGCGGACTCCTCAAGCTCGTCGGGAACGCCCTTGAAGAACTGACGCATAAGGAATATGTAAAGTCCGTTCTTGAAGGCAAGACCGCTGATAGACAGAAGAGCCATAGGCCAGAACGTGTTCTGAAGTCCGATGAACGTCACGCCACCGGTGATATTCAGCCACTTGAACACTCCGCCGCCGAGAAGATTAAGTATACCGTAGACATCGAAATACTTGAACTTCATAAACATCGAGAGCTGGAGAGTCGAGTGCGGAACGATCATCGTGAACATAACGCACGCAAAGAGGAACTTGGAGCCGCGGAACTTAAACTTAGCAAATCCGTAACCGACCATACAGCTTACGAACGTCTGTATAACGGCGCAGAACAGCGAGAGCAGGGCGGTATTCACAAGAGCCTGGAAATACTTAAGGTCTACTATGATAGCCTTGTAGGTATCGAGCGTCGGATACTTGGGTATGAGCTTGACCGTAACGTCAACGAAATCCTCCGCGCTCATGAACGAAGCGGCTATCTTGGAGATGAACGGGTAGATGATAACGTACGAGATGCCGAGAAGGAGCAGAAATCTGAATATCTTCCATATCAGCGTAACGACGAACGTACCGTTAAGGTACTTGAGCTTCATTCTGTCCGCCTTGGACGTTCTTTCGAAATCCACCTTTATGGAATTTTTGCTTTCCTTCAAGACCTTAGGAGCGTCATTGATCGAATTATCCATTGTTTATCAAGCCTCCTATTCTCAGTCTCTTCTCTGATAGAACGTGTAGGCGCCGAGCACTGCCGCGACCACAATGACTATCAGAATGATTATCGCAAAATATATCCACGCCATCGCCGCCGATTCAACTCTACCGTTCGTACCGCCGGTGCTGTACCAATTGGAAATGTAATTCATGACCACGTTCGCTTCGGACGTAAACGAGTCGATAACGGTATATATGGCGTTGACAAGGATCATCGGGCTGATCATCGGAAGGGTTATCTTCCAGAAGGTCTCCCACGTGGTAGCACCGTCTATCGAGCAGGATTCGTATATAGCCGGCGATATGGATTGCAGACCGGCAAGGAATATCAGCATCTGAACACCGGAACGGTTGATGATATCGGATATTCCGTTTACCATACTGATAACGTACGAGGATATCTCTGTACCGATCTTCATATTTTTAAACAGAGCCGTCAGAGAATCCGCGCTCACGGAGAAGCTATCCTTAGCACCCGTCTGGATACCGCTGGATTGGTCGGACATATAGTCGTTGAAGGACGACGTGCTTGCCGCGACCGAAGTCATTATACCCGTAGCGGTTATAACGGGAATGAAGAATATCGCTCTGAATGCGGCACGACCGAGCATCTTCTGATTAAGAAGCACCGCAACGAAAAGTGAGAATATGACTATCGCCGGGATATCGATGATAAGACCGGTTATACCTGACATCAAGTTGGTCACGAAGTTCGGGTTATTGAACAGCACCTCCTGATAGTTGGTCAGACCGACATACTCAAGGATAAATCCCGTACCCGACGTTCTGTCCGGCGTCATCGAACAGACAGAGTATTTAAACGAATCGATTATTATCGGCAAATAAATGAGGAAGAAGCCGAGAATAAACGGCAAAACGAACAGCCAACCGCCGCGCGCCTTTTTCTTATCGAGCGAAACGACCTTGCGGCGCTTCTTTGCAGGCGAGACGGAAGGACGATCCGGCGCCGGCGCCCGAGTAACGGGCATTTCCGGTGTCTGAAGATCTATTCCATTATCCATTACTTAACACCCCATTTCTTAGTTATTTGCCTTTTGGGAGTCATGGTAGCTCATAGCCGCGATCGATATGATCTCGCCGTCCACGGGAGAGGCGACCTTGATATCGAAGCTGTTATAGTTGAGTATGAACCAATGACCGTTATCGTATCTTACGTACACCACGCTTCCGTCATCAACGACCGTATTGATCTTTGACTTAGCGTCGTTCTCGTAATCCCCGTACTTAAGCTCTGCGATCTTCTGCTCGTTAGCAACTATCACATCTTCAAACGCTTTGATTATAGACGCGCTGTTTCCGGCAAGTCCGTGTACCGAGCAATACTTATTGTACATCTCGGTGCCTTCGCCGTACTTCGCAAGCATAGCATTGAAATCGTTAAGAGCCGCACGGTTGGCATCGATCGCACTTTGGAACTCAGCCTTTTTACTGTTGAAGGCAGCGGTGGCATCCCTTTCGATATCCTTAAGCTCATCATCTGAGAGGACACGGTCGGCGGTGAGGAAGCGGTGATCGTCTATAAGCGACGTCTGAACATCGTTCAGAGCCTCGCTGAGCTGATCGTAAAGACCGACGCTCGTGACGTTTCCGTTCTCGTCGCGCTGAGTCATAAATGTCTTTGCCCAAAATTCGTAAGATATAGCGTAATACTGTGAAAGGTCGGGATCTTCCTTGAGAAGCTCGACATTATCGTAAGAGAGCATAAGATACAGCGTTGCACCGTTCTCTATTATCTTCAGCACCTCATACTTGATGTCGCCCGCCATATTGGTAGGCTCTCCGGCGAACTCAACGAAGCCGTGATACACCATACCGAAGAACGGTATAGACTCACTTGCGTTAAGGAAGCGGCTGGAGTCAAGCGAAACGTTAAGTATGACATCGGCGTAAGGAACAGCGTAAGCGTTACCGCCGTCTATCATTATAGAGCCGTACTTACCCTTGAGCTGAGAGAGCATCTCCACGGTAAACTTCTTCGAGTCCTCGCGGTTGTAAGGATCGTCCTCGTCAAAGTCCGTATTAAGATCCGAGCCGAGAGTTCCCACGGAAACACCGCTCTTGTTTTCGCCCAGCACCTTATCAAAGGACTTCTGGAACTTGTTGAAATAGCTTCTGAACACACTGGAGGATATACATATCTTTCCGGTGGTGGTGAAGGTCTGGAGTATAGCGTCGTAGCTACGCTTGGTTATGTATCGGTTATCGATACTCTTTACAGCGTCGCGCTTGTAACTAAAGCCGTCGAACGCGCCGGTCTCGGACATATATACGAAATCAAAGTCCGGATACACGCCGATGCCGTTCTCCGCGGCGTACTTCAAAAGCTCGGTATAGCCCTTGTTGCCGCCGACCGCCTTTTCGAACTTGACCTTGGTGGGCACGGTCGATGCCATACCGCCGTTGGTAAATCCGGTCAGACGGAAGTTGATGTTCTTTATACCGCTCGCCTTCATCTCCTCTGCCATGGTCTTTATATCGTCAAAGGAGGTAAGAGCCTTCTTGACGGTGACCGGGAAGCTGAGCACGGTCTCGTCCGTCTCTATAGCACCGAAATTCTCGATGTAGAGCGGGATACCGTCGCCTACGTCCTCGCCCGTGAGCTGAAGGAGCGTTCCCTTGGAGATCAAATAGTTGCGGTAAGCCTTCGCCATACCGACGTAACTCGTATCGTAATATGTACGTCCGGATGTCCTGTTTTCGGTATTGTCGGGATCGGTCAGCATTATATACTGTATTCTGTACGATCCGGTATACTTACGGTCGGAAACGACCGTATATGTGGTATTCGAGCCTATGGAGATCGCCTCTGCAAGGTTGTACGAGTCCTTAGGTCTCGGAGTAAAGGTGCAGTAACAGGAATTGTAGTTGTGCGTAACGTCGCCGCCGTGCGTCGAGGATATCTGCGTAAGCGCCTCACCCTCGGTGATGATAGCAACGTAGCCGTTGGCATACCGCTTGCTCTGCTTGCCCTCCTGAAGAGTCTTTCCCGTCTGCAGTACGTTCGAGGTGACCGAGCCGAACACCGGCATACGGTATATCTCTTGGTTTGCATTGCCTATCTCCTGATAAGCGTAGTCCTGCCCGTATATCGTTCCCGTAATGGTAAGTCCGTTGGAAACATCCTCATATCTGATGAGCGAGCCGGAGCCGTCGGGGATCATATTATAGCCGTTATAGGCGTTGTCTCCCGCGCCCATATACATAAGCACGGAGATGGAGGTGAGCTGGAAGGAGCTTTCGTCGAAACGCAGACCGTTTGCCGGCAAACGCACCTCAACGCCGCTCTCGTTCAGATAATACTCAAGAGCCAATCTGAAGTTGGCAGGCGCTTTATTGGTCGCCGTGTACTTGACCTCGCTGTGGTCCTTGTCGAGCTGCTCGTAGGTATACTCGGGACAGCATTCCTTTATATAGCTTTCAAGAAGCTTGACCTCACGAAGCTTTATATCCTCGTCCAGCGCATAGACAGCCATTCCGTCCTTGGTGACCTCGAACTTTTCGTACATCGTCTTTCTCGTCTCATCGGTCTGTCCGATACCGTTAGGATCGAACAGAGTGTAGAAACCGATAAAACGACTGTACTTTCTGTTGAGCTTTCCGCCATCGAGAGCGGCTTCCATAACGCTGAGGATGCTCTCCTCGAAACGCGACTTTTCAATAAGTCTCGGAAGTAGCGTACGGGATTCCTCCTGACCTATGGAGTATTCCACACGCACACCGCCTCTGAGCCTCTTGACGCTTATCTGACCGAGAAGCGCCGAGTCCTTGAAGGAATAGTACGTTTTTTCGTTACCGTTGTCGGTATATCTTATGAGCACCTGGCTCATAAGCTCCTTCTTGGTACCCTCGTAATAGGTGCTGGACGAAACGTCGTAAGGATTTGTGAAGATGACATCGCCCGTCGAGACGTCCTTGACGGCTACTTCACCTGTGATCTTGTCAACGTAAAGCTGAAAATCGCCGCTGCTGGTATACAGCTCCATAGCCGCAAGTCTTTTCTCTTCCGTCGAGAAATCTACGTCCTCGTATCCGTCCTCTTTTTTATCGCCAAGATAATTCTTACCGTTTATGTAATACTCTTCATATCTATCCGAGAAGCTTATCTCGCCCGTCTCCTTCTCATCCGTGCTCTCCGAGCTGCTCTCGCCGTCATCAGCAAGTACCGGAAGCATCGAGAGCGACGCCAACAGACCGATCACGGAAAGAAGAGCAAGTAATGCGGAGAGAGAGCGGAAAAAGACGCTTTTGATGTTGATATACATTTTTCCTCTGGTTCCTCCTTCACTACATTCGGTAAGATATCTCAGTCACGATGGTGCTTACAAGACCGACCATATCGGAAACGAGCGTAAAGAACAGTATGCACAGGAACATTATGAACGCCATACCGATGACCGTTCCGACGCAGGTAAGCAGGTTTTTAAGCAAGGAATAATCGTGAGTGATCATTATACCGAAGAATATCAGAAGTCCGACCCATACCCATGCAACACCGTTGATAAGATTTATGATACCGGATTCCGAAGAAGAAAGGATATGCGTAAGTATAGTGGAGACTATTATGAAGAAGGGCATCGGAGCAAACGCATAGCCGGTGGCTATGTATATATCCTTTACGCTTCCTTCTCCGTCAAACAACGTGGTGAGACACCAGTTTGCAGCCACCCAAAGCGCTATCGGGATGATGAGCGCGAGCGCTTGCGTCCAGATGCTCGAATAATTACCTCTCGGGTTGTACATATACGAACGTCCCACGCTCTGATACGTGAAGGCGAGTATCGCGACACCTATATAGAAGGTAGCGCCGCGCACCGATCCGCGCTTCTCGTGCTTCAGGTCCCAAAATCCGTCGAACGGATGGAACATCAGGTGGAAGGCAAACGCCAGCTCCTGGAGGAATGTCCTCTTTCCGGAGGCAACAGCCGTCTTGTCGTTGAGCTTGTGGCAAGCCTTGAAAAACCAACGCAGTCCCACGACCAGCGCGACTATGATGATCGGAACGAGCACGATGTACTTCGAGATGAGATCCTTACGGTACATCTTGAACGAGTTGGAATATCCGCTCGTATTGTACGCGAAGGAATAATACTCCATCGAGCCTTCGTAATCGCCGCTACGGTACAGAGCCTTAGCTATTCCGATATAAGCGGTATCGAAGTTGATGTTACGCTGAAGTATCGCCTGGTAGTCGGATATCGCCTCGTCATACAGACGGGCGTTGTCGTGCGCAAGAGCGGTGATTATAAGATCGCCGTAATCCGTCCTCGTATAGACGGTAAAGGACTTGGTGGACTTATCGAGGAGCAGCATATTGTCTCCCTGATAAGCTATCGCCTCGATATCAACGAGGTTACCGAGCTGTTTACCCGAGTCACCGAACGCGAAGAGCAGGTTTCCGTCCTTATCGTACGTGAACACTCTCTGACGCTTCTCGTCGATGATCGACCAAGTCTTTTCCGGTCCTATGGCAACGTCTATGATCCTCGAAGCACCGGTCTGCTCTCCGTTATAGGAGACGCTCGAGACCTTTACCTCTCCGGACGGAGGGTAGAAGCCGTTACGGTTCATAACGTCGTCTCCGGCGGTATTGAGCTTTTTGACCGGAGCATAGGTGGACGCGGTGGATTTGGTCTTGATAGCATTCTGCTGAGAGCTTTCACTGATACCGGAGGTGGTGACGTATATGAAGCCCTCATCGTCTATGACGATGTTGTTGTATTCCGCGGATATGAGCTTCGCGCTCTGAGCCTTCTGCTCGGCGGTCTTGAACATATCGAGGAATATCGCCATTGTGCTCTTGGTGACCTTCTGAGCGCCTATAAAGCCCTGGAAATCACCGTCCATATCCATAGCGATGATACCCTCGTAGTTACTTGACGAAACGACGTAAACGTGCGTGTCGTCAGAAGCGACCGCGACCGGCTTATAGATGCTTCCCTCACGCATAACGTCATCGGAAGGAGCCTTTATTATCCTGTAAAATTCCGGCATGCTCCGTCCGTTATCCTTGAGGTCGAACACCACGATACGCGCGTTATCCGTATCCGCAACGTATAAACGCTTGGAGGTAACGGAAACGCCGCTCAGGTTGTTGAAATGGTCGTCAACACCCATATCGTTCGTGAAGTCCACGATCTCGTATCTGAACTTATAGTATTTGTCGAGGACTACGATACGGTGACTCTTTTGGGTGGTGGTCACGCTTCCATTCGTGACATCCTTTACCGAAACGTCCACGATATAGATGTTTCCGTCCTCGTCCACAGCCATATCTCTCGGCTCGGTAAGCTCAAATCCGGTGTTTTCAAAAATACCCGTATTCTTCGAATCGTACACCTTCAAGGGAGTGTACGCATCCGGGGAGGCGAGCTGCTCGCCGTCTATCGAATAGGTGTAGGTGGAATACGCCGCAGCATAGGTCGGGAGAACGGTCACTATGAGCGTGAGCAAGCAGACAGCCAGCACAGCAAGTGTTCTGAATTTTTTCTTCATCACGCGCACCCCCTTAGTCCTTCATACCGGACGATCCCATCGTCTCGACTATCTTGCTCTGTGATATGATGAACACGATTATCGGAACGCTCATCATTATAACGGTAGCCGCACTTCCCGCGCCTTGAGTACCGGAAGCGGAGATTATCGAGTTGATAGCATTGTCAAAGGTCTTGAGATTTTCACTGTAAACGTATCCGGAGGCTCCCGTGTTCCACACGTTCTGGAACACCGTGACCATAAGCGTCAGCCACGCAGGCTTGACCAGAGGCATCACTATCGTCAGGTATATTCGGAATTCCGAGCATCCCTCGATACGCGCCGCCTCGATCATCGAGTCGGGAACGTTTGCATCGATAAAGTTCTTCATCAGGTAAAGTCCAAGGGTGGACGCCCATGTCGGAACTATCGATATCGTGTAAGTATTCAGCCATCCCAGCGCGACGTAGATAAGGAAGTGAGCTATACCGGTGACCGTTGACGAGATCATCAAGGAGTAAACGATAAGCTGGAACATCGCGTTGTAGCCCGGGAAACGCACCTTTGAGATAGCGTAAGCCGCCATAGAGCCTATGATAAGGCATCCGAGGGTAGCACCCAAGGAGATAAATATGGTGTTGAAGATGTATCTCGAAAGCGGCACCCACGTGGAGGTCATAGACGCAAACAGGTCTATGAAGTTCTGCATGGTCGGGCGGATGACGTAGAAGTTCGGAGGCGTTAGGAACATCTCTCCGATAGGCTTGAACGCCGTTATGATAAGGTAGTAGGTCGGCAAGAACATAAGCACGCCGAAGATAGCCAGCATAACGGTTATCGCGGTATCTCCACCAAAGCTTCTGTTAAGAACGACCGAGTGTTTTCTTGTTCTTAGCTTTTTCACACTTACTTACCTACCTTTCCGAGAGCATTCTTGATAAGAATGTTCGAGCCGAACATCAGTAAGAAGAGGAACACCGAGATACAGGACGCGTAACCGACCTCGTAACGGTTGTTCAAATAGTCCGTCATATGGTGCTGGAGCGTCCATGCGCAGTAGTCCGTGGAGGGGTTACCGCACAGGTTGTTAACTATTCCGCCGAAGTTGAATGCTCCGGTGATAGAAAGAACAGCACCGAACATAAGTATGGACTTCATCGAGGGAAGCGTGATATACCAAAGCTCCTGCCAACGGTTCTTTACTCCGTCCACAGCACCTGCCTCGTAGAGCGACTTATCAACGCCCTGCAGACCTGCTATGAAGGAAAGGAACGCCGTACCGAGTGACGTCCATACGGAAACGATTATACACAGCGGAACGATATACGTCGTATTCTCGAAGAAAACTATCGGCTTCGATATCAGTCCCATCTTCATAAGCAGACCGTTTGCCAGACCGTATATATCCCCTTGGAATATGAGCTTCCAGACGAGGTACGCGGAGCCGGAAATGGACGGTCCGTAGAAGATGAAGGTAACGAACGCCCTGATCTTCGGGGAAAGCTCGTTAATAAACCACGCGAGCAGGAAGGAAAGTATGTAGGAAAGCGGTCCTGTCGTGATAGCGAATATCATCGTGTTCTGGAAGGCGGTCAGGAACAGATCGTCCTCAAGGAACAGTCGGATATAGTTATCAAAAAAGCATATCTCCGGCATCTCCAACATATTGAAGTTGGTAAAGCTGAGCAGTATGGAAACGAACACCGGAAGTATGGTGAACGCCATGAACATGATGAAGAAAGGTGCGACCATCACGTAGCCTGCCCATTTGCGCTTCATTTCGCGCCGGGTATATTCCCATCTGCTTATGTTCTTGCCCGATGACGTATTTCCGTCAGATGCTCCGGCGTCCGAGCCGCCGTCGACCTGCATCTGCGGCTCTGCGATACCGTCAAGCTGCTTTACAGCTGCATTATCAGACATAAGTCATTTCTCCTATTCTAATGAAATATCTTTGTGCAGTCCGCACGGGATATCAAGCTCAGCCCTCGTCGTCCTGACCGGCATACGACAGATGATACTCCTTGCGCTTACGGGTAAGCTCTTTGTTGATATCAACGACGTAATTGTGGAGAGAATCAACGGCGTTAGCGTTGTTGTTGTAGACTGCAAGGAAGGCAAACTTGATATAACGGCTGATGTTGTAATCACCGGGGTTATAGCAGATTCCCTTCAAATGAGGTATCTGATCGAGCATTGCCTCGCGCTCCTCGTCCGTCCAAGCCTGACTGATAAGAGCGTTGAGGTTAGCGGTGCTGTACTTTGCAGTGGTATTAGAGGACGTTGCAAGGTTCTGACGTGCAAGACGCGTCTGTGCCTCGTCTCCGGTGTACCACTTGATGTACTTCCATACCGACTGCTCATCCTTACAGCCTCTCGGAATAACTATACCGGTCATATTGAGTATAGACGAACGGTTTACGGAGAGAAGGTTGCCCTCGTCATCGTAAGTTCCCCAACCGATAAGCGATTTCATAGACCAAAGTCCACGAAGCTCGTAATATCCCATAAAGGTGTTATACGTAGTCCAGTTGGCGACCACGATCGGAATCTCACCGGTACGGAAACGGGTAAGGTCGTAGCTTACTGGGAGCGAATAGCTGTTGAAGAGATTGCAAAGGGTATCAAAGGCGGTGACCGACGTTACGTCGCTGTTGAACTGCGTGTAATCCTCGGTATACATCGTCGAGCCCATCTGATAGAGCAACATCTGATAGCCCTCGAGCGAGGTCTGCATACCCATCGTCATATGCTGGTTTACCAGCGCGGGAAGAACGTCCGAAAGCTCCTGCCACGTTCTCGGGATCTCAAATCCGTACTGAGCGAATATATCATCACGGTAGAACACCATCTCGAAGTTCATCGTGGTAGGAATGGAGTAAGTCTCACCTTCAAGCGAGACCGCATCCATCGCGGCGGATGAGAACGAGGTGTTGAACTTCTTGGTCTTCTCGTCGTACGCGGCCTCGACGAATTTTCCGTTCTCGTCCTTCGGAGCAAGCTCACTGAAGCCCTCGTAGACCTCGTCGCCGACCTTCTTGCCCTCGGGGATATCGTCGCCTTCTTTATATACACGGCTCAAATCCGCGACCGCGTTACGAAGTCCCCACGATACCGCCGTACCGGAAGCCATCTGCGCAACGTCGGGACCGACTCCGGCAAGCACCGACTCCTGAAGTCCCTGTGCCACGTACTTGATATTGACGGCGATGTTCGTCTCCGGTGTAAACGAGGAGTCTATCATCGTTCGAAGTATCAAGGCGTCCTCACGGCTCGTGGTATTCCACATATTGATGATACCGTCGGGCTGTACGCTGTCCTCGCCGTCATCGGCAAAGCCTATAACGTTGTAATCCTTGGAGAAGCTCGCAAAGAAGGAGCGTATCTCGTAACCTGCCGCAACGAAGAAGTTCGCCGAGGACTTCGGCACCTTCGCATCCTCCGTCTGAACACAGAGGTAATCCAACTTGAGCGGCTGGGACAGCGAGGTGTACAGCCAGTTACTGAGGGATGTCACGTAATTCTTAAATGTAATAAATCCGTTGGCGATCTCGTATTCGTCTCTCGCCATCTTGGATATATGCTGCTGTATCGTATCCAGCGTACATATATGCTGACCGGTGTCGCCCGTCAGCTCTATCAGCGTTTCGTAGATCTCCTTAAGCTCCAGAGCGCATCTTGCAAGATCCGCCACGGTGTTGGGGATAAGTCTCGAAAAGCCGTAATCACGGTACGCGTCGGGGTTGGTACCGGTGATCTTGAGTATCTCCTCGTATGCGTCGGTGAGTATATCGATCACGTCCGCGATCCTGTATATGTACTCACTCATATCGCCGAGCACGACCTCAAGCTCTATCGTGTTCCAGCCTTCCTTGAAGTGGAAGTAATACGGCGTCCAATCTCCGTCCTCGTTCTCGTAACCGAGGAGCTGATTTTGAAATCTCGTATCGTAATTAAATCTCAGATAGCTTGCTTCCTTGAACGGTATCTCTCCGTTTATCCTGATACGTCTGGAGGTAAACATACCCGCCATCGTGTTCTGACGGAAACGTACCATTATATTATACAGACCTTCCTCGGACACGTACACGTTGTATTTCATATACTGTCCGACGACGCTTGAATTGGAGATATTGTAGAGCAGGTCAGCCGGATCCGAGGGAGAGTTGAGGCACGAGGTACGGTCAGTTCCGGGGAACAGCACCTGATCGGAGACCTTGACGGGGCTTTCCGCCTCGATCAGATAGGTAACGTTGCCCGTTATCTTGTCGTATCTGTTTTCCCAGTTTGCGAGCTTCTGCTCGTAAACGGACTCGGAATTGTAACCGTAGACCAATATCTCGCCGAGAACCAAAGGCTCACGGGTAGCTTCAAATGTCAGATAATGCGTTCCCTCGCTGAGATAGAATTGGAACGGCTCAACAGTGTAACCGAGCCAGTCACGAAGGAAGTACGTACGCCACTCGGGATCCTCCACACGGTCTGGACGTATATCGTTGTTCTGGATATCCTTGTCCCAAATGTAGTTTCCGGCAGCTCCGGTAGCGAGCCATTCATCATAAGCTTTCTCGTACGCTTCAGGCGTCTCGTAGTCGCTCTCCTTAGGCTCCCCTTCTCTGTACAGCGGAGTTTCTCCGTCCGTACCGACGTATTTCCAGCATCTCGGAATGTAGATGTACCTGCATTCGCTGAACGGAAGAGCACCGTCTATCATGAACATACGCTCGATGGTGGTCTTGGTGCCTACTTCCTTGCCGTTAAACTCAGATATCGGGAAATACCGCAGGTCGATGGAATACATTCCTGCGCTGGTCACCTTCAGTCTGTAGGTGATCTTTCCGCTACTCGGCGTATAGACGACGGTACCGCTGGCGTTATTGCCATCCTCGTCATCAGAGATACCGGCAAACATTTCCGCGTTCTCGTCGGTCTTGATAACGTATTCTGCGTCCGTACGCTTACTGCCGTCCTCACTGTCGATAAAGTCGGGATCCCCCTCCTTGACTATGTCGTCCGCAGTCAAGGTGATGTTTTCCGTTCCCGTCTTTTTGTCGCTGTTGGTAGCAGTGTAACGGTCATACGAAGTAGCGCCGATGAGGTCGAGTATCTCTTCCAAAGTACGACCGTTGTACAGCCCATCCGATCCGGACGTTCCCGTTTCGGTCGTATCGACCGCGGCCGTCTCCTCAGCCGACACCGTGAACGGTATCACCGCCGAGAGCACGGTAGCGACCAACAGAAGCATAGCGAGTCCTCTGCGCTTTTGCCAATGTTTCATGCAATTTTCCTCCTGCCAAAAGTGGGTTTTACTTGTCACACCGAGGGAAAGGCAAAGTCCCTGCGGCTGTGGATATCTTCGGCGCATTTGCTCCTCTGAGCCGGCGCACCGCCGCCGCTTTCAAAATTTCGGAGCCGCATCCGCACCGCCGTCACCCGTTTCGGATTCACCCATACCGAAACACGGGACGGCTCGACCGACACGCGACAGAGCCGCACGCCGTTGCACGAACACGGTCCGAGCCGACTTTAAAAGTTTTTCGTTACTAAATTATATCACAGAAGCGTCACATTGTCAAGTGCGATTTTCATCTCCGCCACGAATACCTACGATAAGTGTTAAATAAAGCTAAGCTCCGGCTCCCGCCGACATCGCCCCCGAGATGTGCCGACAAAACCACTGCCCGTGCTTTACCCGAGAGCCACGTTTTGGCATTCCGAGGTATCTCATTTGAGCTTTGCCGCGACAAATCGCGGATTTTTTCGGCGATGTGATGCATATTTTTCCTCGCGCCGAGGAATTTTCCCCGAGCCTTCGCCATTTTCCGACCGCCGCCCGATACCGCTTTTTTCCACGCAAGAACCTTTGCAAACAAGTCGCTTCGGCAAAATGCACAAAAATCGGCTCGAAATTTCTACATCTGCGCAAAATGCACAAAACGAGTTTTTGAGCCGATTTTTACCATTTAGGTCTTGTTTTTGTTATTTGGGCATCCGCACCCTTACAGTGCGCGGAAACGCTCCCGCACCTCTTTCGCCTTTCCGCAGGAGTACGCACCCTCGGCACACGCTCCACCAAGGCAGGCAGGTCCCGCGTTTTTGAAGAGCAACGGCGCCTGACGGCGGCAGAGCCTGAGCATCTCGGTCGCAAGCTCGCGTATCTCCCACTGAGCGCGACTGCAACAGCGCAGACGGAAGAAGTTATAAAGCGACCTGACGTTCATCGTCAGTATCATCCTCGTGTCGCAGGCGTTTGGAAGAACGAAACGCGCATCCTCGTTTGCCGCCTTCTCCGCGGCACGCTGAGCGGCGACCTCGTCCATACCCTCATCTATAAATCTCTGCTTGCGCACGGGTATGAGTATCTGACGCAATTTATCGTATTTTGCCGCGTCATCAGCCATTGCCGCCTCAAATTCCGCTCTCGCCTCGGGTATCGCCGCGATCTCCGGAGGCATCACGTATCCAAATCCGCTCTTGTCAACGTACCTTTGACTCTGGACTGAAAAAGAAGCTATCCGATGTCTCGTTATCTGCGCGAGTAACGCTCTGGACACACCCTCGATCCCGAAGGTGAAGCTCGCGTGCTCCACCGGGCTTTCGTGACCGAGATCGCTCAGAGTATCGAGAAAGCTCTCCACCCTGTCCGGGGTGAGCTTGTCCATAAGCGTGTCTATATCGCTCTTTGCATAACAGAGCTTTGCGGCAGCCGCGACCAGCTTATCCGCATCCGGGGTACAGGTTATAAGTTCTACCTTCATCCGTGATCATTCCTTTCTCACTACCGTGTATGACCGCACCGACAGACACATCCGTAAGCGCATCACCGACCGCCGCGCAGTCTCACAGCTTCATCACATTATAATTTTAACATCTGCGCTCTCAAAAGTCAATACCGTTTTGAAAAATACCGCGCGATTTCAAGCCAAAGAGTAAAATAGCGTAAAATATCTTCTTGACAACCGCCCGTATCGGTGGTATAATGTTCACGTTGGGCGGAAGCTGTGCACGGCAAAAGCCCGACAAAACCTGCAAGAAAGGACGCCTTGATATGCAAAGGCGCGGTAGATCCCCGTGGAAACCAACTTAAACACACTCAGTGCGTTTTACGCGCTCATCTTCAGACAGAAATACATAAAGCGCTGGGGACTTATGCGAAATACCCTGCCGGAGACGCTTTCGGAGCACGCCGCCGAATGCGCCATCCTCACCCACGCTCTCGCAACGGTGGGAAATCTCGAGCTTGGGAGGTCATACGACACCGAGCGCGCGGTAACTCTCGCACTTTTCCACGATGCGCCGGAGGTATTCACCGGCGATCTGCCCACGCCCATCAAGTATTCCGACGAGCTTATGAGAGAAAGATTTGCGCGGATAGAAACTCAGAGTATCGAAGCTCTCGTCGGCAAGCTTCCCGAGGGATACCGCGAGATCTACCGCGAGCTTTTGACGGGAAATAACGGCGAGGACGCCGCTCTGCACAAGCTCGTAAAGGCTGCGGACAAGCTCTGCGCCTATATAAAATGCATCGAAGAGGAAAAAGCCGGAAACTCGGAATTTGCCAACGCTAAGCTCACGATAAAGGCACAGCTTGAGGCTTACGGTCTCCGAGAGCTTGATATCTTTACCGAGCGTTTCCTTCCTGCGTTCGAGCTGACGCTTGACGAACAGCAAGCACTGTAGCGATAGCGACGGTGATATACAGACATCTATTTGAACTAAGGAGCTTTTTGATATGACCAAAAACGGAAAGATAGGCTATGCCGTACTCGGACTCGGAATAGGAATGGCGCACGTTGACGCCGTGATGGCGTCGGATAAAGCGGAGCTGGTCGCCGTGTGCGATCTGAGAGATGACCGTCTAAGATCGGCACTTGAAGTGTGCCCGAGCGCCATCGCGTACAAGAGCTTTGACGAGCTGATCGCAAACCCCGAGATCGACATCGTCAGCATCTGCCTTCCGAGCGCGATGCACGCGCAATACGCGGTAAAAGCCATGGAAAACGGCAAAAACGTGTTGATAGAAAAGCCCATTGACATCTCGGTCAAGGCGGCAATGACCATTGAAGAGGCACGCTTGCGCACCGGAATGAGAGTGGGCGGAATATACCAAAATCGCAACCACGCCGTTATGAAGCCACTGAAAAAAGCCATCGACAGCGGCGCGCTCGGCAAGATATTTTTGGGCACCTTCGCGGTGAAATGGTACAGAGATCAGGCGTATTACGAGGGGGACACCGCGTGGCACGGCACTTGGGCAATGGACGGCGGCGGCTCGCTCATAAACCAAGCAATACATACGCTCGACATCATGCAGTGGCTGATGGGCGAGCCTGTGTCGGTCACATCCGAATATAACGTGTACGCGCACGACATCGAGACGGAGGATCTGACGGCTTCGCTCGTGAGATTTAAGAGCGGAGCGACTGCCACCTTCCTCTCCACCACCTGCTGTTACCCGGGGCTGTCCACCGATATACAGATATACGGAACGGACGGCGCCGTGGAGATAGACGCCGATGTCCTCAAAACATGGAAGCAAAAGGGTATGGACGAGCGCGACGAGGAGGATCTTCTGGACAGATACGGCAGAGGTAACCGCATAGCTTGCGCTTACGACGGCTCCAAATACGGTCACGTAACTCAGATAGATGATATGATAGACGCAGTGCTCGAGGGACGCGATCCGCAGATAATGCCGCTCGAGAGCATAAAAGCCATCCGCCTTATTGAGGCGATCTACGAGTCGGCAAGGACAGGAAAGACGGTATACCTCGATCGCACCTGACCACATATTACATATTACATATCACATATAAATATCATCGCCGCGGCGTTCAGGTCTGACAGAAACGCCGCGGCGATATTATTATATTTTCCGCATTGACGCGGTAATTCCCCGATATTCCGGAAAGAGCCGAGCTTATCTGAACGTCTCCCCGTCAGCCGTGAGCCAACCGGTACGGGTAATGAACCAGTCGTCCGCACCGAGCGCACGGCAAAAAAGTTCGGGGTTGAGATACGACTCGCCGGACGCCGAAAGCGTCGCCGTGATGACGTCACCCTCAAGCTTTGCGTCCTTTATCTGCGGACGGATATCGACCGTCTTTTCCTTGCCGTCCTTGCTTCGCTTGACAACGCACAGCTCCCCGTCCCCGAAAAGCGCATCCGAGCTTAGCGCTCCCGTCTTTATACGATACTGCGCGTACGCGATATCGCTGAATTTGCTCTGAGGTGTGTACACGTCGCTGATATACAGCTCGGGCGTAAATGCCGAACAGAGCCTTCTCTTCAGCTCCGCGTGAGACACATCCTCCACTATCTTTATGTCGAGATATTCGCATTCGCTCTCCGCAAAGAGCGGAAGCGGTTGGGTAAATACCATTTTGGGATGCGGATTGAAGCCCTCGGTATACCACATCGGTATTTTTGCGCGCACCATCGCCGTGACCATAGTGCGGCACAGATCGAGATGCGATATATACCTCAGCCTACCGAGCTTTGAAAATCTTATTCTGACGTTTTCGGGCACCACGCGGTAACACCTCCTGATCTGTTTGCTCCGCATCCGGAGCACTTTTCGCGGCAATTCGGCGTAGATACGGACTCTCGCGACTTCTTATACTCGCGAATGAGGAACTCCTTTGTAACGCCTATATCTATGATATCCCACGGAAGCACCTCGTCAAGCCCAAAGCTTCGATTGGCGTAGAAGGACGGATCGATACCGACGTTCTCGAACACCTGCATCCACTTACCGTAATCGAAATACTCCTCCCAAGCGTCAAATTTCAGACCGAGACGGTGCGCCTCGAGCAGAGCGGCACCGAGCTTTCTGTCACCTCGCGCAAGCACGGCTTCTATCCTACTGGAATACGCGTCGTGGTAATTGAAGCGTATCTTTCTGCTCTTTATCTGCTCGCGTACGTACCGCTGTTTTTCTTCAAGCTGATCAAGCGTGTTCTGACCGTCCCACTGAAACGCGGTAAACGGCTTGGGTATAAAGCAAGCACAGCTGATAGTCACGCTCGGCGTACGTCCCTTGATCCTGTCGGGGTTAGAATAGTAAGCATCCAACACGTGCTCAGCCATCAATGGCATTCCGTCAAGATCGCATACCGTCTCCGTCGGCAATCCGAGCATAAAATACAGCTTCACCGCGGTCTTTCCGCCGGAAAACGCCACGTTACAGGCGTTAAGTATCTCCTGCTCGGAGATATTTTTGTTTATGGCGTCACGCAGACGCTGAGTTCCCGCCTCCGGTGCAAAGGTAAGTCCGCTCTGACGCACCGAGGATATCCTGTCCATCAGCTCCTTGGTGAAGCTGTCCGCTCTCAATGATGGCAACGAAAGGCTCACCTTGGCATCGTCCGTCCACGAAAGGAGCTTTTCCGTAAGCTCCGGCAGGCGCGAATAATCGCTTATCGACAGCGAGAGAAGAGAGACCTCCTCATATCCCGTGTTTTCATAAAGGCACTTTATCTGCTCGTTTACCACGTCCGGAGACTTTTCGCGCACCGGTCTGTATATCATTCCGGCTTGACAGAAGCGACATCCGCGTATGCATCCGCGATATACCTCCTCCGTGATGCGGTCGTGTACCGTCTCGATATACGGCATCACCACCTTGGTTGGATAAGGTGAGCGGTCAAGGTCGCGTATTATCCTCTTGCGTATCCGCTTCGGTATATCGTCGTATATCGGCGTGTACGACCTTACCGTGCCGTCGGGATTATACGCAACATCGTAAAACGACGGAACATAGAAGCCCTCGATCTTTGCGAGCCGATGCAGAAATTCGCGCTTCGAGTAGCTTCCGTCGCGCTTCATCTCGATGTACAGCTGTATCATCTCGCAGAGCGCTTCCTCGCCCTCTCCGATGCTGAACACATCAAAGAAATCGCACAGCGGCTCGGCGTTATACGTACAAGGACCTCCGCCGACGACTATCGGCATATCCTCGCCCCTGTCCCTTGCAAGGAGCGGTATTCCGGCAAGCTCCATAGAATTCAGCGCAGTAGTATAGCAAAGCTCGTACTGCAACGTAATACCCAAAAAATCAAACTCCTTGACCGGATCGAGGCTCTCGAGCGCATACAGAGGGATACCGTTCAGCCGCATCTGCTCCTCCATATCGGAAGCAGGGGCATAGACGCGCTCGCACCACACGTTATCCATAGCGTTTATGGCGTTATACAGCAGACGCACCCCGAGATTTGACATACCTATCTCGTACGTATCCGGAAACAGGAACGCAAACCTCGCGTCCATCTTCGTTTTGTCCTTGAGCACCTGACCGTACTCTCCGCCGGTATATCTTCCCGGCTTTAGCACCTTTCGCAGTATAGGATCAAGTTCCATCATATCAATATTTCAAATGACCTTTCTCAATAATCAACGATCTGAATTCAGCGCATACGCGAAGCGATGGCGCAACCGACAAAGCACAGCAGCTGATACGCTCCGATAAGCACGGCAAGCTTACCCGAGAGAAGCGGATAGCCGAGCGTCAAGGCGACCGCTCCCAAAGCCGAGAGAGCCGCGGAAAGCACGCGACTAAGCCGAGTGGCACGGTTTGCCCTAAAGCACGCGCCGAGCGCGGAGAATATGCCCCTCACCCCATCCGACGAGGATATGCCGCCCTCGCGTCTGCTGTTCTCCTGAGTAATGTCGTCCGCAACGTTGTATCTTATCACCTTAAGAAGCTCCGGCTCAAGCCCTGCGGTGGCAAGCACGAGCGCGGCGTCTATACAGGGATCGCAGGTCTTGAGCGAAACCGCCACCCCGTCCCTTCTGAGCTTGCGTATACGCTTACACAGTAGCTTATCCGCCTTGAACGACAGCACTATCTTGGTGCAGAACGCCCCGTTGTCCGAAACGTACAGCACGCGCTCGTTCGCGGCGCGTTCGGTATTATCCGATATCACCGGTATACCGTATCTTCCGAGATAAGCGGCTGAGCCTATGCGCACATACGTTCCTTCCACGAGCGCAGATACGCCCTTTTCCGATATATCGGTGAATATGACGTCCTCGGACGGCTCAAGGTCCTTCTCGACCATACTGAAAACGCATCCGAGCGTTCCGCCGAGCTTGTGAAACAGGCTGACGACGTGTGACAGCGCGCGCTCGAGCGATATGCTCTCATTCGTGCCGTCGGGTGTTTCTATAGCCATATCGTAGCCCTTAACGCTGACATTTCCGACGGGAAACAGCTCGGTATCCCGTATCATAACAGCGACACCGCTAACAAGCCTTGAGGGAGCGCCGTCATCCGTTATCACCGCACCGCAAGCAGCCGCTCGCGACAGCATCCGCCCTCGCAGAGAGACCGTCGCCGCCGCAAAGCCGCACGGAAGCATGGCAAGCAAAGCGGCAAAGCACGCCCATATTCCCTCAAAAAGGGACGCGCTCCTTATATATCCGAACACCCCGATGCCAATGGCAAGAACGGAGCAAACGGTCAGAAATACGGGCAGATAAACACTCTTTTTACCGCGTTTCGGGACGTCACCGTAGACGGAAGCGAGCCTTTCGACCTCGTTTACGCAGTATATCGGCGCATCCTCGCGGAGCATTCCCGAAAATTCCCTGTATTCCGGGACCGCGGAATTTTTCTCCAGCTCCACGAGCGTTGAATGCTTCACGGGACGGGATGAAAGCTCAAAGGTACGCGCATCCTGCGACATCCTCACGCAACGGGCTACCAGACACAGAAGCGTACACACAGACGCACAAGCCCCAAGCATACGAAGCTCCTTCACGCTTCCGCCGAGCGCGAGCACAGCCACGGCGTCATACACCAGCACCGCCACGCACGGAATACATCCGATACACTCCGCAGGCACGGCACTGTGTCCCTTGAGACTTGAAAACAGCTCGCAAAACAGCTCACGCGCAACGAACGCGCACAGCACGGTCAAGATCACGTCGAAAGCAAATATCAGCCGACCGTGAGCGCCGGAAAGCATATTACCACCGTCAAAGAGATATCCGAGACCTTCAAAAAGCAAGGTCACGCACGAGAGTATAAAGCAATATAAGGTGTCGCGGTGCACGGCAGAGAGGAGCTTACGTTGCCTTGACCGTCTCTCTACGGTCTTTTCGTGATAATAAGCGTCGGACTTTTCCTTGTATTCCTCTCCGTCAAGATCGCAAAGCTCCTTCGGAAGCTCCGGCTCAGGCTCTGCGTAAACGTATCCGGAGCTGACCGCATCCGGTATAACGTCCGAAACGTCCTCGGTTATCGGTCTTGAAGCAACGGATAGCTTGGGAAGCTCCAGCTGAGCGCATTCCCTCAGATAACCTTCATCGGGAAGCCAATCGGGATACGGCGTCGCCTTTTCCTCGGTGAGCGGAACGGTCTCGGCGGTCGGCGTCTCGCTCGTTATCTCCTCCGCAAGGCAAAGCTCCTCCACCTCGTCCGCTATCTCCGGCTCCCCCTCGGCTTCGTCAAATCCTTCCGTCTCTTCCGCTTCGTCGATCCCGTCAAGCTCGGAGATACCGTCCTCATCCGCGTCGACGTCATCATCCGAAAATATTTCATCGGTATCCTCAAGCTCGGATGCTTCATCGGTAAACTCAAGCTGTTCGACGCCATCATCTACGTCATCCGATGACGTCTCCGAGACATCATCCGTACCGTCAAGCTCGATCGCCGGCGCATCCTCCGGATACTCACGCGCGACCTCGCATTCCCCGTCGCCGTCAACGTCTCCGTCAACATCATTCGACGGCACCTCGGATTCTCCGTAATAGTAAGCGTGCTCGTACCCGTGATCGATATCGGTGTCATCTCCGACATCACAGTACATCTCGACCACCGGAAGCACATTCTCCCTGACCGGCTCCTTAACAACGGGCGGCGCTTTATCTAAAGGCTCCTCTGCGGAAGGAACTTCCGATAAAGCTTCCTCGGTGAGGGCTTTCTCTGTGAGTACTTCATCCTCACGGCTTTCCTCCGAGCAAACTTCGGCGAGGGCATCGGGTATCTCGGGCGCTTCCGGTACGTCCGGTATGTCCGGTATCTCGTCCGCTATCGCGATCTCGCCGTCATCATCGTCCGTGTCGTCTATATCGTCTATATCGTCCGCCATTATATCGAATACATCGGACGCCGCCGCTTCAACCGTATCGGCAGGCACCTCATCGGATAACGTCTTATCCGCGGATAACGTCTCATCCTCGGTAACGCCACCGCCGTCCGCGCGAACGCTAAACGTTCCGCGTCTCGCACCGAACAAGCCCTTGAAGCGCGACTCCGCCGCCTCGCCGACAGGCTTCGTAACTATAGGTTTTTCATCTTCCAACGTCAAGTCACCGTCGACATCATCATCTATATCATCTATATCTATATCTTCGTCAAGCTCTTCGTCGACATCCTCGTCAAGCTCTTCGTCGACATCCTCGTCAAGCTCTTCGTTGACGTCCCCGTCAAACTCTTCGTCGACATCCCCGTCAAGCTCCTCATCGATATCCTCGTCAAGCTCTTCATCGATATCCTCGTCAAGCTCTTCATCGACGTCCTCGTCAAGCTCTTCGTCGACGTCCCCGTCAAACTCTTCGTCGACGTCCCCGTCAAGCTCTTCGTCGATGTCCCCGCCAAGCTCTTCGTCGACATCCTCGTCAAACTCTTCGTCGACATCCTCGTCAAACTC
>CAZMWM010000017.1:0-1712 GCA_964570105.1 uncultured Lachnospiraceae bacterium | reverse complement strand
CTCTTCGTCGACATCCTCGTCAAACTCTTCGTCGATGTCCCCGTCAAACTCTTCGTCGATGTCCCCGTCAAGCTCGGGGGTATCCAAGGTCTCTTCATCCTCACCGTCGATCACGGGAGCATCCAAAGCTTCTTCATTCTCGCTGTCGATCTCCGGAGCGTCCAAAGCTTCTTCATCTTCACCGTTGTTCTCGGGAGCATCCAAAATTTCTTTATCCTCGGCGTCATCCCCCGACTCGAAGCTGTCAAAGACGAACAGCGGCTCGTCATCCGGAATACCGCTGTATTTTTTCTTTTTCTCTCCCTCCGTCGCTTCCGATATGATACCGTCGTACAACGGAGGCTCTTCGTTCTCGACCGAAGCTCGATCCAAGTCAGACTTCACTTGGGGAAAGGTCGCTTTTTTACCCTTGCTTCCGTTTCCGCTCTCTTCCTCGATCTTCCAATATTTTTTGAGCAACGCCAAAAGCTCGTTCGCTCTTGCAGTATCGTCGCGTTCCTTCTCTTCGCTCATAACGTCCCGACCGGTCTCCTTTCCGATAACATATCAAATAGGCGCTCAATCAAAATATCTGCTTGCGTGAAAAAGTATGACAGCCGCCGCCGAAGAAACGTTAAGGGAATTGACATTCCCCTTCATCGGTATCGACAGCACCACATCGCTGTTCTCCTTCACTACCCTTGAGACTCCGTCTCCCTCGGAGCCGAAAACGAAAGCCGCGGGCGTGACGATCTCGGTCTCGGCGTAATCGCTTCCGCCTGCCTCGGCGGAATATATCCACACCCCGAGCCGCTTAAGCTTCTCGACCGTTGCGTTGATGTTAGCCACCTTTGCTATAAGCAGATGCGAGATAGCCCCGGCGGATGCCTTTGCCGCAACGGCGGTAAGCGTGGCGCTCCTGCGCTTCGGAATTATGAGACCGTGGCATCCTGCGCCCTCCGCAACACGGATGAGCGCTCCGAGGTTGTGCGGATCGTTTATGCCATCCGCTATGACGATGAACGGCTTTTCGTTTCTTGATGCGGCAAGCTCCAATATATCCTCAAGTGTGCAATATTGCTTTTCAGCCGCGATCGCGACCACGCCCTGGTGCTGTACACCGCCGGAAAGCTTATCGAGCTTTGCCCTCCCCGCGGACACCAGAGGTATCCCGAGCCTTCTGGCTTCTGCGGCTATACGTTTTATCGAGCCTTCCCACTCGCCTTCCTTGACGAATATCTTATCGATATCGCGCCCGGAACGGATAAGCTCGGAAACGGCGTTCCTGCCGGCAACTATATTCTCGCAATTCTCCGCCGTATAGCTTTCATCGGCGTCGGCATATCCGTTTCCGAGAGTCTCCGTCGGCACGGCGGTGCCGTCCCCGTATCTCTCCGAAGTCTCCCCTGCGAAGCGCGAAGCTCTCTTTTCTCCCGAGCCTTTAGCCGACATTCCGTTTTTTGAATAATTACGCTTACCGTTCATTTATTGTCACATTCTCCGTTCACATTTATATAGACGTCACCGTCGATCTAAGCATCTTATATTTTCCCACCACCAGCTTTTTAAAAAAAGCTTAGCAAAAACTTTCGAATAGCTTCGCGGTTGAGGTTTGTCGTTTTATCACAGATGGACACTGATCTGTGTTCGCACTAAGCATCGAGGTACGCCCAATCTATGTTAGAACTAATTCAGGGGCGTGTATCCACAACCACCCAAACTCCGCGCCACTT
>CAZMWM010000016.1:0-25076 GCA_964570105.1 uncultured Lachnospiraceae bacterium | reverse complement strand
TGAGGGATTGTAAAAACGAAAGTTCCCACCTATGAGCCAAGCCCCCGCCCTACGAAACGCATCTTACCGAGAGCGGAATATCAAACACATTTCACGCGGTAATTCTTAAAGAAATCACTCCACATACAAACAATTTTCATCTCCGACAGGGTTTGAAAAAGCACTGCTTTACCTATAACCGTGTCTTTTCAACCCTTAAGTTGATGACATTGCCCAAAACAGCCGGTCACTCCTTCATCCGAGTGACCGGCTGTCTGTATTTTGCCGATGCATTTTCCCGACCGAACCGTTTCCAAACAGCTCCTGCACTGCATGTGTTTTTGCGCACATCGATGAATGCATCTGTTCCTCCGCGATATGCTCTCTATTGGTGAAGTGGGTATCGAACGCCCGCCCAAAAACGCAAAAGTGTAATTCAGCACCCTACAAAACATTTGAAAAGTGTTTAAATTTTTAATCGTACGGTATTGAAAAGTGTAACGATCTGTGGTATAATAAGATATGTCCCAAATAAATTCGAGCACGGAGAGACATATCATCATATTTGCGGTACAATATTATAAAAATGTATTTTGGAGGTTTTTATGCTTTTCAGAAAAATAGGATCCTACATCCGTGACTTTTTGAGATCCAATTCCAATAAGATCTTGGTTATCGACGGAGCAAGGCAGATCGGAAAGTCTTATATCATAAGAAAGGTCGCCACCGATCTTTTTAATAACTATATAGAATTGAACTTTGTGGAAGATAAACAGGGAGAGCGCATTTTTGAAAAAGTGAACTCTGCCGCGGACTTTTATTTTGCTCTCAGTACCGTCCACGGAGACAAAATGAAGGACAAGGAAAGCACCGTTGTTTTCCTTGATGAAATTCAGGTATACCCGCAGTTTATCACCCTGTTGAAATTTTTGAAGCAAGACGACAGATATACCTACATCGCAAGCGGTTCACTGCTCGGTGTAACGCTTGCCGATACCGGCTCCATTCCGATCGGATCCATAGAGCTTAAAAGAATGTATCAGTTGGATTTTGAGGAATTTTTGATCGCAAACGGTTTTTCTTCAGACGCAATTCAGACGCTTGAAAGAAAGTTTTCCGCCGGAGAGTCTTTGGATGAAGCGGTGCACCAAAAGATACTCGATCTGTTCAAAAAGTATTTGATCGTCGGTGGACTTCCCGACTGCGTAAACGAATATCTTGCCACGCGCAACGTTATGAGCATCCGAAAGATTCAGGAAGATATCATACGTTTCTACGGGGAAGATGCAAGCAGATATGACACAGAACGCAAGCTCAAGATCAAGCGTATCTATGATATGCTTCCTTCCACTATGCAAAATACCAAGAAGCGTATAGTCGTTAAGGATATCGAGGGCATCAAAGGCAAACGGTATTCAAATTACGCAGATGAATTTGATTATTTGATAAACAGCGGTATTTCGCTCGAGGTCAAGGCGATCTCAAATCCGGTCTTTCCGCTGTGTCAATCGGAGGACAAAAATCTGCTGAAGCTTTATATGAACGATGTGGGGCTATTATCCGGACTTCTTTACCGAAATAACACCAAGCCCATTTTGGAAGATATCAGATCGGTAAATCTCGGAGCTGTTTATGAAACGGCGGTAGCAGGACAATTGAAGGCTCTCGGGCATCGACTGTTCTATTATGACAACAGAAAGCTTGGAGAAGTAGATTTTTTGATCGACGATTACGACAGCCTTTCAGTATTGCCGATCGAAGTAAAAAGCGGTAGAGATTATACGGTTCACAGTGCTCTGAATCACTTCACGACCAATGAAGCATATCCCGTTAAAGAGGGCTTCGTATTATCGAATGAACGGGAAATAAGGAAGGTTGGAAAGATCACTTATTTGCCGATCTATTTTGTGATGTTCTTAAAACCTCAAAGCACAAACGATATCTTTTTGATCTAACAAAAAGCTCTCCCAAAACAGCCGGTCACCCCTTCATCCGAGTGACCGGCTGTCTGTATCATCACGCTCCGAGCGCCAACTTAGCCCTCGCAGACGAAGTAAACGCTCTTCATCTTCTGCTCGACACGCGGCTTGTCGTTGTAGTCCGTGGGCACGGCGGCGATGGCATCCACCGTTTCTATCCCCTCGATGACCTCGCCAAACGCCGCATACTGACCGTCAAGGAACTTGGCGTCGGCGTGGCAGATAAAGAATTGGCTGGATGCAGAATCCGGGACCTGCGTACGCGCCATTGAGACAACTCCGCGAATGTGAGACAGAGCGTTATCCACTCCGTTGCTTCTAAACTCACCCTTTATGGTCTTCTTGGAGCCGCCCATTCCCGTACCGGTGGGATCACCTCCCTGTATCATAAATCCGGATATGACGCGGTGGAAGATGATACCGTCGTAAAATCCGCCCGAGACCAATTCCTTGAAATTTGCCACGGTGATCGGCGCCGTATCGGGATACAGACGGACGACTATACCGTCTCCGTTCTCCATTTCTATCTTAACGATATCGGTAACTTCGCTTGTTTTCGTAAACATTATCTTATTCCTCATTCTTTTTATTTTTGTTTCTTTGATATCTTACGCCCCGTTACCGAGAAAAGCGTTTTTTCAATACCTCACGGTCGATCGCTTCGAAATCGCTCGTGTGCGGATATTCAGCCATATCGGGGTGATGGCGAAATGCATCCTCCGCATTATCCGCATTAAGTGATATCGCGGCAAGCATACAACCGCTCTTTCGTATCTGCGCTATATTTTCGTCGGAGAAATCCGAGGTGTAAACATAGCATCTTGAGCGATAGTTCTCTATTCCGCTCAGCTTCTCTTCCGTAAAATTTTGCTTGGTATCGATAAAGCGTGCGTCGGGATCTATCTTAAGCACACACCGTATCGCCTCTTCTCCGGCGCCGTTCGTGGCATACACCGCTCTTCCGCGCATACCATGGCAGACGACAGCCCGCGCTATCTCCTCCGCGTGCGCAAGCCCCTCCTTCATATCGATATTCACGTGCATACCGGTGAAATACGCAAGACTCAACACTTCCCCAAGCGTTGGTATGCGAGAGCTATCGCTTCCGTCTCTCGAAAACCTAAGTGATGCTATAACGGAATACTCCGTCTCGGATATCTCGTACCGCACCGCATTTCCGTCGGCGTCGAACGCTTTGATGTCGCTGTCGTGATTAACTATGAGCACTCCATCCTTAGTCATTCTGGCGTCGGTCTCGATCATATCCGCTCCTTTTTGGGCGGCGAGCATATACGCGGCAAGTGTATTTTGATATATCCCGTTCTTTACGTATCCTTGATGCGCACTGGTCATCCAAGTTTTTTCCATCATCAGCTTCTCCTGTATTCGGCTTTAATACCGCAAGGCGGTAGATCGAACGCCTTCGGTATTGTATCACGTTATCACTCAAAATTCAATGGCTTTTTTGAAAAGATAAAACGAATTTTCCGTTTCGGCATTTCGGAAAAAGTCAAAAAGGCTTCAGAGCAATAACGGTCATCATATCCCATACGGCGAGAGGATGATATTATGCGGTACGGGGAAAAATAATTTCGCTCTTCGTGATAAGACCGTATATCTCATCCGAGCTGTCCTTGGACAGATATGCGTATCTTCCGTTCGTTTTGTCGACCATCAGCCCGTATTCATCCGAGCAAACGATATCAAATTCCAGCTCCTCGGTCCTTATGTTGAACGTGAACTCATACTCGGGCAGAGCTGTATCCTCCGACCATTCACAAGAAGCAATAATATCACTTAATCTCAGCGTCTCATCATACGACAGGTCCAAAGCACTGGCAGGTTCATACCATTCTTCATACTTTTCTTTATACGAATAATACATGCGACAGCTCGCCACGGAAAATTCAACGGGATCCTCGCTCGGAAGCTCTCCGCCTAATGAATACTTGCTTATTTCCTCAAAGAAATCTTCGTGAGACGGACCGGGATCACTGTCATCCAGCCCGAAAGCGAACATCGTGAGTTTTATATACATATCATCATAAATAAATTGAGCGGTCATTCCCGCGGAGCCAAAATAGCATATCGCATCCACCTCACGCCCGTTGAATTTTATGCTGTAAAGATCTTGCTTCAGTTCTTTTCTCTTTTCATTTAACTTTTTATCACTGCAGTCACGCAAAAACTCTCCGCTTTTCGGAGCTTTATAATCGATTATATTCCCTCCGTTCAAGGCTTCTATTTCATGATCCTTCAAAAACCTGAGTTCTAAAATAAAGTTTTCGCCGGACATATTAATATAATACTTCGAACTACTGTGGCTGTTGGCTGCCACGTATATGCGCGTATCATCTCTGACCTCTCCATCCTTCGCCAATGGAAAGATGCCTTTTTGAAACGCCTTTTTGAGAGTGTCCTGAACACTCAGACACGCCTCCTCCATCTGCTCCTTTTCATATTCTGCATCACGGTCTACAAGAATAAATGATAACTTGCTCTCGTCCTCTGTACACCGAAGCATAAATTGATACTGTGAATATCCGAAATAAGCGCAATATTTTTTAGTTTCAGGCATGCTACCGCTTGCAGTTATCGACGGCGCGAGCAAGATCGCCGCCATAAGCACCATCACCGCCGCACACCTTGAGATCCTTATGACTGTTTTTTTCATATGACCTTCCTTTCCGCGAAAGGCGTCACAGATCCCGACACCGTTCCGCTGAGCGCATCCTCTCCGTATTTCTACGAATAGCGTGAAAACAAAAAAGCACAAGAACACCTCGCGCCGAACACGCAAGCTCTTCTCATGCCTTGACCGTCTCAATACCCATCGTGCGCATACGGTCTCTCAGGCTTCACTTTCGAAAAGGCTTGGTATCCGTTGCATATCGGTATGATGAAATATTTACTCTTCGGTCTCATTATATCAGATATTTTTTGTTTTGTCAATATTTTTTCAAAATTTCGTGACCGCGTACACACGGCGTACACGAGCCACCGCGCAAGCTCAAAAAAGCCCTTCGTAAAGGAAGAGCTTTTTTGAAATATTATTTTAGGAAGCGCGTGGGAGAATATCTTTCCGCCGTTACTCAACCGAGCAAAACGAAGGAGATATACATCGGCTGATGTCTGCCTATCGGATCAAGCTCGAGCACCACGCGGTTGACGGCATCCACCGTCTCTCCTGCCTTCAGTGTGAAGTCAAGATAAGTGTCTCCGTGGCTGTGCGGAGTAAACTCGGGAAGCATCACCGATCTCTTGCCCTCAACGCTGAAGCCCTCGGGAAGTATCCAGCGAAGGCTCAACGGATGAGGTTGATTTTCGAACGAGCACTTGTTTTGGAGCGACAGATGAGCCTTTATCTCTCCCATCGGAGCGATATCCGGCGCTCTGTCAAGCGTAAGGCGAGCCTTGATATAGGTGGAGTTGAAATCCATAGAGTAAGGCTTGAGCGTTTCGTTCGCCGATTTCACGACGCATTCGACACGCTTTATGAATGTCTCTTCCGCACCCTCGGGTATCTCCTCACTGTCGGCAAGCTCCACTCTCAAGGGAAGATGTCTGCCATCGCCCCAATGGTCGACGTTATGTGCATAAAGCACGGAGGGAGCAAGCGCTACCACCCTGTCCATAAGCTCGGTGCAGGTCTTGGGAAGAGATCTGCCGTTATTTCCGTGACAGATAGAGAGCGTGACTATATCGTCGCCTATATGATCTCTCCAATCGTTCGGAATGCCTGCCGTACCGTAAAGTATGCCCAAGGTGGATCCGACCGTAGCACCCGTGCAGTCCGTATCGTCTCCGCAGTTTATAGCGATGATCATAGACTTCTTGAAGTCTCCCTCGCCCCAAAGCAGACCTATGACCGCGTACGTAACGTTGGAAGGCGCTTCAAACCAACCGTCACCGAGGTCGGCGTTCGCTTCAAACACGGCATTCCTTGCTTCTTGCCACGTCTTGCCCCCGTCATACAGTGCCATAGCGAGCCTTACGCTCTTAGCCATCCTGCTGTCGTCGGGAATCGCGGCAAGTCCTATCTCGATACAGCGTCTGAGATCGCGGATAACGAATGCGGCGGACTGCATAGCGGCAACGAACGCCGCGGCAAACGTGCCCTCTCCGGCTCCGTGATCGACCACCGCGTCCTCTATCGCATATCTTGCCGCAACGTCGGGAACACCGGGAGCAACGGACGCCCATATCTCGGTCCTTATCCACGCTCCGTTCGAATTTCTCCAGGAATTTTCGTAATCACCGGAAAGCGGCGGCACCAACCCTGCGCGCATATTTCCCTTACCTATTCCGTATTCGTTCCAATGAGGTGAGATGAACGACAGCCAATATTCTCCAAGCAGAGATGAGGTTATAGCCCTTGAGCCTTGCTGTTCGAGAGCCATGAGCCACACCAGCTGAAGATCGAGGTCGTCATTTGGCAGAACGACGTTCGGAGCAGTCACAAATCCCTTGATGTCGTGCATCTTTCTTTGTCCCTCGTAAGGGGTACCCATGGTTCCGCCGATGTTCTTACCTATCCAGCAGGCGTATACCTTGTCCTTGTAGAGCTTACGGTCAAGCTTGATATCCATATTGAAGTTCCTCCCTTTCCGTTCGCGGAGCTATCGCCGCGTACGGTCTCATTATACACGAAAAACACCGTCGGCGCAAGACGGTGTTTTTACGTGAACGTGTGATTTTTTTACTTTTTTAACGCCGCCCTTTTGCGGTATTCGGATGGCGAAGCCCCCATATATTTCAAAAACGCGTGGTAGAACGCGCTCCTGTCCGGAAAACCGCATCTCTCCGCTATGCGCTCAAGCTGTATATCATCGCGCTCGAGAAGCTCCAGCGCAAGCCCAAGCCTCTTCTTGGTGACGTATTCCGTAAACGGCGTCCCGAACTTCTGTTTAAACGCGCGGCTGAAATACGACGGGTTGTAAAAGCTCTTGCTTGCAAGCGCGGAAAGCGTCAGCTCTCCGTCGAGATTGGCGTCTATATACTCGCGAAGCTCCTCCCAGATGCCGCCCTCCGAGACGTCGTTTCCCATCACCGTCTTTCGAAGGAGCTTGGTCATAAGCACGCTCATATAGCTCTCTATAAGCTTTTTGCCGTACGGTAAGCCCTCGCGGCTCTCTCTTTCCATATTCGAGAGCAGTTGCTCTATCTCTCCTCGCTCCGAGCCGTAAAAGCCTATCCTGCCGCAGCTTCTGTCGCGCCGAAGCTCGTTGAAGGCGGTCAGAGAAAGCATAGCAGGGGCGTTTTCCGGAGTTATCATCGAGCTTCCCACGGTCTCGGGCGAAAAGCAGATATTATAGTGCGAAAAGCCGTCCTTCGAGCTGAACGAATGCAGGCAACCGTAATTTATAAACAGCACGTCGCCCCGTTCCACCTTATATATCTCCCCGTCGATGGAGTGCTCCGCTTCGCCCGAAACGATGTATATGACCTCGATAAAATCGTGAGAATGGAGCGGCTCGTCGTGTCTTTCCGCGGAAAAGAATATACCTATGCTGTCACCGTCGGCGATATAATCCTCCGCTCTGTAACGCTTCATCTTCCGCCGAGCGATGCCGCAAAGCAGGTGACCGTACGCACGTATCCTTCAGCCGCGGAACGGGCAAAGCTCGGATAATCGGACACCGCTCCTTCGTCGGCGTTATCCGATATGGCGCGAAGTATCGCGAACGGAACGGAATTTACCGTGCATACGTGCCCTATGCTTCCGGCTTCCATCTCGCACGACACGGCACCGAACGTCTCGGCAAGATATTTTTTCTTCTCGGAGGAGCAGATGAACTGATCTCCGGTCGCGACGGTACCGCTGACGGTATGCACGCCGAAACCTTCAAGTATATCGCCAAGCTTCCGCGACACCGCAGGATCGGTATCGAAAAACACGCGATTTATCCCCGATATCATACCGACGGGATCTCCGAGCGGAGAGGTATCCATATCGTGCTGTACCACCCTGTCCGCCACCACGACGTCGCCTATGCTCAGCTTCTCCGACACAGCTCCGGCAACTCCGGTATTTATCACGGTATCCGGTCTGAAGTGCAGTATCATCGTTTGCGTGCAGATAGCCGCAAATACCTTTCCGATACCGCATACCGCCGTTACCGTATCCACCCCCTCGAGCTTTCCGCTGACATATTCTATTCCGCTGACGGTCACGGACGTCTTGTCCGTCATCCTTGCTCTTATCCCGTCAAGCTCAAGCTGCATAGCTCCTATCAGTCCCAACATTTCCGTATCGCTCCTTCCGTCGGTCTGACCGACTTATTCGTATTTGAGATCCGGTCTCGGATCCTTTTTCAGTATCGCGAGATATCTTTCCGCTTCCCTTTTGGCGGACGCAAGCTCAAGAGAACGGTAATTGCCGCATTCCGCCTCGCTCGCGCCGAACACCTCGCCGACGTGAGAGATCATCTTCTCAAGCACCGAGACGCTCACATCATATACGGTCTGCGGCGGGATACGCTCCGAAACGAGCAGATAAAACCCGGTCTGGCACCCCATCGGACCGAAATATATCACGTCCTCGGAAATAGCCGAATTGCGGATATACGTCGCGAACATATGCTCAAAGGTGTGCATAGTCACGTTATCCATATAATCCCCGGCGTTCGGTCTGCGTGTGCGCATATCGTAGGTAACGACACCTCTGTCCGTCCGCGATATATATATCCCTTCCTTAAGGGTGCGGTGATCCACCTGAAAGCTCTTTATCCCAACTATCTTTTCTTCCATTTTACAAGCTCCTTTTCCGACCGAAGGTCTGCCTGATTACAATTATACAGTAAAAAATCGAAATGTCAATAAGCATCTTGAAAAAATACTGAAAATTCCTCACTTACGGTATTGACAAACGCACGTTTTTCGGTTAAAATTGAAGCATAAGCTGTTGAGCCGTGAGCCGTAACAGCGGAAAGGTCGAAAACTGATATGAAACTTTTTATTGATACCGCAAACGTGGATGAGATACGCGAGGCGAACGAGCTTGGTATCATCTGCGGAGTCACCACCAACCCGTCGCTTATAGCCAAGGAAGGCAAGATATTTGAAGAGGTCATCGGCGAGATATGTAAGATCGTTGACGGACCGATAAGCGCCGAGGTCGTCGCGGACAGCGCGGACGGAATGGTAAGAGAGGCGGAAAAGCTCACCGCCATAAACAAGAACATCGTGATAAAGATACCGATAACCAAAGAGGGACTTAAGGCAGTAAAACGCCTTGCCGCAAAGGGCATACGGACGAACGTCACCCTGATCTTCAGCCCGTCTCAGGCTCTGCTCGCCGCAAGAGCCGGAGCGTCGTTTGTCAGTCCCTTCGTCGGCAGGCTTAACGATATCTCCTCCGACGGTCAGAAGCTGATACGCGATATAGCGACGATATTTGATATCCACGGTATCCCGTGCGAGATCATCTCCGCAAGCATCAGAAGCCCTCAGGACGTCGAGGAATCCGCCGAGAACGGAGCGGACATCGCGACCGTGCCGTACAAGGTGCTGATGCAGATGCTCGATCACCCGCTTACGGATGCCGGGATCGAAAGATTTATGAAGGATTGGAATGCCGCCTTCGGAAAGTAAGCCTCCCACACCCGCCGCGACCGTATAAAAATAAAAATATCCCGAAAGGTGCTACGTATGAAAAAAATATCTCTCTGCGATACGGATTGGCGTCTGTACTACGTAAAAAACGAGCGTCTTTGCCACGACAACAGACAAAGCGGAGCTGTACCAAAGACGGAAGCGGAGCTTGTTGAAAGATGCTACGACAACGTTTCTGCCACCGTCCCCGGAAATCTTGAAATCGATCTTTTCCGCTCGGGCGTCATCGGCGATCCCTTTTATGCCTTAAATCCCCTTGACCGATCCTGCGAATACCTGCATATGTTCTACGTAAAGCATTTCCGCGCGGAGGAGAAGATGAACGAAGCGGAATTTTGCTTTGAGGGACTTGATACCGTAGCCGAGATATTCCTCAACGGCAAGCTTATCGGCGAAACGGATAATATGCTCATACCCCATATCATCGGTAACGGCGGAGCGCTCCTTGTCGGAGAAAATGAGCTTGTCGTGCACATAACCCCTGCGGTGATAGCGGCAAGAGCATACCGTATACATCCGAGCAATTCCGCTCTGCCGTACAATTTCGAGTCGCTCTACATAAGAAAAGCGGCACATATGTATTCGTGGGATATAATGCCGCGTATGGTATCCGGCGGTATATGGAGACCTCTTACGCTCCGCGAGCGGAAGGCGGAAGGCTTTTCCGAGGACGACGTATGTATCAACACGTGCAATATAAACGTAGAGAAGAAAACTGCGATACTCAATCTGAATTACAACGTTGATGTTCTCGGAGACGATATATCCGAGTATGAAATGGAGCTTTGCGGCGTCTGCGGCGACTCCGAGATTCATTGGAAGAGCAGACTGTGGAACACCGGCGGAAACGTACAGATAAACTGCACCGACGTCAGATTTTGGTGGCCGAGAAATATGGGAGCGGCAGAGCTTTACGACGTTACCCTGACGCTCTACCGTAACGGCAAGACCGTGGACGTTTGCAAAAAAACGCTCGGTATCCGCACGGTAAAGCTTATACGCACATCCGTCACGGATGAGCAGGGCAACGGAGATTTCAGATTTATCATAAACGGAAAGCCCGTATTTGCGATGGGAAGCAATTGGGTACCGGCAGACGCTCTTCACTCGAGAGATGCCGAGCGGATACCGAAGATACTTCCGATGCTCTCGGACATCGGATGCAATATCATCCGTATCTGGGGCGGCGGAGTGTACGAGGACGACCGGCTGTACGACTATTGCGACCGTGACGGAATAATGATCTGGCAGGATTTTATGATGGCTTGCGGCTCCTATCCTCAGGATGGGCTATTCTGCAAAAAGATAGAAAACGAGGTCGAAACGATCGTAAAGCGTCTCAGAGGTCACGCATCCATCGTGCTTTGGGCGGGTGACAACGAGAACGACAGTTGTGGATCTGCGCCGGGAGGAATGATGCGCGATCCAAACAAGGTGTTCAAGGTCACAAGAAAGGTCATCCCCGACGTACTCGACAAGCTCGATCACTACCGTCCGTACATCCCCTCATCCCCGTACATCGACGAGGAAGCGTTCAAGAACGGCGGACACAACATATCCGAGGACCATCTTTGGGGACCGCGCGACTATTTCAAAGGCAATTATTACGCCAACAGCGTATGCCATTTTGCCTCCGAGACCGGATATCACGGTTGCCCCTCACCCTCCTCGCTCAAGCGCTATTTGACTCCCGAAAAGCTTTTGACAGCACGCAATTCGGAGGATTGGAGCGGAATAGATAACGATGAGTGGCTTGCCCACGCGACCGCGCAGGAGACCGCAAAGAACGCGGCTTACGTTTACAGGATAAGACTGATGGCAGATCAGGTCACGACGCTCTTCGGCAGCTCCGTGCCGTGCACTCTTGACGATTTTTCAAGAGCAAGTCAGATATCTCAAGCGGAAGCCAAGAAATACTTCATCGAGCGTTTCAGGCTGTCCAAGTGGAGACGCACGGGTATAATCTGGTGGAATCTGATGGACGGTTGGCCGCAGATATCCGATGCCGTGGTCGATTATTACTTCACAAAGAAGCTTGCATACAATTACATAAAGCGTTCCCAAGCTACGCTGTGCCTTATGTTCGACGAGCCAAAAGGTCACGTTTTGCCCCTGCACGCGGTAAATGACGGAGAAAAGGCTCAGACCTTCGAGTACGCAGTCACCGAGCTTGGAAGCGGAAAGGTCGTTGCTTGCGGAGAATACACCGTCTCCCCCGACAGCTCCGAGGTGATAGCGAACGTTCCGATAGAAGAGGGCGAAAAGAAGTTCTACCACATAGCTTGGAAGAACGGAGAGAGCTACGGAAGCAATCACTATATGACCAACATCAAGGATATCGACTATACGGAATACCTCGGGTATATAAACAAGTGCGGATATGACGAATGGGAGGGCTTCGATGAGTGATATAAATAAATACATCATCGGTCTGGACGTCGGCGGCACCAAATGCGCGGTAACTCTCGGGAAAACGCTTCCCGAGGGTGCTCCCGAGATACTTGAAAAGATCAAGTTTCCGACACAGGTCGGGAGACCTCGGGAGACACTTGAAGCCTTTATGAACGAGATCGACGCGGTAATTTCCCGAAATTCGCTCAAATATTCCGACATTTCCGGTATAGGAATAAGCTGTGGCGGACCGCTCGACGCTCGACGCGGCGTGGTGCTCTCGCCCCCAAATCTTCCGGGCTGGGACAACATCGAGATATGCAGATATTTCGAGGAAAGAACGTCCGTACAGTGCCACCTTCAGAACGACGCCAACGCCTGCGCGGTCGCCGAATGGAAATACGGCGCCGGGCGCGGTTATGACGATATGGCGTTTTTGACGTTCGGCACAGGTCTCGGCGCCGGTCTGATACTCGGCGGAAGGCTCCATAGGGGCGCTGACGATATGGCAGGAGAGATAGGACACGTACGGCTGGAAAAGGACGGTCCTATCGGATACGGAAAAGCAGGCTCGGCGGAGGGCTTCTGCTCCGGAAACGGTATAAAGCAGCTCGGTATCGCCGCTCTCAAGCAAGCGATAAGTCGCGCAGATCGCTCTGCTTCTCCCCTGCTCGACGCTTGCGGCGGCGTGCCGGAGAACGTCAATGCCAAGCTGATAGGCGATCTTGCGGAGTCGGGCGACAAGTTCTGTCTCGATATATACCGCACCTCCGCCGAAAAGCTCGGACTTACGGTCGCTATCCTCTGCGACGTGGTAAATCCCCGTATAACCGTCATCGGCGGCATATATATGCGGAGTGCGGGAATAATCGAAAACGAGCTTAAACGCATCCTGAAAGAGGAAGCTCTCGTGCCGTGCGAGGTCGTTGCGGCAGGGCTTGGAGAGCACGTCGGAGATTACGCGGCGCTCTCCGTCGCGACAGGCGAATACTGATATTCGGACGCGACAGACCGCCATCGGTCAAAAATCACGGTGAAAGGAATATTTTATGTACGACAAGCTTGAGATCTGTAATTCTCTTGAACAGCTCACCGCACGTTATACAGCGCTCGACGCGGTAAAAGACGGGATATTGGCATCCTTCGATATACTTTACCGTTGCTTTGAGGGCGGCGGAAAGCTCCTTTGTTGCGGAAACGGCGGAAGCGCCGCGGACAGCGAGCATATAGTCGGTGAGCTTATGAAATCATTCAAAAAGAAGCGTCCCGTATCGGAAGCTCTGAAAAAGGAGCTTCACAAATACGGTCAGGAGGGCGACGCGCTTGCCGAAAAGCTCGAGGGCGCTCTGCCCGCCATTGCCTTGACGGGGCACACCGCGCTTTCCACCGCTTTCGGAAACGATAAGGACGCATATATGGTCTTTGCCCAGCAAGTAAACGGCTACGGTAAAGACGGCGACGTCCTCTTGGCTCTCACCACCTCAGGCAACTCAAAAAACTGCGTTTACGCGGCAATTACCGCAAAATGCAAGGGAATGAAGGTAATATCCGTAACCGGCGAGAACGGCGGAAGGATGAAGGAGCTTTCGGACACGTGCATACGTCTGCCGGAAAGTGAGACGTATCTCGTTCAGGAGCTGACATTACCGGTGTACCATTGGCTGTGCGCGGAGCTTGAGAACACCTTGGCGTGACCTGCAAGCACCGCTGATTTCAACATCTCAACATTTAACGGCACCGAAATTCGGAGGGCACAAGTCCGGAAGATAGATCTTTCAGAGGCGTTTTGTGCCTTAGCAAAGCCGAAACCGTCACAAAACTGCTATGATTTAGAAAGGTATGGTCATAAAGATGATAAATAAGTTAGGTATCGCCAACGTCAGGCTGACCGGAGGCTTCTGGAAAGCCAAGCAGGATATGGTGAGAAACACGACCGTGAAGGCAGTGTACGACCGTTTTTGCGAGACCGGAAGATTTGAAGCGTTCAAATTCAATTGGAAAGAGGGCGAGCCGCATAAGCCTCACATTTTCTGGGACTCCGACGTCGCAAAATGGGTAGAGGGTGTGGCTTATCTCACGCAAACGAAGCGCGAGCCGGAGCTTGAGCGGATAGTGGACGAGCTTGTGGAGCTTATCGAAGAGCACCAAGATCCGAACGGGTATTTCAACATTTATTTCACCGTTGTCGAGCCTGAACGGCGCTTTCAAAACAGGAATGACCACGAGCTGTACTGCGCAGGTCACCTGATGGAAGCGGCTGTGGCATACTTTGAAGCCACCGGAAAACGCAAATTTCTCGATCTGATGTGCAGATATGCGGACCATATCGAAAAGCGCTTCAAGATAGATCGCGATACCGGCTTTACCACCCCCGGGCACGAGGAGATAGAACTTGCTCTCGTGCGACTCTTTGAATGCACGGGCGAAAAAAGATATATGGAGCTTGCCGAGTTCTTCATAAACGAACGCGGATGCGCCAAGGACGCCAATATACTGTCATGGTGCACGGCAAGCAACAATCAGTCGCACCTGCCGGTACGCGAGCAAAGAACTGCGGAGGGACACGCGGTGCGCGCGGTATACCTGTATTCGGCGATGGCTGATATCGCGCTCAGAACGGGAGACTCGGAGCTTAGAGCCGCGTGCGAAGCGATATTTGACGATATCATAGAAAAAAAGATGTACATCACCGGCGGAATAGGCTCGTCGTCTCTCGGAGAGGCTTTTACGCTCCCTTATGACCTTTCAAACCTGCTCGCATACACCGAGACCTGCGCGGCAATAGGACTTGCTTTCTTTGCAAACAGAATGCTCGGCTTCGGCGCAAACTCCAAATATTCCGACACCGTCGAGCGCATAATGTATAACGGCTCGATGTCATCCGTATCGCTCGACGGAAAGGCTTTCTTTTACGAAAATCCGCTTGAGGTCATACCGTACCTTCACAGACACGACGTATCCACGGACGGGAAAAACTCCATCCGCTGGCCGCAGATGACGCGTTCCGAGGTATTCTCCTGCTCCTGCTGTCCTCCGAACATCGTAAGGTTCATTCCTTCCATCTCTGATATGTTCTACGGAGACGACGGGGAAACGGTATACGTCCATCAGTACGGACAGAGCACGGCGACAGTAACGAGAAACGGAAGCGCGGTGCGGATAGAGCAAAACACAACGTACCCTGAAAACGGCAGGATAGAGATAAAGGTAACCGGCGGGGACACAAGACTTGCCGTGCGCATCCCCGGCTGGTACGACGGCTACAAGGGCGAGACCGTCAACGGATACGCGTTCTTTGACGTTAAGGACGGGCAGAGCGTGACGCTCGACTTTGAGATGCGCGTCAAGTTCATCGAAGCGCGTCCCGAGGCGGTATTCGATTGCGGCAGGTACGCAGTGATGCGCGGTCCCGTGGTATACTGTATGGAGGGAAAGGACAACGGAGAGCTGCTCCGCGATATCAGGATAGACAGCCGTTGCGAGCCAATCTGCGGAACGCATCCCGAGCTTGGCACCCCCACGCTCACGGCAAAGGCATACAGGCGCAGACGCTCCCCCGATGCTCCTCTGTACAGCGAACGGCACGACACCCTCGAGCCGATAACAGCCACGCTCATCCCATACTACGCGTTTGCAAACCGCGGTGAGAGCGAGATGCAGATCTGGTGCTATCTGAACTGACAAAAAAGCTCATATCCGCATCGGTTCGCAGGGCGGCGGAAACGCTACCGTTTTCACCTCATTACCGCTCACCTCGGCATCCGTAAGCTCCGCATAAAGCAGACGGTGCTCCGAGCATAGCTTGAAATAATACCGACCGGTGAGCGGTGACATACAGGCACTGTACAGCGTCGCGTCCGCTTTGCCGTCCGGCGTTATAACACTTCCCTTCACCATCGCAACGGAGGAAAGTATATCCATACATTGTAGCACCCGACGGTATTCACCGTTATATTCCCCTGCGCAGTGACGAAGCATAAACTCAGCTCTTACAAATCTTGAAGCGGACGAAAGATCGCCCGGAAGCCCTATCGCTCCAAATCCATAGCTGAACGGAGCAAGCCACTCGGGCGCTCCACTTTCACGGTAACGTGCATTGAGCGCGGCGTATTGCCTTACATTCTGCGCGTGAAATCCGAACGAAGGCGCATTTGTCAGCACGTCGAACGGATCGTCATAAACGCACACCCCATCCGCCGTCGGCTCAACGGCGACGCTCCTTTCACCGTCCGCAAGCATCCAATGAAGTGGGGTGGACGGCACCCGTTCATTCACATCACGGTCGACGATAACGGTGTTTTTCAGGAGAATTACCGCGTCATTCACGCTTTTACAGCATCCGAGCACCCATGGTATCAGCTCATACGGGGCTATATCATATTCCGACCTTGACGAGGGCTTGAAATACACGGCATTTCCCGGGAAATCCAGAGCCGCCATACACAGCCCACATTCATTCATAGCATCCGCGTACAGCGGAAGGTCACATCCGTCCTCAAGAGTGCCCATACCTATCATTGCATAGTGGGCGCTCTTTTTTTCGCCCTCCGGACACGGGAGCGGATATGCTCTCTGAGTTATCAATATCCGTTGACCAAACTCGTAAAACAGATCCATATTTCTCCCGAAATACATCCCGTCTCCGCGCATAGCTATCGCAGTGCACATATCACATCTCCTCCAAGCATACCGAAAGACGCGGTAATTCCCCGATGGTCCGCTATAAGCCGTTCTTATTCAGCCGTAAACACCGTCAGCTTATTGCTCTTATCACACACCCCGAGAAATACTCCCTTGGCATCCCCATACCCTTGAGCCTTCAGCTGTTTTTTCAGCCAGCTCTCGTCAAGTCCCATACGCCTGAGGTTTTCTCCGAGGATACGCCCGTCCATTATCACCTCCGAGCAGATGCTCGCCTGCTCCACCTTCACGCCGATATCCTCGGGAGTTACCGGGCGTTTGGTGCTGACGGGCAACACGGAAAGCTTACCGTTGTATTCGAAGATCGCCGTTTGGATATCCGTTATATCAAAATATCCCTCCTGACGGCACATCAGCATAAGCTCACTGAGATCAAGCTTTGCCTTCTTGAGATTTTTCTTGTATATCTTACCGTTGTCGATGACGACCGTCGGCGTTCCGTTTATATATTTGCGCGTTTTGGGATGCTTGGACGCGGTAATACTCAACAATACCGACACCGCACCGTAGACCGCCATCGCGATCAGCGGCTTCCACGGCTCTTCAAGCTCGGTCGCAAGCTCCGCCGCTATAGAGCCAACGGTTATACCGGTAACGTAATCAAAAAAATCCAATTGTGATATCTGCTTATGCCCCATAAGCTTGGCGATCACGAACATCGCCACAACGGACACCAAAGACGTGAGTATCACACCCAAAAGCTCCATATCGATCCCGATCCTTTCCTGCGCCGCACCTCGGTATCAGCTGTTGCGACCTCTAATAACGCGGCAATTTTCCGAGATACGGCCGCAACGCACCCGTCGCGGCTTTTATGATTATGCCCTTCTTTTATGAATATATGCAAAAAGAGACCGCCCCACGGATGAAAAACGAAGTCTTTCATCATAAGGCGGTCACGAACGCGAACACAAACACAAACACGAACGCGATGCAGACGCGGCTCAACCGTTGACGACGGTCATCATATCCCTAAGACGCAGGAGCGTAAGACGGCGGCGCATATAGGGAGAATAGTGCATACAGTCGTAAAACAGCTTTTCATCCTTGCCGATATCCGACACGGTCAGCTTGCATCCGGCAGATATCATAGCGGCGCAGCACTCTTCATAGGACGGAACACTTCCGATGATCCGACAGATCTCTTCCCAACAGTCACGTATCCGCTCGGGCGTTACCGCGTCCACGATATTATCGGGAGTGTTGAACTTGCGAACGTCATCAGCCATAGAGCCGTAGAAGGCGTATACATCGTCCCAATCAACGGTTTCCTTCTGAGTGGAGAGCAACCTGCCGCTCGCAAGCGAGCCGTAATATTTCAGCACTTCGAGCGTGCAAACACCGACGTCCTCTCCGTGATAATTCGGTATCTTGCCGTCGCGAAGCTCCACACATTCGATAAGATGGGCGATCGTGTGCTCGCTTCCGCTCGCGGGGCGAGAGTTTTTCGTAAAGCTCATAGCGATGCCCGTTTTGAGCAACGCCTCGAATATCTTGCCGGCAGTCTCCTCGTCACTGACCGTGACCTTGTCAGCCATCCCCATAAGCTCGTCTATGGCTTCACGGGTAAGCGCGGCGACTCTTTCGCAGTAGTATTCTCCGGTCAGAAGCGCCGAGACGCCCCAATCGATAAGACCGACATATTTTGCGACCATATCTCCAAATCCGGCGGATTTAAGCTCCGTCGGAGCGTTTGCGAGTATACGGGTATCTCCGATGATGACCTCGGGACTCTTGGCAGGATAGCTGGACTTGAAGCCGTTTTTAACTATCGGCGCGGAATCCGACGCAAATCCGTCCATAGACGGCGCAGTTCCGAATATGCACAGCGGAACGCCCCGACGCGCAGAGGCAAGACGGCAAGGATCGTTCACCGAGCCTGTCCCGACGGAAAGAACGCCGATGTCCTCCCCCTCGAGCATTCCCTCAAGCTCTTCGACGTGCTCCATCGTAGCCACCCTGATCTCGTCATAGATCTTATAGGTGACGTCAAAGCCCTCAAGGCTCTCGACTATTCCGTCCGCCGCCGCCAACGTGCTTTTGTCCGCAACGAGCAATATCCGCCTCGGAAATCCGTTCTCCCTGAGTATGTCGCCAACGCGGCGGACTATCCCACTGCCTATCCGTACGTCGCGCACGGACGTGGTATGTACTCTTCCACAGGGGCATTTTTCTTTAAATCCTTCTATTATGTTCATTATACTCGACATAACCGTAATTCTCCGTATCCATCATCAATATTTGCGGCGTGAATACGCCGCACAACGTAATTATAACACCGCGCAGACGCATTGTCAAGGAGTTTTGCAAAAAGTTTTTCGGAAATCGTAAAAAAACACTTGACAAATCATCAAAAAGATGATATAATACACAGGTAATCAGATGGGCTTGTAGCTCAGTTGGGAGAGCGCCGCGTTCGCAACGCGGAGGTCATGGGTTCGAATCCCACCAGGTCCACCAAAAATTCTCGGTCGCTGACGCTCCCGAGAATTTTTACTTTTTACTTTTTACTTATTACTTCTTCACTATTACCTCTTACTTATTACTTCCCCTACCCGCTCCCGAGAATTTGAAGTAATAAGTAATAGTGAATAGGTAAGAAGTAGAAGTGACAACGGTTAAAATTTGAGTGTTGCCTACACCTTATTTTATAATAATTTCCGAAGCGTAGCGACGGAAATTTTCTTCTTTTCACTTCTTCACTATTACCTTTTACCTCTTACCTAATTCATCGCGCAGAGCGTATCGGCACGCGACCGATACGCTCTTGTTTTTTGATTTCCAAACCGTTACGCTATCAGTCAAGCTCCTTCACGCCTGTGTAAAGCTCGTAATAGCGTCCCTTTAACGCGAGCAGCTCCTCGTGGCTTCCGCGCTCGATTATAACGCCGTTCTCAAGTACCATTATTGCATTTGAATTTCGCACGGTGGAGAGCCTGTGCGCGATAACGAAGGTCGTGCGATCCTTCATAAGTCTGTCCATACCGTGCTCGATATGACGTTCCGTCCTTGTATCGACCGAGCTGGTCGCCTCGTCAAGAACGAGTATCGGAGCCTTCGAGAGCGCCGCACGGGCAATATTGAGAAGCTGGCGCTGTCCCTGCGAAAGATTTGCTCCGTCACCCTCAAGCACGGTATCGTAACCGTCCGATAGCCTCATTATAAAGCTGTGAGCGGATGCGGTCTTAGCCGCGGCGACCACCTCGTCGTCTGTCGCATCCAACCGTCCGTAACGGATATTCTCTCTGACCGTACCGGAGAAAAGGTGCGTATCCTGAAGCACCATCGCGATATTCCTGCGAAGGAACGCACGGTCGTACTCCATGATCGACTTTCCATCGATCGTTATGCTCCCCTTCTCTATATCGTAAAAACGGTTAAGAAGGTTTGTGACCGTCGTTTTTCCCGCACCTGTCGAGCCAACGAACGCTATCTTCTGCCCGGGCTTTGCGTAGAGCGAGATGTTTTTCAGTATATCTCTGCCAGGATCGTATCCAAAGGTGACGTTATCGAGCACAACGTTACCGATGATAACTCCGTCGCTTATCGCATTGGGAGGACATTCCGGCTCCGGCTCTCTGTCCATTACGGCAAACACCCTTTCGGCACCCGCAAGAGCGGAAAAGATGGTGCTCATCTGCATCGATATGTTGTTTATGGGCATAGAGAACTGCTTAGCGTAATTCGCAAACACACTGAGAGCACCCGGAGTAAATCCGGTCGTACACATAAGTATTCCGCCGACTCCGACAGTCACCGCGTAGCTTATCTGGCTCGTATTGCCCATGATCGGTCCCATTATACCGCCGAAGAACTGCGCCTTCAGCTGTTTGTCACGAAGCTCGTCGTTGAGCAGCTCAAATTCCTCCGTGCAATCCTTTTCGTGATTGAACACCTTTATGACCTTCTGCCCGGATACGGTCTCCTCTATATATCCGTTGACTGCTCCGAGCACCGCCTGCTGACCGCCGTAATACTTACTGCTCCGTTTGGCTATAGCGCCTCCGCCCAAGGTAAATATCGGGATGAACACCACGGTTATGAGAGTGAGCACCCAGCTGGTCGTCAGCATAAAGACGAACGTACCGATAAGCGTTACGGTACCGGAAACTATCGATGTAAGAGAGCTGTCGAGCATCGTGCCGATATTGTCGATATCATTGGTAAAACGGCTCATGGTCTCACCTGTCGGCGTGGTATCGAAATATCTCACGGGAAGCTTTTCAAGCTTTGCGAAAAGGTCGTTCCTGATACGCTCGAGCGTTCCCTGAGAGACGGATATCATTATGCGTTGCTGTATATAAGTCGCCGCGACACCGAGCAGATATATACAGGCGAGTATGATCATTGCCGCAAGAACGTATATCATTACCTCGGCAGTACGCTCGTTTTCAAACGCCGATGAGAACGCGGGATAGAGCGTATCCTTGAACCCTTCGACCAGCCCGTCGGCTATGACGGCAAATCTTCCGTCCTTTGACGTGGTCTCAAAGCCGCCGATGCGGTTTATGATCGGCATCAGCATAAACGAGCCGCAAAGCGACGTCAGCGTGCTCGTGAGCATCGTGAATATCACGGCGATCAGTCTCAGCTTATACGCCTTGAGATAACCGAGCAGTCTGACGACGGTATTCTTCATATTCTTCGGCTTTCCGCCGCCCATCGCCCTTGCGCGTCCGCCCGGTCCGCCCGGTCCGCCGCCGGGACGCGGTCCTCCTCCGGGCATACCGCCCTTCTGCGGCGCGGAAGTGCTCTTGTATTGCTTTTGAAGAGCTTCAAGCGATCTTGCCATCAGTCAGCACCTCCTTTGGATCTTTCCGCGTTGATAGCCGCGGTGACGGAGGCATCCTTGCTCTCCATCTGTGAATTGTATATATCGCGATAGTCCGCACAGCTCTCCATAAGCTCGGCGTGAGTTCCCTCTCCGACTATGCGTCCGTCATTCATGACCACTATCTTATCGGCATCCATAACGGAGGTTATGCGTTGCGCTATGATTATCTTGGTAGCGTCCGCAAGCTCGTTCTTGAACGCTGTACGTATCATAGCCTCGGTCGCGGTGTCGACGGCGCTCGTGGAGTCGTCAAGAATAAGTATCTTCGGCTTTTTGAGAAGCGCTCTTGCGATACAAAGTCTTTGCTTCTGACCGCCCGAGACGTTCACACCGCCCTGACCAAGCTCCATATCGTAGCCGTCCTTGAAATTACGCACGAATTTGTCCGCTTGCGCACGGCTTGCCGCGGCTGATATCTCCTCGTCCGTGGCATTCTCGTCGCCCCAAAGCAGATTTTCCTTTATCGTTCCGGAGAAAAGAACATTCTTTTGAAGCACCATTCCGACGCCGTCGCGGAGGTTATGGAGGGAATATTCCTTTACGTTCACCCCGTCCACCAGCACCTCTCCGGCATCCACATCGTACAGACGGTCTATGAGCGAAACGAGCGTGGTCTTTCCGCAACCGGTCGAGCCTATGACTCCGACCGTGCTTCCGGCATCTATCTTCAGATCTATCCCGTCCAGCACCTTCTCCTCGCTGGTCTTGTAATATCTGAAATCCACGCCGCGAAATTCGACCTCGCCCCTCGAAACGACAGCATCGGTCGCATTCTCGTCAGTGATATCAGGATGCTCGTCAAGCACCTCGCATATACGCTTTCCGGACGCCATGGCACGCGAGGACATCATAAGCATCATAGTTATCATCATAAGCGACGAAAGTATCTGCGTGCAATAGGTGATGAAAGCCGAAAGGTCACCGATATCCATCCCGCTGTTCATAACCATCGGAGCACCAAACCAATACACCGCAAGCACGGTGAAATTCATAACGAGCGTCATCACCGGCTGGAGCAGTATCATAATGCGCATAGCCGAAACTCCGGCATCCTTGAGACTTCCGTTCGCATCCTTGAATTTTTCTATCTCGTGATCCTCGCGCACGAAGCTCTTAACGACGCGTACGTTCGTTACGCTCTCCTGAACGCGGTTATTCAGTCCGTCCACCTTGCTCTGCATGGCGGAAAATCTCGGAAACGCATTAAGTATGATGCCGAGTATCGCGATCACGAGTATCGGTATCGCCACAGCAAATACCACGGCAAGCGACGGACGCAACGTTATCGCCATAATAAGACCGCCTATGAGCATTCCGGGAGAACGCAAGCACATCCTCAGCAATGTGTTTATGAAATTCTGTATCTGGGTAACATCGTTGGTAAGGCGCGTCACCAATGAGCCGGTGCTGAATTTATCTATATTTGCAAAGGAATAGCTCTGCACCTTGCGGTAAACGTCTCTTCTCAGATCCGCTCCGAAATTAACGGACGCCTTAGCGCCGAAATATGCTCCGCCCACTCCGCCGAGCATCATAAGCAGAGCCGTAAGTATCATTCCGCCCATTACGCCGGCACTGTACCACGGCGTTTTTGCGGCGGCGTTATTGATTATCATAGCCAAAAACTTCGGCATCAGCACCTCGCCTATGACCTCAACGATCATGCACACGGGACCGATTATAAAATACGGCAGGTACGGTCTTACGTACTTTAACCATCTCTTCATCGTATGATCTTCGTCCTTTCTTGATATCCGCAGTAGTAACGATTTTTTGTCTTACATTTTATATGACGGGGCGCTTGTCGTCCGCACCGATAGCTATAAGATTGTCGTATATAGCCTCCAGCACCTCTTCGAACACCCCGAGCTTGTCGGCGCTTACACCGTTCAGCATTGCGTTATCGACCTCGTAGAATATCCGTTCGCTTTCGGATATTATGCTCCTTCCAAGCTCCGATACCGCGATGTGGTTTACCCTTCCGTCATCCTTCGCCGCCTCACGCGATATAAGACCGTTGCTCTCCATCTTTTTCAGCGACATTGCGACCGCCGCCGGAGATATTTCGAGCTTTTCCGCTATCTCACGCTGTGAAAGCAAGCCGCCGGATTTCGCTATCGCCATCAGCAGCATATGCTGGCTCCTGTGTATATTCAGCGACTTTAGCCTTTTCTCCACCGCGCTGTGATGCAACCGATTTACACGCATTATCATCGCCACCTCTCGGGGCTTTTGATGCTCCGCGCACTCCTGCGGTCGCTGTACGTTGATATCTTTGTTCATCGACACTTCCTCCTGTTAAGACAGTTCGACTGTTCACAGTCAAACATTATAACAGTTAATTTGTTAAAAATCAAGCACTGAACAGTTAACATTTTAATTATTTTGAAAAAGCGCACGCAACCCTTGACGAAAGCGGCATTTCCGGTTGACAAACCGCAGTCGCGGTGGTATAATTAAGGTACGCTCCGAAAGCCTGCAGGCACGCGAAGCCGCCGAGCGCACGAAAAGAAAGGAACCCTCAAGCATATGGATATCGAGATGTTTTACACAGACCACGGACCGAAGAACGAGCTTGCGCCGCTCGTACTGCTTCACGGCAATGGCGGAAATTCGTCGTCGTTCTTTTACACCGTAGAGCACTTCACACGCCAAAGGCGCGTCATAACGCTCGACACACGCGGACACGGAAGGACGCCGCGCGGCACAGCCCCCTTCACGCTCTCGCAATTTGCGGAGGATCTGCATGAATTTCTCGATGAGATGGGGCTGAAAAAGGTGATACTCGTCGGCTACAGCGACGGCGGAAATATCGCTATGCTATTTGCACTAAAATATCCGCAGTACCTTATCGGTATGGTGCTCAACGGCGCAAATATGTTTCCGGAAGGACTTGAAAAGAAGGATCTCGCTCAGATAAAACGCACGTACAGGAAAGCCTTAAGGCGCTCAAAACATCATCCTGAGGACAAAAAGGCTCGCGCCACCGCCGACCTTATGCGCCTGATGACGGACGAGCCGCAGATATCCCCCGAAGAGCTTGGCAGGATCGAATGCCCCGTGCTCGTTCTCGTCGGCTCTCACGACGCCATACGTCCTTCGCACAGCAAACTGATAAGCGACAGCTTTCCGAGGGGAACTCTCACGACGATAGAAGGCGGTCACGGAATAGTAAAGACCAACAGCGCAGACTATAACGCCGCGATAGAAGCCTTCCTCGACGCTTTTTGAAAAAACTTAGCAAAAAGAGTTGACCGGAGGTCAACTCGGCGTAACAAGGCTTCGCCATTGTTACGCGCAAGGATGTGAACTTTAGCAAAAGTTTTCGTGTAGCTTCGCGCCAGCTTTTCGAGAAAAGCTGGGCAAAAGCTTCTGTACAGCTTCGCGGTGGAAGTTTGTTGTTCCATCACAGAGGTACGCCAATCTGTGTTCGCACGAATTTAGGGCGTGTATCCTTAAACCACCCAAACTCTGCGCCACTTTAGTGGCGGAGGTACGCCCTGTCTGTGTTAGAACTAATTCAGGGGCGTGTATCCACAACCATCAAAACTCCGCGCCACTTTAGTGGCGAGGTACGC
>CAZMWM010000015.1:0-25369 GCA_964570105.1 uncultured Lachnospiraceae bacterium | reverse complement strand
TTAGCCGAAACACGATTTCCAGTCGTGCGCCTTAGACCAGCTCAGCCATCTCTCCGTACTGATGCGATCATACACCGATGCTGTGGATACATCCACGCATCAGCCTATTTATTATACACTAATTCGTTCGTTTTGTCAATATGATTTTACAAAAAATAATATAAACAATATTTAATATCTCGGTGTCCCATTTGCCGTTCCGTGCAGATACGGTATGTGACCGTTTCGCTGAAAAATTCCCCGGTGTAAAACAAAGGCTTACACCGGGGAGGAAATAGCAAATTATAAAACGAGGTCTTGCTTGGCTGTGTGCGTGAGAGAGATCAGTTCTTGGGTATTATCAATACGTCCGGGATGGCTCCTTCAACGGAAAGCTTATTGACTTCACGCACTTTTTCGCATGATACACCGAATTGCTTTCCAATGCTCCACATACTTTCGCCGCGTTCGGGATAATAAAATCTCAGGTATGACGGTCTGCTGTTTTTATCCTCCGCGCTTGGTGTAAAGACGGCGGTACGTATTATCTCGCGCTTTTCCGTTCCGAGCACCGAGAGATTTATTTGAAGCTCTATATCCGTATAGAGCTTTCCTGCATCAAGTCTGCCTCTTGCACTGAGGCACACGGTATCACTGGTATAAGTAAAATCCTCGGGTACTCCGGTCGCTTCAAGCTCCAAATGGAAGGGGACGGAATAATCGGTACAGCTTAATCCGTCCGTACCTTGAAGTATTGCGCCGGTATCACAGCTTCCTTCAACGGTAAGTCTTTTATTGGCTTTGTCGAGTATGACGCTCTCGGTACGAGGATGCGCAAAGACTGCCAGCACTCCGTCTGCCCCCTCGGTCACGGTACCGTCGGAGTCCGATACATGATTTGCCGTGAACGCAGCGGAATAATTTCTTATAAACCTGTCAAATGTAACATTTTCCGTCTCGGTCATTACGTCTTTATTGCAGGAATATATATCCTTGGTGACGGTAACGCTTTCGTTTCCCATGCAGTTGATAGCCATTCTGTAGGACACATCAAGCTCTAATATCCTGCGCTCGCCAAAGCCGTTTTCGGTGACGTTTATCTTTACGTCGTTTACCGTACCTCTTGCGGTGCATTCGTAGCTTTCATTGACACCCTCAGCCGCGACTACCTGCGCGATCGGAAGCTTTCTGAAAAGTACGGTGTATATCTCTCCGTTTTCCGTCGGAGTGCTGTAAAAGACCGTTATCGGCATATCGCCTCGGCAGAGCACGCGGTCATCCGAGCACTTGCATTCATAAAAGCACATATCAACGTCGCAGGCTATCACCTCGCCGATCTGCGGAAGTGCACCGTCGGCTTCAAGGTCTGCCGCACAGTTCAGACCGTTTTCATCGCCGTATATAAGCTTGAGCGCCGAAAGCTCTTCGTTCAATACCTCGGTCTCGGACGGCTCTCCGTTAAGCTCCGGGCGAAACGAACACACGCAACGCACTGTTATATCCGTATCTATTCGCAGTCGTACCGATATCCTTCTGGGATTGACTGCGCGACAGCTGAGACTTTCGGGAGACGGCAGAAGATTTGCTATGCATTCATTCGAGACGCTCGGTATCTCCAGACTGTCGGAAAACGTTGTGTTAAAGCTTACTGAGTGCAGTTGATTTTTTTCGTCTATGAACAATAGGCGTATGACTGTCTCACCGTCGTATTCTATCTTTCCCTGAGAGACGTATCTGCCTTCCATTTTCGGATATGCGTCTGCGCGTATTATCTTTTTTACGTCCGGCAGGTAATCCGGAAGAATGAACTCTTCGGATATCTCAGTGTGCTTGACACCTCCGTATACTTTTATCAATGCTTCGCTGTTCGTGCCTTCGAATGTTTCGTTCATATCGGTTTGTACCCTTTCTTCGCCGTTTCACATATTCACAGGCGCTTTTTTGATAAAATATATGACGGGGAACAAGGGTATGATGCTATTATTAAGAAAAATTAACGATTGTTTTATTTAAATAATTTATTGCCGTCGGTAATGTGCTAAAATATATACAGTGGTCGTATCAGTTACGGTATGCATTTAATGTTGATATCTTATAGCATATTTCGGCGCATTTGCGCAATTTACGACCGTTACGAAAGGAGAGCCAAATGAATAACGGAGATAACGTCAAGCGGGTGGATGGGGCGGATGCTTCACAGGCACGCAAGCGAGCACTGCTGATCGCAAATCCGCGTTCGGGTGTAAAAAAAGCAAACGGTATCTTTACCGATGTAAAAGAAATGATCGAAGAGAACGGATGGGACGTTGAGCTTGTGTTTACCGAGCGCAGAGGACACGCCACCGAGCTTGCGGCTGATGCTGTCGGTTACGACCGTATCGTGTGCATGGGAGGAGACGGTACGCTGAACGAAACGATAAACGGCATAATGAAGAATGACACCGTAAACGAATTGGGATATATTCCTGCCGGATCGACCAACGATTTCGCGGCTGGGATAGGACTCCCGAAGAAGATACCGAAAAGCGCTAAGTTTGCTTCTGTCGGAGGAACATATCCTACCGACGTCGGATACTTTAGAGCGGACGGCAATGAGAACGGACGGTGTTTTTCGTATGTTGCCTCCTTCGGTGTGTTTACCAGAATATCGTATTCGACGGATCAGAAGTTTAAAAACAAGTTCGGCAGGATGGCGTATATATTCGAGGGTATACGCTCGATAGCGGAGTTCAATAAATTTGAGCCGTTCCGTATGCGCATAGAGCTTGATGACGGCACAGCGCTCGAGCAGGATTATATCTTCGGAGCTGTCACAAATTCAACGTCTCTCGGCGGTCTTATGAAGCTTGACAAGAAGCACGTTCACGTTGATGACGGTCAGTTTGAGTTACTGCTTATACGTGCGCCCAAAAGCTTTTCCGCGCTGTCAAAGACCGTCGCGGAGCTTGCAGACCATAGGTACAGATCGGAAAACATCATATTCGGTCACGTTAAGAGCGTGAAGATGATATCGGAGATACCGTTGAATTGGACGCTTGACGGTGAATACGCCGGAGAGCTTAAGGTGGCTGAGATATCGGTAAGGGAAGGGGCTTTGGATCTCGTAAGACCTGAGGCGATACGTAAGAAGCCTTTCTTTAGAAAGCATCAGATATAGCATACTGTATCTTGTTTGTGTAAAACGCTGTAAATTTGCTGTGTTGTGATGTGTTTTTTGAATAATATAACGTAAGCTTTTTTTAACTTGATGCGTAGCTGTTGACTTTTTGCGCGATCAATGATAAACTATAGTCGTATTTTAACAGAATCCCGAAAGGAAATACGGCTATGGGTAATAAAAGGTTTACACTCGTGACATTGTTTCTGTGTTTTGCAATGCTGTTTACCACTCTTTGCGCTTGTTCCGACAATAATGATAAAGAACGGGGCGATTGGGAGCTTTCGGATTATTACGACAACAGCTCCCGAGAACGTACGAGCGGAAATCTTCCGACGAATATCGACCTGCACGGCGAGACTGTCGGTATATTCTATTCTTCTTGGCTAGAGCTTGACGTGGAGGGGGAGGACGAGAAGAACGATATCGTGTACAGAGCCATATACGAGAGAAATCTCAAGGTGAAGAATTGGCTCAATGTCGATCTCAATTATATGCCGTCGAACACTTCGTTTTGGAGCGATATATCGACCGAGGTCTCAAATCTTATACTCGGTGGCGATGAGTCGATGGATATAGTCATAGCGACGAGCAATTCCATCATCCAAAACAAGCTGTACAATCTTTTTCTCGATCTGAACGGCACGCTGTATCTCGAGCTTGATCAGCCGTGGTGGAATTATGACGCCATATACGAGACATCGGTCGACGGCGATACGTTCCAGTTCCTGTACGGGGATATGATCTTTTCGTCGATAACCGGATGCGGCGCCATATATTACAACAAGGATCTTTATGCGAAGAAAAATCCCGATAAGGGTAAGGATTACCTTTACACTATGGTAAAGGAAAAGACGTGGACTTTTGAGCAGCTGTACTATCTTACGCAGAAGGCGTATACCGATGTTAACGGAAATCAAGAAGCCGACGATGGGGATGTTTTCGGATTTGCACTCTTCCGTCACGCCGAGCCGATACATTATTTGGCTGCCGGATGCGGAGTTCAATACTACACGAGACAGAAGAACGGATTTCCGAAGATAGATTTTGATGTGTTATTTGCCACTCAATTCTGTGAGTTGCTTGAAAGCTTTATATACAAAAACGAAGGGGCATGGCTGTTTTATCCCGATCAGATCGGCAAAGAGGTCGGACACGAGGATGACTTTGCTAACGGAAAGGTCACGTTTTTGCTGACGACACTCGGTACATCACTTAATGAAAATATGCGTGATATGGACACTGATTTCGGTATCCTTCCGTATCCGATCTGGGATGATACACAGGATTACGTGACATTGCTTGCGAACGGAGTTGCTCTTGCGGCAGTTCCGTACACAGTCGCGACCGGCGGAAATTACGACCGTCTTGAGTATATAATCTGCCCGGTGCTCGAGGCGCTGTCCATCGAGTCATACAGATCGGTGACCTTGAATTTTTACGAGCTTGCCCTAAAGAGTGCCTACACGAGAGATGATATCGCTTCCGAGATGATAGACATAATAGTAGGCTCGTCAACCAAGAATTTCCTGTATGAGTATGGCTCGTCACTCAGCGGGATAGGAAGTATATTCAGCACATGTATGTCCAAGCGCAAAACGTTTACGGCGCAGTACGATTCGATAATCGGAGCGGCAAACGTATTGCTCAACGAGTTGCTCGAGGATTATCGCGAACAATTTGCTTGATGATGTCCGCAAGCATCGCCGCACCTCATTACTTTGCAGTAGTGAGGTGCGGCTTTTTGCTTAAACGTCGTATAGCTTTTTAATAAAGGTACTCATAAGTCGCGCCATGGCTGATACCGAGGCGATGGCTATGGCTATTCCTGCGGTGGCATTCAGCGCTTCTGTGCCGTATATGCGGAACAGCTCTGTTTTGCCGGTTATCAGAGCGCGTACCGTTTTGTAAAGCAAGGAGCCGGGTACTAACGGTATTATCGCCGGAAGCAATATCACCGTCGTGGGTGTGCGCATAAGTCTTGCTCCAAGCTCCGATGAAGCGCATGTGACGCTTGCTGAGATCAGGTATGTCAAAAATCCGTTGCCGAGCCACGGCTCGGTAAGCTCACTCGCTATAAACGTCAACGCTCCGCAAATGCAGGAGGCGAGTATTATGCGCGGTCTTGCTCTGTCGAGATATGCGAACAGTGCGACACCAAGCACCGTAAGCGTCATTTTGTATATAAAGCTCAAGCCGTCATCCTCCGTCACCGCAGTATCCGATGTACGCGCGGTAGATATAAAAGTAGCGCATCGGTCTACAGTATCAGCTCGGGAAGAGCAAAGCCAAGTGTGAGAGCCGCCGCTGTAAGCATGGTCTCCGTAAGCTCAAGTATACCTGTGATGAGATCGCCGGCGATAAGGTCTCGCCCTGCGCAGATCAAGGTCATTCCGGGGATCAGCAGCATTATATCTCCCATGGCGACCGTCGAGTAATCCTCCGCAAGTCCGAGATATACCATACACGCGCCGCAAGCTCCGCACGTAAGTGAGCATACGAATGTGAATATAACGGCGTTTCCAAATCTGTTTTTAGCAAGCCGTTTTATTAAGACGGTCGCGTTTGCGGCGAGTGCGGCTACTATCGCTTCCGCATATCCTCCGCCGAAAAAAAGAGTGAATACGGCGCACACAGCCATCGATGCCGGGTGCATACGGTGCGGAGAGAGCCTCCCCTTCGAAAGCTCGGCGAGCTTTGAGACAGCATCCTCTGCCGTTAGGCGTCCGGAGCACAGTCCTCGCGAAACGGAGTTTAATATTTCAAGCTTCGTAAGATCGGTCGACGGTGCGCCGAGATTACGGCTGATAGCGCTCGTCTCACCGGAACGGCTCACGGAGGTCAAAAGGATAAAGGAATTTAAGGCAAAGACCTCGCATTCCTTCATACCAAGCGCTAATGCGATCCTTTTGGCGCTGTCCTCTGCACGGCTGACCTCGCCGCCGCATGAGATTATCCCAGCTCCGATATCCAACGCCAGACGCGATACCGTGCTTGCCGACGCCAATATCATCACCCACTTCCTTCTAAAATGCTCCGAAACGCATTTTGTTCATAATATTTGCTTGAAATCCGCTGTAAGTATGCGTAAAATATTATTATCAGGTCTATAATTTATTATTTTCCCGAAAGGTCGTTGATTATCAATGGAGATATTTTACTCTATAGTTCTGGTGGTGCTCGGTATATTTTTTGCGCTATCCGGCTTTCAGGTGTATTTCAGACGTATGTATTCGATGATCAATAATTTTGATCGTATAAAGCTGCGCTACAAATCGCCGGAGTCTTATGCCAGACGTCTCGGAATGATACAGTTCGTGGGCGGTGTCGCGGAGCTGATCGGCGGAGTCGTCAGTCTGCTCCTGCGATATGAAAATCTCGGAATAATACTCTTGTGCGCGACCGTGATACCGGTATTTATAGCGCTGATGATAAACGATAATGTGGGGCTGAAATAGCGAGCTTCACGCGTAAACGCAATATGCAACGAAAGGAAGCTTTCGCGTGCGCGAAGGCTGCGGTCTTGATAAGTGATAACTACTTTGGATAAGCTTGCTCCCGGAAAGAGCGGAGTGATCACCGAGGTCGGAGGGCAGGGAATGCTGAGATTGCGACTTTTGGATATGGGGCTGATACCGAGAACGACTGTGACGGTGACCAAAAAAGCTCCGATGGGGGATCCCATAGAAATATTCATACGTGGCTATTCTCTTACGATACGTATAGCCGATGCTATGAATATAAAGCTTGAAGCTGACTAAAAGCTATGTGCAAGGAAAGGCACGGTGATACATAAATGGTATTTGCGCTCGTCGGTAATCAAAATTGCGGAAAGACCACACTGTTCAATCAATTGACAGGCGCTAATCAACACGTCGGAAATTTTCCCGGTGTGACGGTGGATCGAAAAAGCGGCACGGTACGCGCACACAAGGACTGCGAGGTCGTCGATCTTCCGGGTATATATTCCATAAGACCGTATACCTCGGAAGAGATCGTTACGCGCGATTTCGTGCTCAGGCAGGCTCCGGACGGTATAATAAACATCGTTGACGCGACAAACATAGAACGTAATCTGTACCTTACGCTTCAGTTACTTGAGCTTAGGATACCGACCGTGCTCGCTCTGAATATGATGGATGAGTTGCGTGGGAACGGCGGCTCTATCGATATCGACGGTCTTTCCGAAAGCCTCGGGATACCTTGCGTTCCGATAGTTGCGGCTGCAAACGAGGGAATCGACGAGCTTATCGGTGAGATGGTACGCGTGGCGAGCGAGAAACAGCCTCTGAGGATCGTGGATCTTTGTAATGACGGAGCGGTACACCGCTGTATCCATTCGGCAACGCATCTGATCGAGGATCACGCGCGAAAGCTTGGTATATCACCAAGGTTTGCCGCGACCAAGGTCATAGAGGGGGATGAGCCGCTGATAGCGGAGCTTGGTCTTAATTCAAACGAGCTTGAGATGCTCGAGCATTCCGTCGTTGAGATGGAACGCGAGACCGGGCTTGACAGAAACGCCGCTTTGGCGGATATGAGGTACACGTTTATAGAGAATGTGTGTCACAAGACGGTAAAAAAAGCGCTTGAGAGCAAGGAAAGAAGGCGTTCCGTAAGGATAGACTCGGTGTTGACGAATAAATATCTCGCGATACCGCTGTTCATTGCCATAATGCTCGGAGTGTTTTGGCTCTCATTTTCGGTCATCGGAGATCCGCTCTCAGACCTGCTTGCGCTCGGTATAGAGAAGCTTACGGATCTGGTAGCCCTCGGACTCGAAGCGCTCGATGTAAATCCGGTAGTGCAAAGTCTCGTTATAGACGGTATATTTGCCGGTGTCGGTGCGGTGCTCGGCTTTTTACCGATAATAGTTACGCTGTTTTTCTTCCTGTCCATACTCGAGGATACCGGATATATGGCTCGTGTCGCGTTCGTTATGGATAAGCTTTTGCGTAAGATCGGACTGTCGGGACGCTCTATCGTTCCGATGCTTATCGGATTTGGGTGCAGTGTACCTGCCATAATGGCGACGCGGACGCTATCCTCGGAACGCGATCGGCGTATGACGGTTATGCTCACGCCGTTTATGAGCTGCTCCGCCAAGATACCGATATACGCGGTCTTTTCCGCGGCATTCTTTCCTCGATATGCTCCGCTCGTTATGATAGGCTTGTATCTCACGGGTATAATAGTGGGAATACTTGCGGCGCTGGTGTTTAATATTACGGCTTTCAAGGGAAACCCCGTGCCGTTCGTTATGGAGCTTCCGAATTACCGTATGCCTTCTCCAAAGACCGTATTCAGGCTGATGTGGGATAAGGCTAAGGACTTTATCCAACGTGCGTTTACCGTGATATTTCTTGCCACGGTGATCATCTGGTTCTTGCAGACGTTTGATTTCAGACTGTATGTCGTCGAGGACAGCTCGGAAAGCATACTTGCCTCTATCGGCAGATTGCTCGTGCCGATATTCGTTCCGTTGGGGCTTGGAGATTGGAGAGTTACGACCTCACTGATCACGGGATTTACGGCAAAGGAAGCCGTTATCGGAACTCTCGGGGTGCTCCTTGGTTGCTCGAGCGAAGCACTTTCAGAGGTGCTTACGGGCTTGTTTACACCGATGCAAGCAGTAAGCTTTTTGCTGTTTACGCTTCTTTATTCGCCCTGCATCGCGGCTATCGCGGCGATCAAAAGGGAGTTGGCTTCGACTTGGAAGGCGATAGGAGTGGTCGTGCTCCAATGTGCTATCGCGTGGGGAGTTGCGGCTACAGTGTATCAGCTTGCGTGTTTATTTACATAAATTAAGGCACCGCCTTGAATGATAGCGTCATTCGGGGCGGTGCTTTGCGTCTTAATTGAGCTTATGTGTCCTTGCCGCATTCCTGTATTTGATAGGGGAGATACCGACGTGTTTTTTGAACATTCGCGAAAAGGTCAATTGATCGGTGTATCCTACCGATGCGGCGACAGTCCCTATGCTTACATCGGTCATCTCCAAAAGCTCCCGTGCTCGCTTTATGCGGCGGTTGAGCAAATATTCAAGCGTGGAAAGTCCGGTATATTTTTTGAATAGATTTCTCAAGTATTTTCTGTCGATATGCAATGTGCTTGCGAGCTGTTCTATTTTAAGCTCTTTGTGAAGGTTTAGATCTATGTAGCTTTTAGCCGCGCTCACTAAGCTCTCGCTCCCTTTTGTTGCGCTCGGCGTTTTATCACGGCAATTCAGTGAAAGTATGAGCCGAGCGACCGACACACTGTATTGATACGAGGCTTGAGATAGCATTATATCGGGGAGCAGTGCCGGTATAAGGGTGCGCAGTCGGTCACCGTAATCAAAATCAAAGACCGAGGTCTCCGAGGGAAAGCCAAACGCCTTTAAAAGCCCGTCCGTGTCATCGCCGCGAAGATTTATCCACGCGTAGCTCCACGGTCTGTCTTTGTCGGGGTAATACTCACAATAACTGTTTTCATAGGTAATGAACGCCATTCCGCCCTCAATGTGCTGTCCGTTAAAATATCCTTTACCGTCCAATACGTAATGTATCCATAATTCGGGGCAGACTATATTTATTCTCGCTTTGTTCGGGGCGCATGCCTCAACAGCGCCTCTTGTTATCTGAAGCATATCCTCTCCTTGCTCGCATTTATCCGCGTACAGTATCATTTTATAATATAAAAGCGTCATATTTCAATTGCATATTTGAAAACTATGTGTTAAAATGCAATATAGAGCTTCCGCTACGGAGAGCTTGTCTAACAGGTGTGAAATATTTTTGAATACAGCTTTTGAAAGGTGGTAGGGTATGGACAGGTCGCTTCTTATGAATACCGATCCGAATATCGAGGATCAGAACGTACTGCAGATCGGGAGATTACCGGCGCGTGCAACTGTCATCCCGGCTCAGGCGCGAGGGGTATATTACAGGAACAAGGAGTGCTCGAGCTTTTTGCGCTCGCTTAACGGTGATTACAGGTTCCGTTATTTGCTTTCTGATACGTTCAAGGATTTCTATCTTATCGAGATCGACGATTCCGATTTTGATATCATCGACGTGCCATCGATGTGGCAGTTTCGTGGGTACGGAAAGCCAGAATACCCAAATATAAGATATTCTATACCATTTTCGCCCCCGTTCGTGAAAAAACAAAATCCGGTCGGGCTTTACAGAAAGCATTTTTTCGTTGATAGCGTAGCGGAAAAGTCTATATTACATTTTTCCGGTGTTGATAATGCGTATTACGTTTATTTGAACGGACAGCTCGTGGGTTTTTCAAAGGGTAGTCGGCTTGCCGCAGAGTTTGACGTCACGCCACTTATAAAGCAGGGAGAAAATCTGCTTGCGGTTAAGGTGTTTACGTATTCGGATGCGACGTACCTTGAGGATCAGGATATGCTTTTGGCAAGCGGTATATTCCGTGACGTATATCTGATAGAGACCGAAAAGGATACGCTATGGGATTATGGGGTGACGACGACGTATACGTCCATATCCGTAGGAGCCGAATTATGCGTAAGCAGTGAATATCGGATACGCTTTACCCTTGACGGTGAGAGCGTTGAGTACGCGGCTGAGGGGTGCGTGGAGCATACCTTCGAGCTTAAAGATCCGCGTCTTTGGAACGCCGAGCTTCCGGAGCTTTACGATCTTTCGATAGAGCTTATACGTAATTCACAGGTCTTTGAGGTACATTCGAAGCGTGTGGGGATAATGCATACGCGAGTGGAAGGGAATAAATTTCTCATAAACGAGCATCCGATATATATAAAGGGCATCAATCGCCATGAAAACAATGCTTGGAATGGGCGAGCCGTAACCGTATCCGAGATCGAGAGCGATCTTAAAATGATAAAAGCCAACGGTCTTAACGCCATTAGAATGTCTCACTATACCAATGATCCCGCCACGTACGAGATAGCCGCAGAGCTTGGGCTGTACCTTATGGACGAGGCGGATCTTGAAACGCACGGAGCGCACGTGGCGAACGGAGACCAAGGATACCTGTCAAAGTCACCTGAATGGCTTGCGGCTTATGCTGACCGTATAACGCGTATGCTTGAGATCAATAAGAACGAAACGGCAATATTTTTGCGCTCATACGGAAATGAGGCAGGTACCGGAGAGAATATCTATAAATGCATCGATATAATGCGAGCCTTCGATCCGACGCGCGAGGTGAGAGCACCACAGGAATACAAGGACAATCATTTCCGTTATATCGGGTATTATCCTATGTCCGTGGTGGAAGCGCTCGAGGAGGACGGATATCCCGTGATGGCGGTAGAATACGCTCATGCTATGGGAAACAGTCCCGGGTGCCTTGAGGATTATTGGGATTATAATTACACTCACGAGAATATGCTCGGTGGTTTTGTGTGGGAGTTTCGCAGTCACGGATTTGGCGCCCGTGACGAAAACGGTACCGTTTATTATAAATACGGCGGAGATTTTGACGACGATTATCATTGGTGTAATTTTACGATGGACGGTTACTGTACATCGGACGGAACGCCAAAGCCGTCTTGGTATGAGCTGTGTGCGGTGTCTTTTGCGGCGTATACCACATTTGACGGAAAAATAAACGCTCGCCGTCGGACATCATTATCGTCCGACGGCGAGCGTCGTATATGGTTTTATTTAAGTATCAAACAGCAGGTCGTCATCGCAGGGAGCGCGTGATCGACAGCGACGGTGTTTCCGTTTTTCGTGTAGCTGTATCTGCGACTTCTGCCCGTCTTGCGTGATAAGATACTAAGCTCCTCAAAGCTGATACCGTTCATATCAAGTGAGATGCTATCAAGATCGTTCAGCGTGCTGTTTACCAATATGATAACGCTCTTGCCCTTCTTTTTGAAGTAATAAGCGTATACGCCCGATCGACCGGTGCAGACGATGGGCGCCGTTTCCTTCAAAGCGATCCTTCTCAGCGGACATATCCTAAGCTCGTTGAATTGCTCTCGGTACATATCGTTTATAACGAACGGGATCAGCAGAAAATTATTTTCGTAAACGTCACCGTGTCCTACGTGACTGTTTTTGTAGTCGTACACCTCGGACAGCGCGTTGACTTCGGAAGAATATTCAATTTTGTTATAAACACCGGCTTTATCGAACATCGTTGCACGATACCTGGGAATTCCGTTTATAAGTGTTCCGTCTCTCACCTGCTCATAGCTGTTTACGCCCTCGGTCTGTAGCTCGTAGCCTTCGGCTTTTATAAGCCATCCAAGACCTCTGTCTATCAGATGAGCGGCGGCGCCGCCCTCAAGTATGACGAAATTATCTTTGAAAAGCGCCGTTAGCTGAGCGTCCGAAAAATTATATACAGCTCCGTTTGAGAGCGCGACTGTTTTTCCGGTGAACTTTTTCTTTTTTGTGATCTTGGTCGTAAGTCCCACAGCGGCAAGATAAGCATAGAAATGGTGCTCATCCGGAAGCATATCGTAAAATCCTCGGACGTTTTTGCGATTGTAGACGCTTTTTTCGTCAATCGGACAAATGATCCCGTCGATCTCTCCGTAATCAAGGGAAAGACGCTTAACAGCATTCAAATACGGCTCAAGCTCCTTTATCGCCTGACCGTATCCGAAGCTTTCTATCGCTCCGTTTCCGACGAAATCGAAGATATCGTAAGTCATTCCGTCGATACACAGCGGGATCGAGGCTTCGACCTGAAATTGAAGGAACCGCGGATCCTTAGTAAAGGTGCTGAATGCGGCGTTCTCGATCTCCGGAAGAACGCGGCAACGCTTTGGAAGGAATGCGCGACAGACATACGGTACGCGGTTGAAATTATAGTAAAACTCTTTGGGTGAGTTTTCGTAATAACCGGTAAGATGGAGGCGGTCTATCATCTCTCCGCCTTGAGCCAAAGCCTTATGTATACCGATCCAATCGCGCCCCTCGGTCGCGTGCATATCGTGTCCGGAGGACATCAGCCCGACCTTTGCATTTCCGGCTTCTTTTACGGTCTTTCCGATAAACTCGGCAAGCTCGACCATACACTCGCGGTTTACGTCGAGCCATGCGCGCCGCACCTTCATATCGGCTTTTTTGCGGAATAGAAGGTCGGTGAACTGTTCCCGTGTATAAGACGCTCCGAGCTTTGCGTTGTAACGCCGCATATGCTCTTCGCAGAAGCATCCGCCGTATTCGAGCGGAGCGTGATTGTGCAATCGGAAATCATCCTCTACCCAGACCGTATCGGGCTGAAGCTCACGAAGAAGATACGTATAAAACTCTTTGTAATACGCTCTCCAATCGTTGCAGAAGGGGCAGACACACAGAGCGTTCACTCTGCCGTTAAAGTCCACCATCGTGGTAAAATGCTGATCGGCTTTGAGCGGTCTCGATCTGTCAAGGTGTCCAAGTTCTATCCACGGATTAAGACTGACTGTCAAGCCCTTTTCGGTGAAAAGCTTTTTCGCGCGCTTCATCGTTTTAACCCAAGGCTCAGCCTCTTCGATGGTCATATGCCCAACGTTGTATTCCTCGGCGTTTATGAACAGCATCACGTTTTTGAAGCCGTAATTTATACAAAAGTCGGTGATGCTTTTTAGACGTTCTTCCTCAAAATGTCCGGGAACTATCTGTATCCTAAGGCAATTCAGAAAATCCTTTTCCATGGCGCATCTCCTTTTGCGGTGGGAATATTATTTTGCCGTTATATATCCGAGACGGGTAAGAAGCTCTGCGGTGAGCACAGCGCCGCCTGCCGCGCCTCTGAGGGTGTTATGTGAAAGACCGATGAATTTCCACTGGAACAGCTTATCCTCGCGCAGTCTGCCTGCCGTTACGCCCATTCCGCCCTCTACGTCGCGGTGGAGCTTGCTCTGTGGGAAGTTATCTTCTTCGTAATAGGTGATGAACCGGTTCGGCGCGGAGGGAAGTCCAAGCTCCTGCGGCTTGCCGCTGTAATTCCTCCAACGTTCGAGTATCTGCTCTTTTGTGGGCTTGTTTTTGAAATTAACGAACACTGCGGCTGTGTGACCGTCGGAAACGGGAACACGCAAGCATTGAGCGGAGATAACGGGAGATGCCGCTTTCTCTATTACGCCGTTTTTGACCGTTCCCCACACTCTGAGCGGCTCCTGCTCGCTCTTTTCCTCCTCGCCTCCGATATACGGGATAACGTTGTCGAGGATCTCAGGAAATTCGTTGAACGTCTTGCCCGCGCCCGAGATAGCCTGATACGTGGTGACTGCGACCTCGGTAGGCTCAAACTCCATAAGCGGCGTAAGAAGGGGAACATAGCTTTGGATGGAGCAATTCGGCTTCACCGCTATAAATCCGCGCTTCGTGCCGAGCCTTTCGCGCTGAGCGTTTATGACGGATGCGTGCTCGGGATTGATCTCCGGGATGATCATAGGAACATCAGGCGTCCAGCGATGCGCCGAATTGTTCGAGACGACCGGAGTCTCAGCCTTGGCGTAAGCATATTCCAATTCCTTGATCTGGTCCTTAGGCATATTTACTGCGCAAAATACGAAATCACAAAGCGCGGAGAATTCCTCCACGTTTGCGGCGTCGTGAATGACCATATCCTTCGCCCATTGCGGCATCGGGGTATTCAACTTCCATCTGCCTGCGAGCGCGTCCTCGTAGCGTTTACCTGCGGAGCGACCGCTTGCCGCAAGGGCTGTTACGTTGAAATACGGATGACCGTCAAGGAGCGTTAAAAATCTCTGTCCGACCATTCCGGTCGCGCCGATGACGCCTACTTTAAGCTTATTTTCCATGATCGTATACCAAGCCTTTCTATCTGTAAAAATTCGTTGCAGTGTTTTAACACACAAGTGTGAACGGCGGGGAAGAGCAAAAGTGGAGCGTTGGGATATATCTCAGGCATAGAACACCGCTATACCTATCATAATGAGTATTATCCCAAAAGTTTTTTTCGCGGTTATGCGTTCTTTGAGAAATACTGTGCTCAAAAGCATAACAAGAACGTATCCGAGCGAGCTTATAACGGCGACGCTCTTAAATTGCATACCTTTATACGAAAGAACGGTGAGCAAGGTCGCCGCGAGCATAAGAAGGTATCCGAATATTACGTGAGCGTTCAGATACTCGCGGATAAAGGATGTGCGTTCGGTCATAGTGCCTTTTTTTAACAGGATCTGTGAAAATGAGGACAGGGTGACAGAAAGCAACGACAAGATGATATACTTATTTATCATCGCAATTGACGACGAGCGTTCCGAGCAGAACGAGCGCAACTCCTATCAAATTTTGCGGTGTTATGCTCTCTTTGAAGAAGATGAATGCCCAAAGCATCGACCATAGCAGCGCCATCGCTCTGTTAGCGTAAGCTACAGACAGTTGTGTTCGCTTGATCAGTTGTTGCCATAGCAGAGCATACAGCGCCAATATAGCAAGCTGTGCCGTGAAAAAAAGCGCAAATCTGAATGAGAGTAGCTCGGATGCTGAGGCGAATTTCCCGACGACGGACGAGACGGTGTAAAGTATCACGACCGATTGCATAAGCACGACGTTTTTGATAGAAACGCCTTTTTTACTTTTATTTTCCTGCATTACGTGTCCTCCGTACGAAAAACACAAGCCCCGAATATCAGAGAACATCCGAATCCGGGGCAAGGGAAGTGACTATATCATCTTATGTTTTATACCGAAAAGGTGCGCGAGAATCACTCGGCATCCGTGTTTTCCGTCTCGACCGTAGCGTCATCGTCGGAGCTTGCCTCATCTTCGACCGCAGGCTCGAGAAGCTCACGGATGGAGAGAGATATCTTGCGGTTTTCAGTATCGACGTCGGTTATCTTTACGTCTACCTCGTCACCGACGTGAAGGACTTCGGCGGGATTGCCGAGCTTTTTGTCAGCGATCTGGGAGATGTGTATAAGTCCGTCTACACCGGGGATGATCTCGGCGAAGGCTCCGTACGTCTTGAGGCTGACCACCTTAACGCTTACGGTGTCTCCTACCTGATATTTCTCAACGAACGAATACCAAGGATTGTTCTCTTCGGTCTTTGCGCCGAGCGATATTCGCTTCGTCTCGGGATCAAAGTCCTTTACGTACACCTTGAGAGTATCTCCGATGCTTACGATATCCGCCGGAGTCTTAAAGCGTACCCAAGAAAGCTCCGTTCTGTGTACCATTCCGTCCACCGGACCGAGGTTGACGAATACGCCGTAATCGGTCATGGACTTAACTACGCCCTCGAACACCTTGCCGACTTCCATAGAAGCCCAAAATTCCTGAAGCTCAGCCGCGCGCTGTTCTTTTCTCACAGCAGTTATGGAGGCGACCGCTCTGCGTCCTTTCGCGGCAGGAAGCTCTACTATCTTCATCTGCTGGACGGTGCCGACTATCTCGCCGAGATCTCCGTCCTTGGGGATACCGGTGTAGGAAGCGGGAACGAATATTCTGGTGGAAAATGCGCTAACTATCACGCCGCCCTTGACGGCTCCGACGACCTTGCCTTCGACTATCTCACCGCTCTCGAAAGCTTCGGTGAGCTTACCTGCGTTTGCGCGCATATCAGCCTGTCTCTTGGAAAGATTGGCGATCCCAAGCTCGTCGTTGGTCTTGGTGACGATGGCAACTATCTCATCGCCTATGTGGAACTGCTCGGCAAGCTTAACGGTGTTGTCGTCGGTTGCTTCCGTGGCAACTATAACTCCGGTATAGTTGGAGCCGAGATCGACCTTGATCTCACGGTCATCGACGGACACGACAGTGCCGCAGACCTTATCTCCCGTCCGTATATTTTTGTTTTCGCTCTCCTTAAGAAGAGTAGCGAAATCCTTTTCCTCAATGTTTTCCATAATGCGTATAGCCTCCTCAATTAAACTGTCCGGTGTCGACGCGCCGGCAGTAATACCCAAATTTGTCTCCGGTCCGATACAGTCAAGCGGCAGTTCCGACACATTCTCGACAAAGTAGGTCTCAGGCAGTATCTCCTTAGCTATTTTGTAAAGCTTGTTCGTATTTGAACTATTGCGACCGCCGAGCACGAGCATAACATCAGACCTGCTCGCAAGCATCGCGGTTTCTTTCTGTCTTTCTTCCGTGACTTTGCATATTGTAGCACAAATATTTAAGTTTGTAAAGTGGTTAGAAAGAAAGTTCTTGCATAATTTACATTCCGTTAGTAATTGGGTGGTCTGCTGGACAAAAACGATTTTTTTATCGGGAATATCTGCTTTTTTCAGCTCTTCGAGATCCTTGAATACCACGCATTCGCCATCGAAATAACTGCGAATTGCTCGTACCTCCGGATGATCCTTGTCACCGAGTATGAGCAGTACGGAATCCTCGGGGCTGTCTTGCTCCTTTTCAACTATGCGGTGTATGTTCAGTACGCACGGACAGGTACAATCGACCGTGTTGAAATTCGGATTGTTTTCGTGTAAGAGCGCGGCTTTGCGGCGAAGCTCACGGGAGACGCCGTGGGTGCGAAAGAGCACGGTCACTCGGGAGCTTGGAGATGCCTGCGCCGCAAGTGCGTCAAGCTGTGTTTCGTCAGTGATGCAAACTCCGCGCTTTTCAAATTGTTCCGTAATTATGGGATTGTGGACAAAGCTTCCGAGCGTGAATACCTTGTCATCTTTGGTTTTTTTTGCAAGAACTCCCTCGAGGATATCATAAGCTCGGCGGACGCCGAAACAAAAGCCCGAGCCTTGTGCGACGGTGATCTTCATATCAGTCCTTCTTTCCTTGTGATAAATGAAAGTGGTGCATGATCTCGGTAAAAAGTCCGAGCTTCTGCACTTAAACCGTGGAGATTTACCGCAGGTTCGGACGTATATTGCTTATATGTCGTTTTTTACCATGGAGCAGATGCTGTCAAAAATGATGTGCGCCGCTTTGTCGTATTCGGCTCTTCCGGTCTCGCTCACACCGAGATCTTCGTGACCAATCGGCTTGCCTACGGTAACGTAGACGCGCCTGAAGATACGTATCTTGAACTTTTTGGTCTGGATGCAGACCGGTAGAACGGTGGCTTTGGTGCGTAGCGCTATCAGACCTACGCCGCTTTTCGGCTCGGTCTCGGACGGCGGTACTCCGGGATAACGGTGTCCTTGAGGATATATGCCGACGACTTTGCCTTCCTCAAGTAGGGAGATGCTTTTTTTGATGGCTCCCACGTCTCCGCGTTGACGCTCGAGAGGAATTGCACCGAGCGCTCTTATCAGTCTGCCGAGCAGAGGTATCTTGAACAGCTCCGCCTTTGCCAAGAAATGCATTTGATTGTGCAGAGACGCCGCCAATATCAAAACGTCCTGAAACGACAGGTGGTTAGAGCATACGATGAACGGTCCTTGCTCCGGCTCGTTTTCGGCGCCGTCTATCCTTATTCTGTATATTTTTTTTACCGCTCCCGATAATAAGCGGTATATCTTTCCGTACAGCGACATTATAGGTGCCCTTTCGGTTATTGCTTTTTTATCGGCAGAGCCGTTTTTTCATTTATTATCTTTAAGGCGTGCTCGAGAGTTTCCTCGGGAGTGAATTCCGAATTATCGAGCAGGATCGCGTCATCAGCCGGAACAGCCGGAGCTTCGGTCCTGCTTCTGTCGTTTTTGTCCCGTATTATCATGGCTTCTTTTATGCTCTCAAGAGTGACCGACTCTCCCTTTGAGCGAAGCTCGTTGCATCTGCGCTCGGCTCTTGCATCGTTTCCTGCCGTGAGAAATATCTTTACCTGTGCATCCGGAAATATAACGGTGCCGATATCGCGTCCGTCCATTATAACGTTTTGCGTCCTTGCGATATTGCGCTGCAGTTCAAGTAAAAATGCACGCACCTCGCCTATAGCGGAGACGGTGGAGGCACACAGCGAGACCTCGGGCGTGCGTATATATTGATTGACGTCCTCGCCGTTGAGATATACGTGCTGAGAGCCGTCCGTATCGTATCCGAAGCAGACGTCAAGTCCCACGAGCGCACGGATGACTTCGTCCTTTTTGTTCACGTCGATACCGGAGCGCAGCATATGGAGCGCGACCGTGCGGTAGAGTGCACCCGTATCAACGTATACGAAGCCGAGAAATTTTGAAAGATTTTTAGCAAGCGTGCTTTTTCCTGAGCCGGAAGGACCGTCTATTGCGATCTTATACATAGCATTAACTGCCTTTCTGTGTTTAGTTATGTTGGCGTCTTAAGTGACGTCGGAGCTTGTATTCGCGGAAAGCTCGGTCATTGTCCGACCGCGCCCTCTGCCGCGGCTCTTGCTGTTGAGAAGGCTATCTGGAGATTGTATCCTCCGGTGCAAGCGTCCACGTCTATTATCTCACCGGCGAAGTATAGCCCGGGCAGGAGCTTTGATTCCATGGTCTTTGGAGATATCTCGCGCACCGATATACCGCCCGATGTTATTATTGCCTCGTCGATCGGGCGGAAGGCACGAGGTGTAAGCTCGAGAGATTTTAAAAGGCGGACGAGCGACTGTCTTTCGCTCTTGGTGATACTGTATACTTTTCTGTGCGGAGCTATTCCGGATAATTCCACTATGACGGGAATGAGCTTTCTCGGAAGAAGCTCCGAAAGGGAATTATCAAAATCCTTTGCGCCGTATTTTTCGAAATCATTGAGTATGCGTCTGTCGAGCTGTTTTTCGTCAAGTGCAGGCTTTAGATCGATCGCAAGCTTATATTCGTGCAGGGGCGTTTTTTTCATATACGCCGACGCGCTCAGCACCAAGGGACCGCTGATACCGAAATGTGTGAACATCATTTCACCAAGCTCGGAATATTCAAGCTTTTGCTTCCACAAGACCTTGAAGGAAACGTTTTTCAGTGAAAGCCCCTGGAGCGCACCGCACCACGCTTCCTCGGTCTCAATGGGAATGAGCGAAGGGTGAGGTGGGATGACTGTGTGACCTAAGCTCTCGGCGATACGATACCCGTCTCCCGTTGAGCCTGTGAGAGGGTATGAAGCGCCGCCGGTACAAAGTATGATGCGGTCGAAGCGTTCTTTTTTGCCCTCGTAGACAACGCTGAGTTCTGTACCGTTTTCTGTGACCACATCCGTTACCGCAGACCTTATGATGCGACAGCGCGATGCATACGCTCCGAGAGCGTCAACGATATCAAAGGCTCGGTCTGAGACGGGGAATACGCGACCGCCTCTCTCCGTTTTAAGCTTTACGCCGCGCGCTTCGAAAAAACGCATGGTGTCCTCGGGAGAAAAACCGTGTACCGAGCTGTAAAGGAATTTCGGATTGGTCACGACCTTTCGGAAAAAATCCTCGCACAAGCAGTTGTTTGTTACGTTACAGCGTCCTTTGCCGGTGATGGCGAGCTTTCTGCCGAACTTTTGGTTTTTTTCAAATACAGTGACATTCGCGCCAAGCTCACAAGCCCGTCCTGCCGCCATAAGACCTGCGGCACCGCCGCCGATGACTGCGATATCCAGCATCCGAGGAAGCTCCTTTCTCAAAGTGAGATCATCGAAAAACGACACTTCATATTATACCGCCGCGGTCGTGATGTGTCAAGAGATATTTTATTAACAAATGCATTGACAAAAGCAATATTTCCCTTGACAATTCGATGTTTTTATGCTATAATATCACTAACGAAACATCGAGATGCGTATCGAACGTTTGGTGAGTTCGCCAATCATTTGAGGACGCTGTGTTCTTATGGCGCTTGAGCTGTCCGGAGGACGGCGGAAAACCGATTAGACGGAGGAAAACGTATGGAAGCTCTGATAGGACGGCTGAAAAGAAATATAACGCTCGCATCAAAAAGCGTGTTGCTCCGTTTTAGGCAATATGTTTGCTTTTATATTGCGTTTTTTATCATACAGCTTTTGTTCGGGCTTGTTACCATGTCCGCCGCAAGTGCAGATAGCGTTCGAATACAGCAGGTAAGTGACAGCTACGATTATCACGTTTGTCTCGTCGGTGTAAACGAAGCGCAGTACAAGGCGCTGGTAAAGGATGCTTCCGTCATTCGTACAGACGTGCGTGCGGTGGACGGCGAGATCAAGGTCTACGATATATACTGTCGGTTTGACGGTGACGGGCGTGAGGGGTTTGAAGAATTTAATTCTCAAAGGCTCGAGTTGGTGCAGGGAGAAAAATACGGCAATATCAAGGTGAACGTCTCATATTCACCTCTTTATAAGTTGAAAGACGAGATGCGCAGAAATACGTTCATACGGGTGGCTTTGCTCAGTGCCGTTTTCATTATCGGTACGGTCGTGACATTGCTTTTATACAGAGTGCGCGTCGATCATTTCAAATTTACATACGGTATATATATGTCATTCGGAGCAGATTTCAGAAAGCTGTTTGAAACGTCATTTTGGGAGATGCTCATGATAAGTCTTTTCACCGTCATTCCGGCGGCGGTGTCGGCGACCTTGGCGGATCTGTGCTTTTTTAGTATGAATGGGCTTAAATACATACCGGCTCCGCAATATATGCTTCTTGCGATACCTTTTTCCGCTGTAATAGCTTATGTTTCGGTGCGTGCTTCGATGAAGCGAGTCTCGCGCACGCCGCCTCTTCGATTGTTACTCGCCGAGGATAATTCCGGTCTTGTCGTCTCTCCGAGGCTGTCGTTCAATATGGTCTCGCGTACCTTTACGAGGTCGTATAGCTTTTTCAGCGCGGTGAGATTCAGAAGGTATAATCTTCGCTTGATCTTAAGCTCCGTCACTTTTTCATTGCTTTTCGTTCTTTCCGCGTTTTTGGGTGACGTATACGGATACGCACTGTCGGTGGAGAAGCCCGAGTATACCGTGCAGTTCGATACGGAGAGTTACGGTGGAGATGCACTTACTCCGGAGCTGTCCGAAGAGCTTAGGGGTATAAGCGGTGTTACCGGAATATATAAGTCCTGCTCCGCAAGAGCATATCAGATCGCTTCTTATATGAAGGTATCGCCATCCAAGGTCAAGGCGAGCGCCGGGATGTTGCGGCTTGACGATATGTGTTATACTAACCGAGTGTGCTATTACGCCACCGACGGTGATATCGTTGATTTTCTTACGTCCGGGTTTGATTACAGGGGCGATCCGTCGTTACTGCTCACAAATACCGATGTCGACAAGCATTACGTCATAGTCACGAATACGAAGGACAATGCCGTTTCGATGAAGCTTGACGTCGGTGATCATATCACGCTTGCAAAGTTCGTCGAGATAACGGATACAACGGATGAGCCGCTGAGCGGAAACAGGCAGCTTCAATATCTCGTCGAGAACGGTGTATTCGATAATGAGCGTTTTGAAGTGTGCGCGGTGATCGACGGTATGTCGAGCGGTAGCAATTATCCGCTTTTCATATCCGAGGCGGATTACCGTATGATGACGGGAAAATATCCGAGATACAACGAGGTGGATGTATATGTTGACCGGTCGCTGAGCGGTCAACGGCTGAGCTCGCTTACCGATAAGCTTCAAAGCTGGGCAGATAAATACCCGGGGGCTTCCGTTACGTTGAACGGTTCTCTCGAAAACAGAGATGCCGAGCTTGCACAGTGCAGGACGCCGCTGATAATTGCGTCAGCGTTTGCGATGCTTGCGGTGATGCCGCTGATATACTGTTTCTCGCAGATAATGTTCTACGGGAAGCGCAAGAGGGAATTTGAGCTGTTACGCGGTATGGGTGCGATAAACTCGGAGATACGCAGTGTGTTCTTGAGAGACGGCGCATTTTACGCGATATCCGGCGGAGCGATCACCGCACTGCTCGGAGGGGGGCTTCTTTACGTCGTAAGCAAGGTCACAGCCGTAATGACGTCCGGCGGAATATTCGTACCAAGGTATGTTACATCGGGGACGTGGCAGTTTTGGTTGATCGGTGTTCTCGTTACCGCCGTTTGCGGAGCCGTTTCGTCGATCATACCGTATATTGCTTTTTTCATCGAGCGGAGGAATGGCTCGCCTGTGGGAACGGAATGCATAAATGACGATATCGATATTTGAAGTTGACTTCGGATACGCGAAGAAAGGAATATAGGTATGGCAATTCTTGAAGCAGAAAATGTGATAAAGCAGTACAAGCAATACGATGAGACGGTCACTGCGGTAAATCGCGCAAGCCTTACTGTGCAGGAGGGCGAGTTTATCGCTATAATCGGAGCGTCCGGCTCCGGTAAGAGTACGTTTCTAAATCTGTGCGCCGGGCTTGACCGTCCGAATTCCGGAAGCATAAAGATACGCGGAAACGATATTACGAAGATGAAATCGGATAAACTGAGCCGCTTTCGCGGAAATTTTATCGGATTTATATACCAAAAGCATAATCTGATACCGCAATTCACCGCGCTTGAGAACATACTCATACCGACCGTAATGTGCAATAAAGAGGAATTTAGGTACGAGGAGCATCTGAAAAGGCTGATACGTGCGTTGGACCTCGGGGACAGATTGCATCATCTTCCGTCCGAGCTTTCCGGAGGTCAGCAACAGAGGGTGGCTATTGCACGTGCTATGATCAACCGACCGCAGATACTTTTCGCGGATGAGCCGACCGGAAATCTTGACAGAGACAATGCGGACGAGGTGCTTAAATTACTTCTTGCAACAAAAAAAGATCTCGGTCAGACGTTGCTTATGGTCACGCACGATCTCACCATAGCCGAGCATGCGGACAAAATATACAGGATGGACAACGGGCGACTGACGCTGTTCAAGGACAGATACGGTTACAGACGCGTTTCCTATGAGCAGGAAGCGCAGATGGCGGCGGAAATAAAAGGCACGGACAGTGTCGAAGAAAACGGCTGACCGACGTGCAAAAAATATATATTTCAAAAAAGGAGAGCAACATGGATATTCTTAAGTATGATCTCGGTCAAAAAGGTGGCGCATTTAAGATACTTAACGCCACCAACGGAGGTCCTCTGCACAAAAGACACGCAAACGACCAGTACAGAAGCAATCTTGCGGCTTACAAAGCGGCGCGGATACCGTATTCGAGAAATCACGATTCCGGCGGAGATTACAATCACGGCGGACCGTACAGTCATGACGTGTCGAAAATATTTCGGGACTTCGATGCCGATGCAAACGATGAAGCCTCGTATGACTTTGCCTGTACCGATGAAGATATTCTCGTCGCGCTCGATGCGGGGACCAAAACATATTTCCGTCTCGGGGAGACCATAGAGCATCACATCAAAAAGCACAGTACGCTTCCACCGAAGGATTTTGAAAAGTGGGCTGTTATCTGTGAGCATATCATAATGCACTATACCGAGGGCTGGGCAAACGGTTTTCATCACGATATGCCGTATTGGGAGATATGGAACGAGCCTGATCTCGATCCGGACGACTCTCCGAATAAGCGCACGTGGGGCGGAACCAAGGCGCAGTTCTTCGATATGTACGAGATCGCCGCGAAGCATCTGAAAAAACGTTTTCCGCATTTGAAGATAGGCGGTCCGGCGCTTGCCAATGGTCTCGACTGGGCGGATGATTTTCTGTATGAGATGCATAAAAGAAATGTTCCGATAGACTTTTTCTCGTGGCATATATATTGCGTAAAGCCCGAGGAGATCGTCAGGCGTTCCGAAAAGGTGCATTCGCTTATGGAAAAGCACGGATACGGAAATGCCGAGAGCATACTCAACGAATGGAATTATATTCGCGGATGGACCGATGAATACGTTTATTCGATAGAAACGATAGGGGGTATGAAGGGCGCGGCATTCGTTATGTCGTGTATAGCCGAGGCGCAAAGATCCACTATCGATATGCTGATGTATTACGACACGAGAACGGGTATATTTAACGGGGCTTTCGATATATATACACAGAGAACAAGAAAGCCTTATTGGGCGTTGTATTGGTACGGAATGTTCTATGATATGAGCAACGAGGTGAGATGCCAAACTAAAGTTGACGGTATTTACGAGCTTTGCGGCGTTGACGAGCAGGGAAGAGCGCTTGCCGTCGTTACGTATTACACAGACGACGATGCCGTGACCGAGGAAAAAGAGATTAAAGTAGACTTCGGCAAGAGCGGAAGATACGAGGTGTATCTGCTTGACGAACAGCACGACGCGGAGCTTATCTGTACTACCGATGACCTTTCTTTCAAAATGATACCGAACAGCTGTATACTTATAAAGGAGATATGAGTTCTTTTAAAGCTATATATACAAAACATCCCATGGGATTTCCGTGGGATGTTTTATTTTGAGTGTAAGAATGATGTATATGCGAACTTAACGATAAATATGCTGTGGAGACGGTAAAAATTTATTTTATACTTCTCCATAAATTGACATATTTTCTCTGAGAGCGG
>CAZMWM010000014.1:0-26276 GCA_964570105.1 uncultured Lachnospiraceae bacterium | reverse complement strand
GATCGAACCGGCACGAGGGATTAGCTCGCGGGATTTTAAGTCCCGTGCGTCTGCCTGTTCCGCCACTCCGGCACGTCTCCGCTTAACTTATTATATTATATCACAAGTTAAGCGGATTGTCAATACGTTTTTACTAAAAAGTGTGTTAATATATCTTAATAACTCCTCGCATCTTACATATAATGCACAGAGCACGGTCAACAGCTTCCTACGGCTCTGTCAGACATCATGAGCCGTATGATCTCGGTATCCGTGTCACGCATTCCGATCTTGGCAAGCTCTCCAACGTTCCGTATAGTATTTTCCACTCCTTTTACGACTATTCCCTCGCCTGCGTAAAACTGTGTTCCGTGTCTCTGCATCTGCATCCCGAGCAGACCTGCCTCTACCGCTGAAGCTATCTTTGCCGCGCAACTCGGTTTTGCTCCGTCACATATCATTCCGGAATTGATAGCAACGGCGTTTACTATAGTGTGCGATATGGCATGAGCCTTTCCACCGTACAGATACGTAATGCCTGCCGCGGCGCCGCAACCAGCACTCGTTGCTCCGCAATACGCAGATAGACAGCCTATTCCTGTTTTCATATGTATCGTGACCAGATTTGATACCACCAATGCACGTATCAGCAACTCTTCGTCCGCTTTCATTGCATTTGCGTACACCACGACCGGCAAAGAAGCCGTCATGCCTTGGTTTCCGCTTCCGGAATTTATCACTACCGGCAATTCACATCCGCTCATTCTCGCATCAGATCCTGCCGCCGCCATAGCCTTTGCTCTGTTGAAAACAGTATCTCCGTATGCATCCAGCAGTATCCTTCCTATACCTGCGCCCCACTTCCCACGCAAGCCTTCTTTCGCTATTGCGGTGTTACAATCTATCTGACGTTTGATCACACCGTATACATCGTCTATATCAACGTTATCTGCGTATTCGACTATATCCTCCACCGTAAGCATCTCTCTGTCCGGCTTTTCGATCTCACTGACAGCTCGGACCTCTTTTTTTTTGAGTACCGCGCCGTCCTTGGTGATAAGCGTTATATTCGTGTGGTCACCCACGAGCTGGACTGAGGCGGAATGCTCATCGGAATACACTGTGACCTTGATCTCAAAGATATACTTTCCGTCAGAAGGTGTAACGACGATCTCGGCGTTATCCATATACTCCGTTATCTTACGTATATCGCAATTTTTTACGCCGGACAGCACCTCTAATTTCTTGTCCGGATCTCCGACGGTCATACCTGCCGCCACCGCAACGGACATACCGCGCATTCCGCCTGTATTAGGAACGGTAACGCTCTTGACATTTTTTATTATATTCGCGCTTACGATAAGCTCGACGCGCCGAGGAAGCTCTCCGAGGGTTTTGCGCGCAAGCGCGGCGGCGTAAGCCACCGATATCGGCTCGGTACAGCCCATAGCCGCGACCAACTCTTCTTTTAGTATCCTGAGATAGATCTCTCCGATCTTGCTGTCAAATGCCATACCTTTCTCCATTCCGCAACCTACGTGCACAGATATATCGCAAGCACTACCGCGAGAGCATTCTCCGATGTTGCTCACGCTTTGTATTATATCAGCATTTTACGCGCCGTTCAAGTAGTTTTTGTTAACGTATCGCTCGTTTACGAGTATTTTACATCACTTACGACCGATAAAAACGCCGGCAATGAAAAAACGATCGCTCCGCTCAAGGCATCCACCCAAAGCAGAGCGATCGCAATGATCAGAACAATCCGCTTATCTGCCCACAGTCATCCACGTCGATCTTCTCTGCGGCAGGTACCTTCGGAAGTCCGGGCATCGTCATAATGTCTCCGGTGAGCACTACGATAAAACCGGCTCCGGCAGATATCTTGACGTTTTTCACGGTGACCTCGAAATCCGTCGGTGCTCCGAGCTTTGCAGGATCATCCGAAAAGCTGTACTGCGTTTTCGCGATGCAAACGGGAAGCCCTCCAAGCCCCATGCTTTTGATCAGCTCGAGCTGTTTTTTGGCGGACGGAAGTATATTGATACCGCTTCCGCCGTATACGCGTTTGACTACGGCTTCTATCTTTTCTTCGGGGCTGATGTCAAGCGGATAGCAAAAATCGAAACGGTTTTTCTCCTCGCAAAGTCTCACGACCTCCTCGGCAAGCTCCATGCCGCCTGCTCCGCCCTTGCCCCAGACCTCTGAGAGCCTTACGTTGACTCCAAGCTCGCGGCACTTGTCGATTATGAGCTTCAACTCAGCCTCGGTATCGGTCGGAAAACGGTTTACGGCAACGACGGAAGGCAGACCGTAAACGTTTTTGATATTCGATACATGGCGCAGGAGATTGGGAATGCCTCTCTCGAGCGCTGAAAGATCTTCGTTTCCAAGCTCGGATCTCGGTACGCCTCCGTGCATCTTAAGTGCGCGTACCGTCGCGACTATCACTACGGCATCAGGTCTCAGTCCTGCATAGCGACACTTTATATCAAGAAATTTTTCCGCGCCGAGATCTGCGCCGAAGCCGGCTTCGGTGACCGTATAGTCAGAAAGTCCCAGCGCCATCCGCGTAGCTATGACCGAATTACAGCCGTGCGCTATATTTGCAAACGGACCGCCGTGCACCAACGCAGGCGTTCCCTCGAGCGTCTGTACGAGATTGGGCTTTAAGGCATCCTTAAGCAATGCTGCCATAGCTCCCGTGGCTTTGAGATCTCCTGCTGTCACCGGCTTTTCATCGTAAGTATATCCCACGATTATCCGAGAGAGCCTTTCTTTGAGGTCAGACATAGAAGAAGCGAGGCAAAGGACCGCCATTATCTCGGAGGCAACGGTGATATCGTAGCCGTCCTCGCGCGGAACACCGTTAACTCTTCCGCCAAGTCCGTCCGTGACAAAGCGAAGCTGGCGGTCGTTCATATCGACGCAACGCTTCCAGGTTATCCTCCTCGGATCGATATTTAGCGAATTACCTTGATATATATGGTTATCGAGCATAGCCGCCAAAAGATTGTTAGCGGCTCCTATAGCGTGAAAATCTCCCGTGAAATGAAGATTGATGTCTTCCATAGGTATGACCTGCGCATATCCGCCTCCGGCGGCGCCGCCTTTGACACCAAAGACCGGACCGAGGGACGGCTCGCGAAGAGCGACCGTTACGTTCTTTCCGCTTCTTTTTAGGGCGTCCGCGAGACCTATGGTGGTCGTAGTCTTACCCTCGCCTGCCGGCGTAGGTGTGATGGCGGTCACAAGCACGAGCTTTCCGTTCTTTTTCGAGTCGTTTAAAAGCTCGAGCGGAAGCTTGGCTTTATACTTTCCGTAAAGCTCGATCTCATTTTCGTCTATTCCGGCGGTGCGAGCTATCTCCGTTATCTTTCGGGGAGTAACGGATTGGGCGATCTCGATATCAGTCAACATAACAAACACACTCCTTTGAAAACATAAAATAAGGGCAACTCTGCGCTGAAAACGCGGAGTTGCCCAGACGGTCGGCAAATTACGTCCTTCTGCTCCACTATGGTTCTATCCATAAATACCGTCAGTCACAGAAAAACTATTTATGAGTTTATGATACACGATTTTTTTGATTTTGTCAAGAGATTTCAAAGTTATTTATATTTTTTAATATTTATTATGAGTAATCACAAAATACAAATCCGTTATTTGAGCAGATCAAACAATCATCACTTTGTTAAGTGTTCGTTTATGAATTTATCAAGAACTTCTTCATACCGTTCTCTTTCCGTGAAGTAGCTCATGGCGTGCCCTGCATCCTTTACGGAGATGAGCTGTTTTTCCGAGACGCAGGCGCCGTAATTCTCCAACGTCATACCGTACGGCACAAGCTCGTCAGCTTCACCGTGAGCAAAGAGCACCGGTATCGCGTTCGTCGAAAGCGCATCAACGGTAGAGCATTCGGTGAGAGAAAAACCGGAAAACATCCGACAGTACATTCCGAATACCCATATGAACGGATATTTCGGAAGGTGAAGCTTTTGTCTCATAACGACGCTGACGATACCGTACGGTGACGTATAGCCGCAGTCCGCTATGATGCCTTTAACGTTATCTGGATATCCGAGACCGCTCGCCATAAGCACGGTCGTGCATCCCATAGACAGACCGTCTATAAACACGTCTCCGCCCGGTGTAAATCTACCGTCTATAAACCTCAGCCAAGAAAAAACGTCGTACCTTTCTTTGACACCGAGCGTCAAATATTTTCCGCCGCTCTTTCCGTGGGCGCGCTGATACGGCAGGATAACGTTAAGCCCCATATCAAGATAGCGTTTCACGACACAACCGAAATCAAGATAGGGCGATGAACGAAATCCGTGCATCAGCAGAATACTTCCCTTTGCCGCATCCGCAGGTATACAGAATGCCGCAAGCCTGACACCGTCGTCCGCATCGGTATAAACAAGCTCCGCCCGTTCTCTTATAAACTCAACACCGGATATAAATTCCGTGGCGTGCTCCTTAAGCCCTTTACGCTCCAATATTTGAGAGCCGCTGTCGGGGACCACATCACGGGCGCGTCCCATCAACGAACGAAACAGCCGATAAGTAAATATGCACGTGAGCAATGCGATACCGAGACAAACGCATAAAATGACGGTCAGCGAAATGATAACAGTTTTCATTACCGCGAATATTCCTTTCCGGAGACATATATTGACGTATGTAAAATCAGAGCATCCGTTATCAGGCTTCGTCGCCCGTAAGATATCCGGTTGTAGAAAGGTATCGCTCGCCGCTGTCCGGAAGTATACAGACTATCAGCTTTTCGTGAAGATCACATTCACACGCAAGCTTTTTTGCCGCACAGATACAGGCGGCTCCGGAAACGCCAACAAGAAGCCCTTCCGTCTCGGCTACGGCTCGCGCGGTACCGTACGCATCTTCGTCACTCACGCAAAGCACCGCATCGCAAAGTGTTCTATCGAAGTTCTTCGGAACGAAATTCGCGCCTATCCCCTGAAGCTTATGAGCACCGGCTCTTCCCTCTGTCAACAGTGGAGAGGATGCAGGCTCAAAGCCCACGATCTTGATATCGCTGTTCTTTTCTTTCAAAAAACGCGCACAACCGCAGAGCGTTCCTCCGGTTCCGATACCGGCGACCAATGCTGAGAGCTGACCTTCCGTATCTCTCCAGATCTCAGGTCCCGTTGTGAGGTAATGCGCCATGGGATTTGAGGGATTATCGAATTGACCTACAACAACGCTTCCGCTTATCTGCGAATGAAGCTCTTCGGCTTTGCGTACCGCGCCTACCATCCCTTCCTTACCCGGAGTCAGAAACAACTCCGCTCCGTACGCACTGAGCAGACGTCGTCTCTCAAGGCTCATAGTATCCGGCATCGTCAGTATCACCCTGTAACCACGTGCTTTTCCAATGGCGGAGAGGGCTATTCCGGTATTTCCGCTCGTCGGCTCTATGATGACTCCTCCGGGCTTTAAGCTTCCGTTCCTTTCTGCCTCGACTATCATAGACAGCGCCGCTCTGTCCTTTGCGCTTCCTGCCGGATTTTTACATTCGAGCTTTACGCACAGCCTCGCACTGATGCCGTACTTGCGGCAATAATTATCAATGTACATAAGCGGAGTATTGCCTATAAGCTCCGTAATTCCGCTGTAAATATTCAATCAGCTCACACCTCCCACAGAAACCGTTAAAAACGGACGAAGCATCAGAAGTAGCTTACCTTTATCCGCTTTCCCATTTTTTTGAGACATTCGGAAAGCTCCTTGACAAGATTCATCTTGATATTGAAGTTGATCGGAAGCTCGGGGTTTTGGTGTGCCGGATTTATTGCCCTGCCCACGAAAAAGTTTATATCGGTCGCTTCCTCGAATAGCAGCCGCGCTATGAGCGACGCTCCGTCGTGCCCTTGGCTCCATTTACTGTATTCCTTGTTTTCACCAAGGCTGTCTTTTGCATAATCAAGAACTCTGTTTACGGTGATAACACCCTCCGTCACCAGATCCACACCTTCTATCTCTGCTATCGGGGGCACATCGGATGCCGCGAAATTCAAGCTCGCTTTTACAGGCTTTCCGAGATATTTGGATACGATCGATGAAGTCGTTCCGCCGCATACGATGTGCTTTCCTTCTTTGGCGAAAAAAAGCGACATCATCTTATTACAGTCGTTACGGTTTGAAGGAGGTCCGAAAAGGATATTCATAGGCTCTCTTTTGCGCACCCTGATGGCACAAGCCGTAGTATCGTCACCGGGCTTATGCGCATAAAGCCTGTCGCACTCCTCCACCAGCATTGTTGCCAGATTTTTGGCGGTATATCCAACTTGGGCTATTACCTCCATAAATTCTATTATATCTTTTCTCTGCCAGCCGAAATTAAGTGTGATACCGACACCTGCATGGATGCATCCATCACTCATTGCGATGAATATGTCATCCTCGCACAGTGCGATATGCGACTTGTATATCTTTTTACCGCCTATCGTCATCTCGGTCTTTGGATAGTCAAAATTTTTTCCGTTCCTCAAAACGATGACACACGGATTGTCGTATTGGATTATTTCGGCTTCGCGGTTACGTATTATCCGTATTATCGTAAACGTCGAATAAGCAACGCCTCTGACTGCGCATACGGGAAGCGTTGCCGCAACGGTCTCAACGCAATCCTCGATATGAAGCCCCTCTGCCATCATAGTCGATATTATCTTAGATGTAAGGGTGGAAAGGATGCTTGCCTTGACTCCGCTTCCCAGCCCGTCGGCAAGGACGATGACCGTGGAGCCGTCCTCCTGCTCTATCACCTCAACGCGATCGCCGCAAAGCTCTTCTCCGACGTGATTCAAGCTGTAATAACCAACGTCAACGCAAAGATTATTCATCGCTTATAGACTCCTTAAGCTTAGTAAGCACTATTTTGGTCTCGGCTACGGTCTCGCCGAGAAGCGAAGCGATCTCCTGCACTATACGCATCTGCTTTTCCACGACCTTATCGGCGGTTTCTACGGTCTGACGCGATATGCTCTCTTTTCTTTCCCGTGACTTTTCCTCTTCCGTAACATCGCGCATAGTACATATAAGTATCTTGAACTCCTTGTCGTAGGTGACCGTCTGCTCAACGTATTTACCGTATTCCGCAAGATAACGTCTGCGTCGATAGACCGGAAGCCCTGTGCGCTTGACCTCCATAAATATCGCAGGATCGAGTATCCTGACCACCGGCTCTCCCATTATATCGGATACGGAACGCAGATTCATTAGCCTCAGAGCCGATTGATTGGCACTCTGCACCTCCAGATCCTCGTTCAGCACCAATATGCCGTTGGGAGAATTATTTATAACGTTATCGGAAAGCGTTTCCGCGCGCTCCTTCAGATACGGCAGACACATTGATATGTCAGCCTTTCCTCTGTATATCGCCACCGCCTTTTCGCGGCAGGTATTGTAACCGCACGTGCCGCAATTCAACTCATCCTCGGGTTTGGTCTTGCCCATCTTGCGAAGTATCTCGTTTATTTCGTATTCGCTCGGATCTCCGGGCATCCCCATAAGCGAATAAAACTCCTTGTCAAGCTCGCTTGCTGTGGGCTGAACGACCTTGAAATCCTCACTTCCGGCGTATTTTTTTACACTCTGGTAATTGCCTATCGGAGAATTATGATATTTTTCCATAAGCGGACCTCCGACACAGCTACCAAAACATGCAGACATCTCGATAAAGGTCTTGTGGATGTTTCCTCTCTCTATCTCGCGCAGAGCGGATATACAGTTCTCTACCCCATCCACACTCATATATGTATAGTCCGCCTCGCGCTTTTTCATCGTTTTAAGCACTCCGCCGGTTATCGGGAAAAATCTTGCCCTGCTGTATTCATCGCTGTCAAGCTCTTGTTTGAGCTTGATATCCGCGGACTTGAACATCGCCGAAAGCTCTTCGAACGTAAGCACGGCATCCACATCTCCGCATACCTCCGCCTCGTCTTTTTTGGAGATACAAGGTCCGACGAATACCACCTTAGCATCGGGATGGCGGCGCTTGATATCACGCGCATGCGCCTGCATCGGGCTTACCACGTTGGCAAGACAATGTATAAGATGCGGAAAATGCTTTTGTACCAGAAGATTTACCGAATGACAGCAGGTGGTTATTATAACGTCCTGCGATCCGCTCTCCACAAGCTTTTCATATTCGTTTTTCACGATAGTGGCGCCGACCGCCGTTTCCTCTGCGTCTGCAAAACCCAGCTGCAAGAGGGCATTTTTCATTGAATTTATTCCAACGTTCTCGTAATTTGCTATAAACGACGGAGCAAGGCTTACGTAGACCTTCTCTCCGCTATCAAGCATGACCTTGACCTTCTCTCTTGCATCAAGTATCTCCTTCGCATTCTGCGGACAGATCACGAAGCACTGTCCGCACAGGATACATTCATCACCGACGATATGTGCCTGATTTCCCGAAAACTTTATAGATTTAACGGGGCAGTGACGAATACATTTGTAACAATTCTTGCAATTTGATTTTTTTAATCTGATGACCTCAGCCATATAGCCCCTCCAAGCGTTTTTTACGTATCACCGTTGTTCCTCGACGGCGCGAAGAACGTTTTTGTTGAAGAACTCGTTAAAATTTTCCGTGTTTATACCCGTAAAAACGTCGTCGCCGACCTGCACCGTGACTCCGTTTCGATTGCATTTTCCTATACAAAAGCTTCCCATGAGCACGACCTCATCGGAAAGAGAATTTTTCTCGATAGCGTTCTTCATAAGCTCGACCACCGCTTCCGAGCCTTTGATATGACACGAGGATCCAACACATACCTGAACGAATATCATAAATAAGACCACAGCCTTCGTCCGAGCGAAGGCTTCCTTTCAAATGCTCTTTATAAGGATCATCCAAATTCATTCCGCGTTGATACGCTCTGCAAGATGTTTTGACAGCATTGCGAGCGATGCCGCCATATTTTCCGTTTTGATCATTATATTTTCGGGCGCCTTGAGGTGTGTGGGAGCAAAATTCCAGATCGCGAGTATACCTGCATCGACCATACTGTTACACACACTCTGAGCATATTCCGCAGGCACAGTGATAACTCCCATACGTATTTTAAAGCTTGCGCAGTATTCCTTCAGCATATCCGCCGAAAGTATCTTTTTACCGAGGTATTCACTCCCGTATACTTCCGGAGAAGCATCGAAGGCGGCAACTATATTTATCCCGTACTCACGAAAACCCTCGTAGGACATCAGTGCCTTGCCGAGCTTTCCCGCGCCCACCAAAACGGCGTTATTCATATTACCGTATCCCAAGGCGCACTCTATATCATTTATCAGATCACGTATGAGATATCCAACTCTCGGTTTTCCTCCGTTGCTCACTGACGCCAGGTCCTTGCGCACCTGTATCTCTCCAAAGCCAAGCTCAGCCGCTATAGCGCCCGACGAAATATTGAATATACCGAACTTTTGTTGTTTTTTTAAAAGGCTCAGATAGATCGGAAGCCTATGCAGCGTCTGTACTGGTATATGATTTGACACTTTCTGAAATTCCTTTCTGTAACGATCGCGATCACCCGACGGGGTGGCTACGGTCAACATTGGGCGCGAATGCTATCGCCTCATACAACGAGGTCAGACACGCACCCGCGCCCAACTGTCAAAACATCATTTGCTGAGATATTCGTCGATAGCCTTTGCGGCTACCTTTCCGGCTCCCATAGCGGAAATGACCGTTGCGGCTCCCGTTACCGCGTCACCGCCTGCGTAAACGCCCTCCTTGGTAGTGGCGCCGGTCGCTTCCTCAACTATGATACCGCCCCTCTTATTTACATCAAGTCCGGCAGTAGTGGACTTGATAAGAGGATTGGGTGACGTACCTATTGATATCACCACGGTATCAACATCAAGCACAAATTCGCTTCCCGGTATCTCCACAGGGCGTCTGCGTCCCTTTTCATCAGGCTCCCCGAGCTGCATCTGTATGCAACGCATTCCGGTGACAAAACCGTTTTTGGGATCGCGCTTATCGTTCGGATTTTCGTATCCGAGTATCTCGACGGGGTTATTAAGAAGCTTGAACTCTATTCCCTCTTCTATCGCGTGCTCGACCTCTTCCTTACGCGCAGGAAGCTCTTCCATCGAACGGCGATATACTATATATACCTTTTCCGCGCCAAGTCGGAGCGCCGTACGCGCGGCGTCCATAGCAACGTTACCGCCGCCGACGACAGCCACCTTACCGCCTTTCATTATCGGTGTAACGGGATCGTCGCGGTATGCTTTCATAAGATTTGAACGGGTAAGGAACTCGTTCGCCGAATAGACTCCCTTATAAGCCTCTCCGGGAATACCCATAAAATTGGGAAGTCCCGCACCGGAGCCTATAAAGACAGCCTCAAACCCGGCATCAAACAGCTCGTCTACCGTCAAGGTCTTTCCTATCACCATATTCGTTTCGATATCCACTCCGATAGCTTTAAGGTTTTCGACCTCACGGTTTACTATCGACTTGGGAAGCCTGAACTCCGGAATACCGTAAACAAGGACACCTCCTGCGGTATGTAAGGCTTCGTATACCGTTACCTTATATCCTTTTCTCGCAAGATCGCCTGCACAGGTAAGTCCCGAAGGACCGGAGCCGACCACGGCGACCTTGTGTCCGTTTTGGGAAATATCCGTTTTCTCGGGAACGGTATGCGCATTGTGCCAATCGGCGACAAATCTTTCAAGACGCCCGATACCGACAGGCTCTCCCTTGATACCGCGAACACACTTGCTCTCGCACTGCGTCTCCTGTGGGCAAACTCTTCCACAGACAGCGGGAAGAGATGAGGTCTCGCTTATTATTTGATAAGCGCCTTCAAAATCGCCCTCTTTGATCTTTGATATAAATTCCGGAATGTGAATGTTCACCGGGCAACCGGAAACGCACGGCATATTTTTACAGCTAAGGCAACGAAGCGCCTCATCTATCGCCATCTCTTCGGTATAACCGATAGCCACCTCGTCAAAGTTGTGTGCTCTGACTTCAGGCTCCTGTGTGGGCATCGGATTTTTTTTCGCACTCATATTAGCCATGATCACTTAACCTCCTTGGCGAAAAGATTACAGGTCTTTTCGTATGCATGTCTTTCAAAGTCGCGGTACATAGCGCCTCTCGACATCGCTTCGTCAAAGTCCACCTCGTAGCCGTTGAAGTCCGGACCGTCAACACAGGCGAACTTGGTTATTTTTTCGCTGTTACGGTCAAGCGTAAGGCGACAGCCGCCGCACATTCCAGTACCGTCTATCATTATGGGATTCATCGATACGGTACACGGAATACCTGTAGGTCTCGTAGCCTCAACGACGAACTTCATCATTATCAGCGGACCTATGGTTATGACCTGATCGAAGCTCTCGCCTGCCGAGAACATCTCGTTGAGCGGTACGCACACATTTCCCTGTCTGCCATACGAGCCGTCATCCGTCATCACGTAAAGACGCTTTGAGGCTGCCTTAAATTCATCCTCAAGGATAAGCAGATCCTTTGATCTGAAGCCTATGACAGAGGTGACCTCACAGCCCATCTCGTTAAGCTTCTGAGCTATGGGGAGCGCGATGGCACATCCGACGCCTCCGCCGACTATACATACCTTTTTAAGACCGTCGAGATGCGTTGCAACGCCGAGCGGACCGACGAAATCCGAAAGATATTCGCCACTTTCTTTGCAGTCGAGTGCCTTGGTGGTAGCGCCGACTATCTGAAATATTATCCGAACGGTGCCTTTTTCTCTGTCGTATCCGGCGACGGTGAGCGGTATCCTTTCGCCTTCCTCGTCGACGCGTAGTATTATAAACTGCCCGGGCTGAGCCTTTCTTGCAACGAACGGCGCCTCGATATCCATAAGAGTAACGGTTGGATTTAAACTGACCTTGTTTACGATTTTGTACATATTAGATCAAATTCCTTTCACAGTGCTTGTATTATTATCAAAGGCTTCTGCTCCCCGAACAGAGCGCGCATAAAATATACCGATAAACCGCACAATGACCGGCGCCGTATAAGGCGTCAGTCATTGTGCTCACGGTATAGCTATCCGCAGTTACCTTATCAGAAATCGACCTCGGTATCGTAGTAGCAGCACTTAAGTAACTTTTCCATCTCCTCGACCGAGGGCTGGCGAGGATTGGAGCCGGTGCACGCGTCGCCGATAGCGTTCACCGCGATATCGTGAAGCTTCTCAAGGAACACCTCCTCGGGAACGAAGCCGTTCTCGCAAGGATAACTGTCCGCGCCGTAGTTCTTTATGCAGTGAGGAATGTTAAGATCGTCGTTCATCTTGCGCAGGTAAGCTATGAGAGCGGCTACCTTATCGTCATCGGATGCGTTTTTGTCGCAGATATCCATGTAATCAACGAGCACACCGTAACGCTTCTTGGCAGTCTCGTCCTTGGCGTTGAAGGCTATGACCTTAGGAAGATACATAGCATTTGCGGCGCCGTGAATAATATGTGCACCGTACTTTTCAAAAGCCGCACCGGTCTTGTGTGCCATCGAATGCACTATTCCGAGCAGAGCGTTCGAGAACGCCATACCTGCAAGGCACTGAGCGTTGTGCATACGGTCACGTGCTTCCATATCACCGTTATATGAAGGTACGAGATCCTTCATTATCATCTCGACGGCATGGATAGCAAGCGGATCGGTATAATCACAGTTCGCGGTGGAAACGTATGCTTCTATTGCGTGAGTCATAGCATCCATACCGGTGTGGGCGACCAACTTCTTGGGCATGGTCTCCGCAAGCTCGGGATCGACTATAGCCACGTCGGGAGTTATCTCAAAATCAGCGATAGGATACTTGATGCCCTTGCTGTAATCGGTGATTATGGAGAACGCCGTGACCTCGGTAGCGGTACCGGAGGTGGAAGAGATAGCGCAGAAATGCGCCTTCTTGCGAAGCTCGGGAATGCCGAATACCTTGCACATATCCTCGAAGGTGCAATCCGGATACTCGTATTTGATCCACATAGCCTTAGCGGCGTCGATAGGAGAGCCACCGCCGATAGCAATGATCCAGTCGGGCTGGAACTTGAGCATAGCGTCAGCACCCTTCATAACGGTCTCGACGGAAGGATCAGGCTCAATCCCCTCGAAAAGCTCGACCTCCATACCCGCTTCCTTGAGGTATGCGATAGCTTTATCCAAAAAGCCGAACTTCTTCATGCTTCCGCCGCCTACGCAAACGATAGCTCTTTTTCCCTTGAACGTCTTGAGAGCCTCAAGAGCGCCCTTGCCATGATAGATGTCTCTCGGTAAAGTAAATCTTGCCATAATGATCTTTCCTTTCTCTTTGCGGAAGCAGTAGTACGCAATATGGCTACGTCTCTGCATTCCGATATCTTACGGTTTGATTATAACTCATTTTTTGTGATTTGTGAAGATACCAAAATCGCATACCGATATATTTTTATCGATATACCGTTATCCATTACTATTCTGTTCGCGTGACGTTTTCAGGTATTCGTCGAGCATATTCAAAAACAGTCTTTCGGCATCGTTCAGCGAATACCCTTCTCTGTAAACAAGGACGTCCTTGAACAAGGAACTGCTTCCGCTATACGGGATCTCGGTAAGCGAATAACGCTCCAGCGTAGTTTTCGGAAGAGGCGATACCCACATATAAGTATCGTGTATATCCGAAAGCACCTCAAGCTGACTTGCACGCTCGTATACCGATATCCTTCTTTTGGAGCTTGCACTCTCCGTTAATCTGCGCATCTTTGCGGCGGAAAAAGTCGGAATAAGAAAATCTCCGTGTACCAGCTCCGTCTGATCCTCAAGCGCATCACTTGAAACGCTCGCAAGACCTGCAAGCTTACTGTTTACGGATGCTATCAACCTATAATGCGAGGAACGAAGCTCGCGCGCCTTCAGACCTTTGTCGTCTATATAGTTTTTAAAATACTCTTCATATTCGGATTGGTAACGTATCACCGCGATGCTGACTTCACCGTCGGATACGCTGTTCATAGCGCCGACGGCATCGGTCTCGTGCCAATCCACCGATACGTTTTTAGGAAAATCCGGACGTTTCAAAAATTCCCTGAACACGTACGAAAAATAGCTTGCTCTCGGCACGGCTATCTCAAAAGCCTCGGAGCCGCCATTACCCTTACCGTAACGCGCTTCAAGCTCGTCCATTTGCGCGATTATGCTCTTGGCGTAGGAAAGAAACTCTCTTCCCTTTTCCGTGGGAGCTACCCCTTTCGATGAACGCTTGAAGATAACTATTCCGAGCGACGCTTCAAGCTCGCGTATCGCTTTGCTCAAATGAGGCTGTCCCATAAACAGATTTTCCGCCGCCTTCGATATCGAGCCGGTCTTTTCTATCTCAACGGCGTACCTGAGATGAAGGATGTTGTTCATAACCAATACCGCTCCTTACTGCATTAGAATAATATAACATTATACGCAAGCTCAAGCCTAACGTATTATATCAGGAATACCTCGATATTTCAATGCTTATAATAAACATTTCCGCTCGGCTTCCGTATAGCTTCGTACAGCGTGACGATATAAAAGTGTCCATACGCTCACGCGAAAGCTCACAGACCGAGCAGTTTTATTGCATTGTCGTGAAATATCTTTCTTTCGGTCGCGGCTCCAAGTCCGTAAGAACGCAGGATGTCCGCTTCCTCTCCGATATCTCTCCACGGGCTGTCCGTTGCAAACAAGACTCTATCGTCTCCCACTGCACGAAGTATCTTAACGAACAGCTCTCTGTCTATCTCGCCAAGTGTATACGCGGTATCAAAATATACGTCAAGCTCCGTCAGCTGGGTGTATACCTCGTCCCACATCAGATGTCCGCCGTAATGCCCCACGACGACCTTACCGTGATCCACCTTCTCAAGCGTGCTTTTGAGAAGTGCCGGAGGACACTTGACCGGCTCTCCCGGAAATCCGTTATCGTACCCGGCGTGCATCACGACTATGAGACCGTTTTCCTTCGCGCATTCAAAAATGCGCATATACCCCGGAGAATTTATATATTCGCCTTGATAATCCGGATGGATCTTAACACCCTTAAATCCACGCTTGGCAAGATCCTGCATCTTACCCTCTATATCGTCGCAAGCAGGATGTATACCTCCGAATGAGAGGATGCGTACTTCCTCTTTTTCGTAACGTTGGTTTACACCTTGGGCATAAGCATTAACACTGTCAAACTGTGAGGGCTTGGTGATAGCGGGAAGCGCCACGGCAAGCGAGGCTCCGGCTTTCTCCATAGCTTTCACAAGTCCTGCTTCCGTTCCATCGGAATAAGGTCTGATCCCACCCTTTTTTGCGAGATATCCGATCGTCTTTTCGGCTATCTTATCGGGAAATATATGTGTATGAAGATCGATAATGCCTTCCATCACCGTACACCTATCCTTTCGGTCGGGAATAAATTCAACCGTTTCTCATATAACAGCGTATCGTTTTTTCTATCCAATATTCGTATACGGCGTCGGGACATAGAGCTTCGCGGCATTTCATCTTTTGGTAAAGCTCAAGTCCGTCGGACGCATCGTGCCATATATCGGTAAACACGTGATCATACTCACCGTCCGCAAGTCGCGCGTCCGCGAACTCAAATGCATCCGCGCAGACTAACCTTATCTTATCTTTGTTCGGTATCTGCGGAAGTATCACGTCGGAAAACAGCTTTATAACGTCGCGGTCGCGCTCAACTGCGGTAACGGTGGTTACGTTATCCTTTTCGGCTACCATATATACGTAATATCCTAATCCCAGACCGAAGGTCAACACGTTTCCGCGTGCCGTGGATATCGGGCGCTCCATGGTATTGATCTCGTTCGGCGTAACGGTCATCCACTCCCTTCCGCCCTCGCATACGCACGGAAAAGAAAACTCTTCCGAAAAATACCCGATACGCGGCAAGAGCCGACCGTTGTCTCTTATCACCATATCGTCGTAAACGAACGCCTCGTACGGTGCATATTTTTTATTACACAGTTGCCACCTTCCGCAGACGGTCTCCGGAACGATCACATTCTTGTAATATGCGTTTTCACGGTAATCGGCAATGTGTTGTTTTTTGACCATCGGAATGAAATAATTTCTGAACAGTGCGTCGTCGTCACGGTGCCGAAACGGATCGAGACCGCATAACGTAGCCATCAGTGCAGAATACGCGTACTGCTCCGTATCCTCGGATACGCTGACCGAGGCGAGCATCTCCCCGTCTATCCCGTCCGGAATGAAATTCAAAAAACGGCTCACAAGCTCAAGCGCCCGTTCGTTTTCTGCGTGGACGTTCTCTTCGTTATCCTTCATTCCGTCATCTCCGTGCGTCGGTTATTATTCCCGATATCTGTCTGAACAGACGCATACTTTTTTTCACGATTATTATAAGTCCGGAGCCACAATTTCGCAGGTCTTTAAGTATCAGGCGTTCCATTAAAGCGTCACCGTTTTTGTGCCCCGGCGCAACGAGCTTACCGTCAGCATCGTAAGCGTAACCGCCGTCAAGCGTGACCACAGTCCACCTTTCACCATCTTCATCCGCAGAAAAGCATCCGTTCCGATAATACTCGCTCAAGCGCTTATACTCGTTTGCATCAGAGGCAAACAGCACTTTTACATTTCCGTAATCATAGCGCACATCGGACGCATAGCTCCTGTCGATAAGCACCGAAGCAAAAGCGGACAGCTCAGGATCCACCGTTATTCGGTCAGTCAGCTCGAATACACGGCACCCGGTAAGCTTTTTTATCTCTCCGATGAGCTTAGCGGTACGTTTGACACAAGACAGTCGATGAAGCGCATCCACCGATAATACGCATTTTTTCCTGTTTTCCACCACCGTACGCAAAACGGCATCCAACACGTCCTCGGGAAGCATATGTGCATCATCAATAAATATGTGATCGTACTTAGAGAGCCGTCTCACGTCGGAAACACCGTGCGGTATCGATATATCCACCTCGCCTATCGCTCCGTCCTCAGTACCGTACGCTTTCACGATACATGAGCTTCCGATACGCGAGGCTTTCAAAGCAAGATCGTACAGCAAAAGCGTTTTTCCGCTTCCGCCACCGCCGGATATACATACGCAACCGCGATCTTTGGAAGAAGATCCGTTGAACACCTGTTTTTCTATCCATTCCTGATGCTGGGTAAGAAAATACCTGCCCTCAAGAAATCTTTCGGGATCCTCCGACGGAGAAAATATATAATCATCCGGATCGAAAAAGCAATCGGGAGAGTTCGGGTAAAAATCATTTGTAGCCCTTATCCCCTCCATCACCTCCGATATATCGGCACCTCTCAGACCTACGGTATCATCCATCGTATAAAAGCAGTCCTCAGACAGCACGTACGTGAAAAAATACTCGCATTTACCGAGGTGCCGCAGGTAATAACGGTTTCTTTCAAGCTGTCCGCGTATCTCTTCTTCACCGACGTTTACGCTTTTGAGTTCGATGTTCAATACCGCGTTTTCCGATATCCTCAAAAGATCAAATTCCTTGCCTATCTTTGGTATCACGTAAGAAAAATGATATCCGTCAAGCTCACCGATCTCGGCTTTATTTCTGCGTAAATGTCCGACCAGACCGCGCAACGTCCTGAATTCGTGTAATTTCACCTTCGGACGCTTTCCCGAAAGGACGACCGTATAATCCGATAAGCGTCGGTCGTCTTTTAAAAGAAACAACGCGTATAGATTTATCGCTCCGTACATCTGCATGCTCCTTTCGGACAACGGTCATACCGTTTTTTCTTGCTCAAATAATACTTCGTTAAAAGCCGTAAAGCTCCGTGCTCAAACTGTCAATCCCATAATGAGCGGAACGGATACGAGTATCACGGCGTAGGCAAGCATATCGGCAACGGCGCCGTATTTCAAATAATCACGAAATCTGTATCCTGCCGCCATAGACATCCCCCAGGTAGAGCCGGAAAGCGGACAGCTTGCGCCCATGCTCGAGGCAAGCACGATCCCCATTGCGTAACAGCGGACATTGAGCGAAAGCTCGGATGACACCGACAGGACGATCAGAAGAGCGACCGATATCGCCGTAGAATTTGAGACGAAAAGGCTTAGGAGCTGTGCCGCGAGCGTTATGACAGCAAACAGAGCAAGCGGAGTCAACCGCGAGCCTAAAGCTCGCATAAACACCCCCGAGATAAGCTCCGTGCCGCCGGCTTCACCTAAAGCCTTGGCAAGACCGAGACAAGCGCCGAGCCTTCCGACTATGTTCCAATTTATCCCTTCGATAGCCTTTTTCTGAGTTATGCATCCGGAAACGATGCAGGCGAGCGCAGCGACCGTCGATGTCATATAAGGCTCTACCGTAATATCGGTAAAGGGTATGCGGCGAGTGATATAAAGAAGCACGGAAAGAGCGAAAATAACGCACACCGTCACAGCTTTGCGTTTATCAGGCTCATCCTCTGCGCTCTGCCACCCGAGATCCTCAACACGCGCTTCTCTATCTCCCCATATCCTTTTACCGAGCGGATAACCGATAAGTAGCACATATCCGAGAAGAGCCACTCCGAGCAATACCCCGAACGGTGTAAAGGAAAAGACCGAGAATCCGTCGTGACCGTACTCGATCAGCAGTCCCTGCGCCGTCATCTGCTGAGAAGAGCCGACCAGTGTAGTAACTCCGCCTGCGTTTACCGCAAGCGTCAGAGGTATGATGACATTAAGAGGATCAATATTCGAATGCTCTTTTGAAAGAGAAAGAACTATCGGCATAAATATCGCAAGAACGGTAACGTTTGTAAGGAATGTCGAAAGCAGAAAAGCTATAGCGAACGAGACTGCGATGAACGCCCTTTCGCTTTTACCTGATGCAAGTGTTATAAGCCTACCGAGCCTGTGCGCAACACCACTCTCGGATATAGCCGTGCCCATAACGAACACGCCTATGAGCATTATCACTGTGCTTCCGGCAAACTGTCCGAATGCAGTGCTGAAGCTGCATACACCGAACACCACCATAAGTACACAGCCTATAATAGCCGAGGTAGCCATCGGCAGCTTGTCCCAAATGAACAACGCGACGCAAAATACAAAAATAATTATGCTTAAAAGCGCAGTATCCATACTACCGTTTCCTTTGACACGTTGTATTATTCAAAAAGCCCGTTCAATGACGTGAAATCAACATCACCAAGCGCTCTTACGTTCCTTTTCAGTGCATCTGTTTGAGCTTTTGTGAGTATCCCGAAAGCGCAGGTCTCGAGCTTTTCTTCAAGCTCAAGGCTCGAAAGCGGCGCTGACGCATCACCTTTTGGCAAACTTACGCTCTCACAAAACCGCTCTCCGTTTGCGACGAGCACTTCAACTCGCGCACCTCGTATTCCGCCTTCGGCATCCTCGAGCGTAGGATCCGGAACGAATTTTATCTTTGAGATAAGCTCCTCAAGCCTGATATTCTGTCGGTCGTACCTGAGAGCCGCCAGATCAAAGCTTTCGTTGATAAGTGCATACGCGAGCGCGTAATGCAGTGAAAATTTCGTATCAGCATTGCATCTCGGGATCACGACGGAGCCGGCAACATTTATGGCATTCGGATAGATGTGAGCAGTTATCAGGCTAACCGAGTCGACTGCTCCGTCTCCGAGAGCTTGTACCATCCGCTGACGAATAGCGATCGCGCACTGTATGAGCGCATGAGTATGTCTGCACGACGGATACGGCTTTACGTAACTTTCACAGATCGCATACTCTTCTCCGAGCCGATGCGTTATGACCGAAGGAGAGGGAGAGTCGGTCATCGCGTGAAGCCAGCCCTTCTCGCTTTCGAGCGGAGAAAGCGGAGCCGAAACGTTTCTTCGAGCAAGCCGAGTGGAAAATATCCCTATCCGCGCGGCGTTCGCCGGATTTAGCGGCTTACATTCCTGCCCGCTTTCGGCGACTATCAGAAGCCCCCCGGACTGAAGTGCCGCCAATGACATAGCGCAGTATATCTGCTCGCGTGACAGTGAGGCAAGCCGCGAACACGCCGCCGCACACGCGATAGCCCCGGCGGTACCGGTCGAATGAAATCCTCTGCGTACAAGCCCCGGTTGAGCCGCGTAAGCCACGCGACAAAACACCTCGTATCCGACCACCACGGCAGACAGAAGCTCCTCGCCGGGTATCGCCACTCCAAGCTCCGATACCCTTGCTTCGGCAATGGCGAGTACGGCTGATATGACGTGTGCACCTATATGCCCCATCGCCTTGCGGTTTCCGTCATCCATATCTGCTCCGTGAGCGTAGACGGCATTCATAAAAGCGGCGCTCTCCGCAGGAAGCCGCCTTGTTATCCCACTGCCGGGAATGACACTTGCCTCCTCCTTACCGCCTCGGTCGCATAATATCTCCGCCACAGCACTATTGAAGCCGACATTCACCTTCATTCCTGCGTAGCACGCGGAAAAATAATCGAGCGTAAGCTCCGTAGCGGCTGTTTTGACGCTTTGGGGCAATGTATCAAATCTGAGCTGATATGCAAATTCCGCAAGCGCATTCGTTATATTATCCATAAGCTTGAACTCAAAGCCTTTGCGTCAGCAAAGTCCTCCTTGTGCAGATCTTTTCATATACCGCCGTTGTATACCCGGCGGTGTTTCCACAATGTCGCAGATCTCAAATCAGGAATAAGATATAGAAACGGGTGTTTAGGAACATAGTGATCACGAAGCCGTAAAACAACCATATCAACTTGAAAACCACGCGTATAGATCCGATCTCCGGTGCCCGTTTGATATTCGAAAAAGCTTCGCGTAACGTAAAAAACGTACAGCACAAGAAAAACATCAGTCCAAAAACGCCCATACACAGCATTATATCCAGATATTCCTGATGAGAAACGCTCGTAAAGCGTGACTCGTCATATCCGACGGCGGTGATATAATTTCCGCCGAAAAGCTTTTGAAATACGCTCTGCTCAGAGAATTTTTGCAGATTTTCTTTCCAAATATCGACTCGGAGCGTCGTAAACTCGGAAAGATCGCCGGATGCTATATTTCCGAGCTTTTCCTGCCACCTCGCGCTCGCCGTGGAGATAAACGTCCATTCGCTGTCCTGAGCAAGCATCAACAGCTGTATCGCGATGACCGCTATCACGATCACGGTCACCGCAACGCCGAGCTTGAAACGCTTCATTCTCATAAGGAACACAGAGCAGACGGCAACGGTGAATATACTGCATAACAGCGCGGTGGTACTGCCGGAAGCAAGGATCGCAAGGAACAGTACACATAGTGAGACGAGCTTGAACGGTAATCTTTTAAAAAACGGGTGCAGAAACACGACCGCAATGGCGGCATTGAGAAAAAAACCGAAATAGTTCGGATCCTCGAGCGTACCTGAGTACCTGAGTACATCAGCTCCGTTTTCAGACGCTATCACATCCGAAATACTTGAGAGCAAAAATCCCGACACAGCGGAGATCACGACACCAAACGTAAAAAATACGAAAAATTCGGAAACGGTACCGTCATCTCCATCAAACGAAAACAAAAAACAGCAGGCAAAGCAGATATCGATAGCCGCACCCAAAGCCAACGGATAGCCGTATATCCGAAGTACGAGCGCAGAAAGAGCAAGCAAAAGCAATATTCCGCCACGAGCAAGGCTCAACGAAGGGCGGCGACGCACAAGGGAAAGCAATGTGCGTATGATAAACACTATGGTATATACCCGATATACCACTATCCCACCCGGAGCGATAAGCTGAGAATAAAATAAAAAGAATAAGGGATACAGACAGACGAACTCTTTGTAAAATGAAAAATATACGATCCCGAGGATATATATCACGGAAAGTGCGCTCAGATATCCCCCGTCGATAATGCCACATCCCAACGGCAGAAGGTAGAAAATCACGAGGAGCGCTCTGTTCAAAGCTTGTCCTTTACGGCAACACCCGTCAGATATTCCGCGCATCAGTTCCGAGATCCGTGTGTTCATCCGTCCCCCTCCTTTCGCTACAGGTATTACGTTGATATTATAGCACTCTTTTGTTAAAATGTCAACCGACGGAGATAAAAAACTCATTGTTCGCCGCGCAATACGAGCCGCGGCGAATATTCATAGTTATAAAACATTGAGTTTGATTTTTTTTTACATCTTTTTTCGGATGAAGATATTGCAAAACGGTTAATAAAATGATATAATTAAAGTAAATTTGAGTGCGCACAGCGCTGTAGTCATAAACACATCGGAGGTTACTATGATCAAAATAAAAAGATTGACCAGTGTTTTTCTCGTCCTTATAATGCTTTTTTGTACGGTATCTGCGATCTCCTGCAGTACCAATGTTACATACACCGTTAATGTCAAAACACCGGACGGAACACCGATATCCGGGATGAAGGTCCAGCTTTGCTTTGACGGCGATCAGTTGGACGAAGGAAGCACGAACTCCAAGGGCGTAGCCTCCTTTGAAGCCAAGAAGCGTAACGGTTATTACGCCACTATCACCGTTCCCGAGGATTATAAACCCAATCCGATAAAGTACGGCTTCGGAAAAGGCTCCTCGGTCGATATAATTATGGATAAGAAGCCCGTCGACATTTTAAATGTGACATACACCGTTACCGTAAAGAACACGGACGGTGATCCGCTTTCCGGAGTTGAACTTAAGATCTTCTCGGGTGAAAATGTTATCGACACGGTGATAAGCACGGATGCCAACGGTGTCGCTTCGTTCACCGCCCCGGAAGGCAACTATACCGTAAATGTTACCGCTCCCGAAGGCTATATTGCAGATACGACTGCTTACAGCTTTGACACATCTAATACTCTTGTCATTAAACTTCAAAAGCAAGAGATCCAGCCGCCTCCGGTAGTTCCCGTTGATTATACCGTAAAAGTACAGGCGAGCGACGGCACCGCGCTTTCCGGTGTCATCGTATTCCTCAAGAAGGATGGTGAGACGGTACAGTCTCTCACGACTGACTCCAACGGTTTCGTGGTGTTCTCACAGCCCGAAGGCACTTACACCATAACGGTCACTACCCCGGAAGGCTATATAGCCGATACGACTGCTTACAGTTTTGACGCATCTAATACTCTTATCATTGAGCTTCAAAAGCAAGAGATCCAGCCGCCTCCGGTAGTTCCCGTTGATTATACCGTAAAAGTACAGGCGAGCGACGGAACCGCACTTTCCGGTGTCCTCGTGTTCCTCAAGAAAGACGGCGAGACGGTGGAGTATCTCAGGACCGACTCCAACGGCTCCGCGGTATTCTCACAGCCCGAAGGCTCGTATACCGTAACAGTGTCTGCTCCCGAAGGCTATGTTTCCTCGAGTGACGGATACACGTTCAATTCCGAGCGCGTCGCAGTCGTAGCTCTCAGTACGCGCGTATCGGCAAACGGCTTTGAAGGCAACGGCACCGAAGCTCTTCCCTTCGTTGTAGGCACCTCCGGTAAATATACCGAGCATCACGAAGGTGGCGACAGTTATCTTTGGTTTAGCTTTGAGTTCCCTGCCAACGGAATTCTCACTGTAAAGGTACCGAATGGCGTATCGCTTTGGTTTGACGGTAACGCAAGCGCCAATGCGGAAGAGAGTTTGCGCGGGTGGACCGATATGAAAGTGGTATTTGGTATAGCAAATACCGATTACAGCGCCGGAGACATCAGCTTCGAGCTTGAATTTACTCCCGATTCTTATCATGTAGTTGACACCTTTGAAAACGGTGAAGGCACTTACGGTACGCCTTATGTCATCGAAGCCGCAAGCACCTATACGGTAAGCTACGCCGGTGGCGATACTTACGTATACTTCGTCTATACCCTTCCCACTAACGGTGAGATCACAGTAGAGATACTCACGCCGGACGGGGATGCCGCACTGTGGCTCGACGGCGAACGTATAAACGGAAATGTGGGTACGTGTAAGGCGTACGCAGACGCCGATATCCTCTTCGGAATCGGTACCGATAGCTACAACGCTTCGGATATAACCTTCCGTATAACGTTTTCTTCAAGTCAGCTTTAAGTCGGACTGACCTTAGCTCCACCTGCCAAGCTTTCTGTCAGGTGGAGCTTTATTGTTGTATTTTTACAAAAAACACGGAGAATAACTACTATGAAGCTACACAGGATAAAAGAACCGTTTACATTTACCCCCTTAGTCGTACTCACAGCCGTTTTTTGTTGTGCGCTTTGGGGAAGCGCAACCCCGTTCATTAAGCTCGGCTATCAATTGATGCTCCCCGATAATAATGTTCCGTCCACCATACTCTTTGCAGGGATGAGATTTACCCTTGCCGGTATATTCACAGTGCTCTTATTCAGCATCGCAAGGAAACGCTTTCTTCGCCCGACGTTTGCGGATATCCCAAGAATAGCGGTACTGAGCAGCTTTCAAACGATCTTGCAATATATATTCTTCTATATAGGTCTCTCGAATACAAGCGGTGTTAAAGGTACGATCGCCAGCGGATGCAGTGTTTTCTTCGCGATATTGATATCCGGTACGGTATTCAGAATGGAACGCATAACATTTAAAAAGATATTTGCCTGTCTGCTCGGCTTTGCGGGTATCGTGATAGTAAACCTGAACGGTCTGACCTTTGATATGAATTTTAACGGCGACTGCTTTGTCCTCTTCTCTGCAATGTCGTCAGCAGTTTCATCCATTCTTATCAAAAGATTTTCCAAATACGAGGATCCGGTCGTACTGAGCGGATACCAATTCATATTCGGCGGCACGGTCATGATCGCGATAGGACTGGCATTCGGAGGCAGAGTAAGCATAACCGGTATCAAGGCAGTGACAATACTTATATATCTTGCATTACTTTCCGCGGTGGCATATTCGCTGTGGGGGATACTTCTCAAATATAATCCCGTCTCGAAGGTCTCGATATTTAATTTTACCACACCGATATTCGGTGTCATACTTTCAAGCCTGATGCTGAGTGAGAACAGTAATGTTTCATTGCCAAATCTTATCGTCACACTTTTGCTTGTCTGTTCAGGTATATTTATACTGAATTATACGCCCGCGGGCAAAAACGAACAAAGTTCATAAAATCATATAGAAATACAGCTGAACAAAATGTATAATTAAAGTGTAAGCTCTACCACCTTATCAAAGAAAGGATGGATCGAATATATGCTCAATAACGGCTTTGACATACAAGACGGCGTACTGATAAGATATCACGGCTCTTCCGATGAAGTAAAGATACCCGACGGAGTACGCGCTATCGGCGCATGCGCCTTTACGAGTTTCGATCATGAAAACAAGTGCTTAAGAAGAAGCTATATCCGTTCTGTATCTATTCCGAATACCGTAGTCAGCATTGACGAAAACGCATTCAGTGATTGCGTTGCACTCGAAAACATATCCGTTGACGTTGGAGATCCGGTGTACCACTGTACAGATAACTGCCTTATAGAGACAAGCTCAAAAAAGCTTATAAGGGGTACGGTGAAAAGTAAGATCCCGGCGTTCGGTGAGGTCACCGTCATCGCTCCGCATGCATTTGCATTCTGCGAGGGATTGCAGGCTATCAGTATTCCGGAGGGAGTAATAGAAATAGGCACATCCGCATTCGCCGACTGTATCTCGTTGCACAGTGTAACACTTCCCTCCACCCTTAAAAAACTCGGGCTTACGGTCTTTGGAGGATGTGACAGCCTAAGAAATATCACCGTATCAGCCAATAATCCGATATACCGCAGTTACAACGGATGTATAGTGGATATCACCGCTAAAAAACTGATACAAGGCACCTCGTACTGTACTATCCCGTCGGACGGAAGCGTGGAAACTATCGGAGAACGCGCTTTTTGTCTTTGCAGACGTCTCGAGAAGCTCACGGTACCGCGTACGGTCAAGCTCATCGAGAAAGAAGCATTTGATCAATGTCCGTTGCTTACCAAGCTTGAGATACCGTCCGGAGTAAAGCGCGTACCGTCGGAAACACAGTATACCGAAAAGCAGCGCTTTGCCACGTCATTCGGCAAACGTCTCAGATATGCCCGTAAGCGCAAGGGACTTACGCAGGAGCAGGTCATGGCTTTGACGGATGTCACGGATAAATCGCTTTCGCGTTACGAAAACGGCTCATCCGCTCCTTCGCCTGACGTTATATCCGAGCTTATGAAGCTGTATGACGTTTCAGCGGATTACCTTATGGGTTTCTCCGATATACCAATGTCCGTAGATCCGGAGCCTTCCTCCCACGCCGTATGCGATGGATACGAAAAGCTTTACGAAAAGCTCCGTTCGCTCTCCAACGCATCACTCAAAAAGGTAGATGAATATGTCGATATGCTCACATTTATCGAAAA
>CAZMWM010000013.1:0-28617 GCA_964570105.1 uncultured Lachnospiraceae bacterium | reverse complement strand
TTACAATCCCTCAGTCGCCTTCGGCGCCAGCTCCCTTTACACAAGGGAGCCTACGGTGCTTAGTGCGAACACAGAAAAAGGTGATGAAATATCCATTTCCACCGCGAAGCTACTCGGAAGCTTTTGCCCAGCTTTTCTCGAAAAGCTGGCGTACCTCGCCACTAAAGTGGCGAGGAGTTTTGGCAGTTAGGGGTACGCCGATATTTTGAAGTAAAATTCGTGTAAACGCGTACGCAGGTAACAAATGCGGAAGGACGGCTTATTCACGGAATTTAATTTAATGCTTACATCTTAGCAAAGCTGTGTAAGCCGCAGTTGAACGCTTGCTTTCGGGAATAGAAAAAGCTTTACATCTTAGCGCTTACACAGCGGAGCTGTGTAAGCCACACTTCAAAGGCTTGCCTTCGAAGTGTATGACACCTCATCCACCGCTATCGCGGTCCCCCTTCTCCCGCTGGAGAAGGCTCAAGGGGTACCATCGTTTCTCGAAATTCTGTTTAAACGCGTATGCAATTTTGCGGAACGGCAAATTGCCGTTCCCTACAGATGAAATGTCCTGTTCACGCCGCGAAGCTATACAGAAGCTTTTGCCCAGCTTTTCTCGAAAAGCTGGCGCGTAACGATGGCGGAGCCTTGTTACGCCGAGTTTTCTCGCAGAGAAAACTATTTTGTTATTGTACGGTGGTGAGTGAATAATTTTGTATAAACGGTAAATAATCCTTTTAAACGAAGTCTATGCGGAGGATAGCGAATGAACAAAACGAAAGAGGAGTACAAAAAGTATACCGAGAGGCACGCAAGCTCATCGCCTGTTCTGCGCGATTGTGCCGCGGCGTTTTTGGTCGGGGGGCTTATATGCTGTATCGGTCAGGGGCTATTGAGGTTATATGCTTTTGTCGGAATGAGTAATGAGATCGCGCGCTCGCTCTGCTCGGTCACGTTGATATTCTTAGCCATACTGCTGAGCGGTCTGGATGTGTTTGACGATATTGCCAAATTCGGAGGTGCGGGTACGCTGGTCCCGATCACCGGATTTGCAAATGCCGTGGTCGCGCCTGCCATAGATACAAAGGCTGAGGGTTGGGTGCTTGGCGTTGGTGCAAAGCTGTTTTCCATCGCGGGACCGGTCATTCTTTACGGCACGTTCGCTTCGGTCGTATACGGGGTGATATATTGGATATGGACACTCGCGGCGGCGTGAGCGTATCGATGTCGGGATGCGGTTTTATTATGAGGAACGTCTCTGTTGTGATAAAGAGCCAAATGCGGTAAACTCGGGGAATTACCGCGGCGAAGGGCAGGTGTTTTAAAAATTGAACAAGAGGATAATGCGTTTCCTCTGCAAGCCGAGGTTGCAATGCGCCGCGACTGCGGTAGGGAAAAAGGAGCACGAAGGACCGTTGGGCGGATATTTTGATATCCACGATGACAGTGATATGTATGGTAAGAGCACGTTTGAGCAGGCGGAGAGCGAGATGCAAAGGCTTGCGCTCAATCTTGCTCTGTCAAAGATCAAAGCGCGTCCGGAAGAGGTAGATGCCGTTTTTGCCGGAGATCTTATGAACCAATGCACCGGCTCTTCGTACGGGCTTGCCGATTTCGGTATACCGTTCTTCGGTCTGTACGGGGCTTGCTCCACCGTTGCGGAGGCTATGATACTTGCGTCCGTTACCGTGGATCGCGGAGTTTTTTCGAGGGTGGCGGCTGTGGTATCGTCGAACAACGGCTCGGCTGAACGTCAGTTTCGCTTTCCGCTCGAATACGGCTCACAGCGTCCGCCCACTGCGCAGTGGACGGTGACCGGCGCAGGTGCGTTCATATTGGGCAGTGACGACGCATATACCAATGCGCTCGGTGAATCGGTCAGCCTTGACGGTATGCCGAGGATATCCGAGGCTGTGCCCGGAAGGATAGTTGATATGGGTATCACCGACGCGAACAATATGGGTGCGGCTATGGCTCCGGCGGCGGCTGATACTATTCTGCATTATTTTATCGAGAGCGGAAGGTCTCCCGAGGAGTTCGATATGATACTGACCGGGGATCTCGGGTATGAAGGGAACGCGATATGTCGCGAACTGCTTTGCGAGGAGGGGCTTAAGCTCGGCGGTAATTTTTCGGACTGCGGCATCTTGATATACGACCGCAAAAAGCAAGACACGCACAGCGGCGGCTCCGGGTGCGGTTGCAGTGCATCGGTTCTCGGCGGTTATATATGCGACCGTTTCAAGAGACGTGAGATAAAAAACGTATTGCTGATAGCCACGGGTGCGCTCATGAGTCCCTCTATGCTACAGCAAGGAAAGAGCATAGCGGGTATAGGACATCTCGTTCATCTTACCGCAGAATAGAGCCGCGGCGAGAGACGGGGATACAACGAAGGAGTGTGGTTTTACGGATATGTTGCTTGAGTATGTAAAGGCGTTCACGGTCGGCGGCGTTTTTTGTGTGATCGCTCAGATACTGATAGATAAGACTAAGCTTACGCCGGCGAGGATACTCGTTGCATACGTGGTCAGCGGCGTTATCCTTAGCGGTATCGGGATATACGCCCCGATAGTCGAATTTGCCGGCGCCGGCGCGACCGTACCGCTTACCGGCTTTGGTCATACGCTTGCCGAGGGTGTCAGAAAGGCTGTGGATGAAAAAGGTCTGATCGGTGCTCTCAGCGGAGGTCTCACTGCCGCTTCAGCCGGCATCACGGCGGCTATGAGCTTTGGTCTGATCGCCGCTCTTGCGTTCAGATCGCGTCCGCGTTCTAAATGACCGGGTGTGTTACCGGGAGATGATCGCGAGTATGCGATCTTGTTTTTCTCGGGGAATTGCCGCGTGAAACGGGCAGTGGAGACTTAGACGCGCGAGCGGAGCACGAGGGCGTCGGCGTATCCTGTCAAAGCGTCGGCTACTATCGTGATATATCTTTCCGAGCGGTTTTCGAACACCATATAGACGTACTCGGCCGAGCCTACGGTGAAAAAGTATCCGGCGAGTATACCGTCGGCGCGTGCCTGAGACTGTGTACAGCATTCGGAATAAAATCTGTTGCAGAGCGTTACCGCGTTCCACGCGCTTCCGTTTGAGGCGATGACGATAGCGTCGCTCGATGAGAGCATAGATAAAAGCTCGGGAATATTCAAAAATTCTCGGAGAATTACCGCGCAATCGTACACCGTGGTGCTCTGTGAGCTTAGGTCGGAAAGAGAGGTGAGCACCGTGTTTTTTGCTCCAAGCTCGGAGATGCCGGCGTTCATTTTTTCGAGGAGACCTTGCTCGCTTCCGTAGATATGTATAGCCAGAACGTAAGCGAATACCTGCGGCTCGGCGCAGAGCATACATCGCATAAGCTCGGATACGCTGAGGGACTGACCGACGGAGATGATGTGTGAGGTGGCTTGATACGACGGTAGCTTTGCCGCAGATGCAGGGCAGACCGCGCGCTCGGAGGGAGAGGTCGTCCCTTCGTTTACCGACTGCATAACGGTCAAAGCCGCGGCGAGAGTCAAAACTGCGTTTGCGGGAAGCTTTTTGTGTGCGTTTTTTCGGCAAATTACCGCGTCTTTCGTGATATTGCAGGTCATAGCTGCATCTGCCGATACGATTCCTTCGACGTCCTCTGCCGCAAGCTCGTTGAATATCGGTCTGACAGCGTCGGTAGCTTCGTTATTCTCGGTGTCGGAGCCGTTGTCACGCTCCGATACGTCGGTTTTTCCGATGTTATCGGAAACGTCCGGGTTGCCGTTATCCGCCGGAATGCCGTTTACGCTGTCCGCCACCTGCCGAACGCCTACGCATATCAGAAGAGAGAGCGCCGCGGCTATTACTCTTACGGTGAGCTTGGGGGAGAATGCGGTGAGTGCCCTGTATACCATCTTTTTCATATCGTTCATATCCCTTTCTTTTCTTGGATCTTTTCGTTTTGGCGCGAAAAACGTCGAATGCCCCCAAAAATCACATAACTGCCGTCCTGTGTCATCATACACGGGACGGCAGTTATGCCGAGGTATTTTGTTTTTGGCGGTCGTTATTTTTTTCCGTCTTTGCCTTGCACAGCGCCATTTCGAGGCGGCTCTGCGCTTATGGAGGCAAGCGGATTTTCCGTCATGGCTTCGCGCATGCTCTCGTCGCTTACGTGGGTATATATCTGCGTGGTGTTCAGCTGTTCGTGTCCGAGTATATCCTTGAGCACGCGGACGTCCACCTTGCCCGTGCGGTACATAAGAGTCGCCGCCGTGTGGCGGAGCTTGTGCGTGGAATAGTGCTTTTGCCCGAGACCTGCCGCGTCCAGATACTTTTTTACCAGCCATTGCACTGTTTTTTTACTTATCCTGTTGTGTTGACGGGAGCTTATGAAAAGCGCGTTCTTATCCTTGATCTGTTCATCCTGAGCGCGCACCGGAAGATACGCTCTTATGGCGGATGAGCAGGCATCGTTCAGGTATACCATCCGTTCCTTTGAGCCTTTTCCGAGTATACGCACGCTCGTAAGCTCGCGGTCAAGGTCGTTAAGGCTTATGCCGCACAGCTCCGAGAGACGGAGTCCGCAGTTTAGAAAGAGTGTAAGTATCGCATAATCGCGTTCGCGCGTGGTTGATGATGTATCTTCCTTTACGGCGTTCAGCAGTTCGAGTGATTCCTCAAGCGAAAGAAATTTCGGCAGAGCGTTTCTTGTATGAGGGGAGTCGATGTCCTTTGCCGGGTTATCCTTCAGCAGATGTGAGGTGACCGTCAGATACTTGAAAAGAGACTTCAGCGCGGTGAGCTTCCTTGCGCGTGCGGTCGCGCGGTTGCCTCTTTCGTTTGCGGCGTAGGTGAGAAATTCGTATATGTGCTCGGGGCGAACACGCGAGAGATAGGTGACGTCCATATCGGAGATATCGACGTTGTTATGATCGTCGGGGAGCGTGGACAGCCCCTCGTTCTTGGCCTTATAGAAGCACAGAAAGAGCACGATATCGTTTTCGTACTGCTCCACGGTCCTTTCCGCACGGTTTTTGATCACTCGCATATACTGCTCGTATTGCACTAAAAATTCCGGTAACGGATGCTTATAGCTTCGGTACATTTTATGCGCTTGCGGCTCTCGCTCGGGCGACAGCTCTCCTTTCGGCTTTTGGATCCCGTACATACGGTCACGGGTATATTTTATCACAAAGCTTTGTCGATTTCAATTACTTTCCGCCGCGTTTACAAAAAATTATTAAATTTGTGCGCTTCAGCTGTTGACATACATCTGTTTTCCGTATATAATTTTATTAGACGACGCTTTGGCGTCTTAAACGAAGGTTGCTCCGAGGCGGTATCCGCGCCGCGGAATGCAATACTTCCGAGGTAGGGAAAGGGCGTGGATGTCGCATGAAGATAAACTGGAACAAGCATTATACAACGTTGGCGATATACGCCTGTATAGTCGGTGCCGCTATCATATTCTGTATATTTCTTGGGGTATACTCCGGGAGCGTCGTGGCGTTCTTTGGGAAATGCTTCGACGTTCTTGCGCCTATTTTTTACGGCGCGGCGATAGCTTATATCATAAATCCGTTGTTGAAGCTCTTTGAAAAAAGGGTGTTCCGCAAGCTTAAGAACAAGGCGATGAGACGTGCGTTCGGTATGATACTCTCGTATTCCATGTTCTTTGCATTGATAGTCCTTTTGGTGTATGCGCTGGTCCCTCAGCTTGCGCGTAGCTTCAGCGATCTTCAGAACAATCTGATAATTTATGCAAATTCGCTTCAGGAGTGGGTGGACAGTATCTCCTCGACGTCTCCGTGGCTCGGCGGGATACTTCAGAAGCTCCTTGGGTATATCGATCTTTCGGCACTCTCACAGCCGCTGTCTCAGCTGTTTGAATCGCTTTCCGAGTTGCTCTCGGCTTTTTCTCCGTATATACTGTCGTTTGTAAACAGCCTTATCGTTCAGGTGAAAAATATACTGCTCGGTATCGTGTTTTCGGTGTATTTTCTCGCGTCAAAGGAGCTGGTCACGGCTCAGCTCAGAAAGCTCCTGCATGCGCTTCTTCCCGAGAAAAGATACAGTGCGTTCGCCGCTTTCGTGCATTTTACCGACAGGACGTTCGGACGTTATCTTCTCGGAACTCTTCTTGACTCCATACTCGTCGGCGTCGAGTTTTTCATCATACTTTCGATATTCAATATACCGTACGCTCCGCTCGTCAGCGTCGTGTGCGGCTTTACCAATATGATACCGATATTCGGTCCGTTCATAGGTGCTATCCCGAGTTGTCTTATAATATTTATCTCAAGCCCCATAAAGGCGATATGGTTCGTCGTGATCGTGCTGGTGGTACAGCAGATCGACGGTAACATAATCGCTCCGAGGATAATCGGTGAGTCTACGGGACTTTCCGCCATCGCGGTCATCTGTTCCGTTACGATAATGGGTGGGCTGTTCGGTATAATCGGAATGGTGATAGGCGTTCCGCTCTTTGCCGTGTTTGCGTCGCTCATAAATGCAAAGACAGACGCAAAGATAAAGTCGCGTCAGGCGGCGAGAGCCACACCGAGACCGGAGGGAAACGGCGCGGACGGAGCCGAGACTGCCGAGTCTGTATCCGAGGAAAAATGCGAGGGCGCTGGTGACGTGCAGTGACGTGCAGTGACACTCAGTCCGAACGGAAGGGAGCTGTTAAAAGTTGAACGAAGATACTGAAAACAAGACCGGCGGCGAGCTTGGAACGTCGGAGGATACCGAGAAAAAGCGCTTTTTTCAGCCGACGCAGAACGGCTGGACGGTATGCGTGTACGTGTTTCTCGTGGCGCTGTTTTATGTGGCGTGCGTGATGCTCGGGCTGAATGTACAGGTCATCCAAAGGGTGCTTTTGAGCGTGCTTTCCGTGGTAAGTCCTCTTATATACGGGTTTGCTATCGCATTTATTTTGACGCCTGTGGTGAGATTTTTCGAGAAGAAGATATTCGGGAAATGGAAAAAACGCCGTCAGACGTTGAAGCATATACTCTGTATAATTCTGGTATACGTACTTGTGCTTGCGTTGATAATGCTGTGCGTCGTGTTCCTCGTGCCGCAGATATCGGTCGCATACCGAGACTTTTCATCCCAGCTGTCCGGAAATCTGGTCGCGATACGTAACGCGGTCGCCGGGGCGGTCGATACAGTTCGCGGCTCGGGAGACACCGGAGCGTACCTATACTACGACGTCAACAGCGATCTGAGAATGAATGTGACCGACTTCGTTATCGCCGATTCGCTGAACGATCCGTTTGCGGCAGTTCTTAAGACCAAAAATTCGGCAACGCAGGACGAGGTGCAGGCGTTGCTCGAGCGGATAGGCGAGGCTGTTACCGCCGCGTTTTCGGACGCTCTGCCGTCGATATTCTCGTCTACCATCAATATTCTGATGGAGCTTAAGAATATCCTTCTCGGAATGATCATCTCGGTGTATTTTCTCGTGAGCAAGAACGCCATTTTGCGTACATTTGACCGTATGGCGCACGCTTGGCTCCCGGCAAGAGCGTACAGAAGATGCGCATGGCTCGTGAGCAAAGCCAAGAATATCTTCCGCGATTATATAATCGTTCGGGTGCTGGATTCGTTTATTGTCGCTTTTATCACGTTCATCGGACTGCTCATCATCGGCAACAAGTACGCGCTTCTGCTTGCTCTGATAATCGGTCTGAGTGCCTTGATACCGTTTATCGGTCCTACCATCGGTATCGTCATCTGCTCGGTTATGATGCTGTTCCTCGGATTTAGATATGCTATCGGATTTGCCATAGTCATGGTCGCGGTGCAGTTGCTTGACGACAGGATATTCGAGCCTTTGCTCAACCGCGGACATTCTCAACACCGTCTTGCCGGCGTGTGGGTGTTTTCTGCCATAGTCATTATGGGCGGTCTTTTCGGATTTTGGGGACTTCTGCTCGGAATACCGCTGTTTGCATTCATCTATTCATTAGTGAAGGATTGGGCTGAGAAAAGACTCAGACGCAACGGAATGAGTATAGAAACGGAGAAATACGGATACATTCCGTTCAGCGCGAAGAAGCACCGTACGATACTCGATCACGAAAAGAAAGTATCCGAAACGGATTGATCTGATACAAACAAAGAAGCGGATGCTCTTTACCTAAGGTATTGAACGTCCGCTTTGGTATTTTATCGCGGCACGGCTGTTGCTCGAGCCGCGCAAGGGGCTGTTTTTTGCAGGTCGAGCGACTTTTATAAGGTGTATTTATGCCGGGGGGGAGAAAGATAGCTTATGGATATGAGGGAAAGAGCCTTTAGATTATGCAAGGAATGGTGTGATACTCTTTTGACCTATCAGGTCAACACACAAACTCCGTACACGGACGGAGGATTGCTTTGTCCTGCCTGCCACGTTATTCACGGGCGGATAGCCGATCTTTGCTTTCCGCTGACGGTGCTGTGGGACAGAACGGGGGACGTGCATTATCTGAGGGAGGCTGACCGCCTTATCGATTGGTCGGAATATAATCTTAAGTCAAACGAAGAGCTTTGTAACGGGCTTTGGTATAACGATATCACGAACAGATGGTTTGGAACGAGTGCTTTCTCCGCGCTGTCTATAGGCGAGGCACTGCTTCGCTTCGGGGACAGGCTTCCCACACGGTACAAAGACAAATGGATGCGCATTTTTGTGCGTATGTCGGACGCGGTAGCAACTCTTCGGGAACGCAAGGGATTTGAGCCTGTCACGAATTATTACTGCGGATTTGCCACGGAATTGGCGATGGCGTGGCGCTTGACCGGAGACCGAAGATACTATGAATGCTCAAAGCAATGGCTCGACGGCGCTCTTTCGCGCATAGACGGGGAAGGGCTGCTCTACGGTGAGAGATACCCTATGAACAACGCCGACGGAAGCCATACGGTGGATATGGGATATTCGCTTGAAGAGTCGGTCCCTCTGCTCCTGCGTTATGCCGATCTGACCGGAGAGCGCAGGGAAGAGTTTTCCGATATACTGCGTTCGCATCTGTATTTTTTGCTTCCCGACGGTGCGATAGACAACAGCTTCGGCAGTCGTCACAATAAATGGACTTATTGGGGCAGTAGGACAAGCGACGGTCTTATAGAGGGGCTGGCGCTCGTCCTTGGTGACGATCCTATTTTTGCGACGGCGTGCGAAAGGGTGCTCACGCTGTACGAGAGATGCACTCATAACGGTCTGCTCGCGATGCCGATGGCGCACGAGGTGGGGGAGCCTACCTGTATACATCACACGTTCCCACACGCCAAGGCTTTGGCAAGCTTGATATGTGCCGAGGATATACCGAAGAGCGTTCCGAATGCGATGCTTCCGTGTCAAGAAAAGGAAGGGGTAAGGGCATATCAGAACGGAAAGCTCATTACCGTGTCGCACGGTGTTTTCAGGGCGACGTTTTCTGCTATCGATACGGATATGTTCCTGAACGAGCCGCATCTTTCAAACGCCGGCGGAGCTATGTCTCTGCTTTATCACGACCGATACGGGATACTTTGTGCGGCGACATCGGTACAGTATGTTCCGACAGAGCCGTTAAATCAGCAGTTTCTGCGCAATTCCTGTTCTCCGCCCTCTATGACGGTGCAGTTTTTGACAGACGGCAAGCTATCCTCCGCCGAAAGGAATGTAAAGCTTACCTATGAAGGGAATACCGTTACCGCAAGGGGCGCCGCGTGGAGAGCCTCGTACAGCTTCGGTGATGAGGAGCTTGAAATAGCACTTGCATCGGAGGGCGGTGTGTATCAGATTCCGATAGTATGCAGTAAGGAGACACACGCGAGCCTGTCCGAGGATAAGATGACGCTTTCCTTCGAGGGCGGATTGACGGTCACATCCACCGCTCCGATAGAGGTAGATACAAACAGGCGCGTCTTTCATCAGGTGGGCGGTCTGCTCTATCTTCCGGTAAGGGTGAGCGTTGACGGAGAGGTCAGATTGGTATTGAGATAGAGCCGTAGAACGAAAACGGTAAAAGAGAAAGAGCTGAGAGGAATTCAGCTCTTCTTTTTCGTTTTTCACTTGTCCGGATGAAGTGTCATATCAGTTATAAGCTCAGCTTAGCCTTATCTGCGGATATCCGCCTATGTTGTTTATCCATTCGGACGCATTCCAGCCCATATTCGCCACAAGCTCGGAAAGGGAACCGATAATGTCCTTGGTGTATCCTTTTATCAGGTCAGCCTGATCGTTGACGGTGAGCTTCTCGCCGTTTGCGATGACTGCGGAGGTCTTGAGATAGGCGCATCTGTCGTATATCTTGTCAAGCTCGTCGGTGGCGGAAAGATTTCCTATCGCGATATTGCAATAGGCACTGCCGTTGGTCGAGCTTGCCCTGACCTCTTTACCTGCGAAGAATGTGCCCTTATAGCTTGCGTCAGATTTTAAATACGCGGTAAATCCGCCTGCGTAACCGCTTTCGTAGGTGCTTTGAGACGACACCGTCGAGAGGGAATAGCTGTCGGTCACCTCGGTGAAGGCTTGCACTCCGATGATGCCGCCTGCATACGTCTTGTGATCGGTGGATAGCGCCGACACGTTGCCGGTGGAGACGGAGCAGAGCACCTCTGACAAGCTTCGTTTTTCGGTGCTCTCGGTATCTTCGCCAAGCCCTCCGGAATAAGCGACAAGTCCGCCTGCGATAGCCGCTCCCTTGCTTTCGGGACTAAAGCCGTCGCTGTCGCTGACAGCGCTGTTTGTGGCGCTCACGGATGCCGCGGAGGAGCATTTTTTGATAAGGGAACTATAAAGATATCCGGTAATTCCGCCGCAGTACGCGTTCCCGTTCAGGGAGTTTGAAATAAGCTCCGTGCTTGAGAGCGCCTTGCATCCGTATATCTCGACGTCCGAGCCTGAGTGTCCGACCGTTCCGCCGACGCAGGACGAGTGGGCGGAAGCCGTTACGGATATTTTTGTATTTTCGGTGGTGCAACCGCTTATCTCGGACGAATACGCAACTCCGCTCACCCCTCCTGCGCAAGCCTTGAAGGTCTTGCTGGATACGGAGAGCTTGCCCCTGTATACCTTGCAGTTCTTGACGGTCGTGCCGCGCGAGAAAGCGCTTATCGCCGCCGCGTACACGACGGTGAACTCCTCGTTCGTGTGATATTCTATATCGCAATCGGTTACGGTGAGATCGCGTATCTCTGCGTTTTCGGTGCATCCGAACAGGGCGAGATAAACGTAAGTATAGGACGCGGTGAGACCGGAGCCTTTTTTGTCATCGCTTAAGCTTTCTTTGCTCACTGTGAGACCGCTTACCGTGTGACCGTTGCCGTCGAATTTTCCGACGAACGGAGCGTCAAACGTGCCGACGGGTACCCAGTCCTCACCCGAAAGGTCTATATCTGCATCTAAAATATACGTGCCCTTGAGCTTTAGCTTTTCGCGAAGCTCCTTCGCCGTTGAGATGTGATACGTCTGCGTCTCGTCTCCGATGTCGACGCTGTCCGTGCTGTTGCCGCCGTCATCTTCCTCGTCGTCCTTGTTCGTTATGCTTCCGGTAAAATCATCTCCCGGCTCGTCGTCCGACGTATCGTCTCCCGTGCCGTCACCGTTGCATCCGACGGTGCACAAAAGCGAAATGACGGTCGCGAGTAACAGAAGCAGTGCTACGGTACTTTTGAGTTTTCCGGATATCAGGATCATTTTAGTGATCATTCCTTTCTTGTGCCATACGAATGCATTTCAGTCTCGGTCATCAGTGTCCGTCTCGGTATCGGCGTTATTTGCCGCGTCCGAGCCATCTGTCGTGGCTTTAGCGGACGCTTGAGGCTCTTCCTCGTCCTCGTCGAAATCTATATAGTGGAGCGAGCGTATGGGGGTGCCGTCCTTACCGTATCTGACGCGCGGCGCGGATTCGGCTCGATGTGTGGAACGCTTTGCATCCGAGAGATGCGGAGCGTTTTCATTTTCGGCTTCGGTGTCATCATCTTCATCATCTTCATCATCGTCACCGTCGTCGATATGATGCAGAGAGCGTCCGGAGGACGTGGAAAGATCGGAGACGGGGACCGGGACGTAGCCGTTGTTCATCTGTTTTTCGACCATGAGAAGGTATTGCTCGTCGTATACCGGCAGAGGCATAAGCTTATAAAGCAGAGCTTGAGTTATCATACCGAGGATGCTCTGGTATACCCAATACAGCGACATTACCGCCGGAAGCTTAAAGGCGATAAAAACGGTCAAAAGCGGCATGGTCACGTTCATTATCTTCATCGTGCTCTCGGCTGATGCCGCTTCGGGAGACTTCTCTCCGTTGGCATCGGCGGTCTGAGGGGGAGGGGAGAGCTTGCGCAGTACGAATGACGACAGCCACTGGAATGCGCCGGCGAGCAACGGAAAGAGCACGAGGATACTGAAAGCAAATGTGGGAACTGCGGAAAGGTCGACTCCGAAGAGTGTAAACTCCGGAATGAGCGCGCTATCCGAGATCATATCGGAGAAAAGCGACCGATTGTCGCGTATCGCCGCGGTCATCTGTATCTGAGATACGGCGGTGGACTCGGCGGTAATTCCGCTGACCGCGAGGGTGCCTTCCTTGACCAGATCAAGTATCTTATTCTGTATCGCCGTTATCGCGTCGCTTCCGAGGTGAGTGATGTACGTCAGCGGATTTTGAACGATCTGGTAAAGAATGATGATGATAGGGAACTGTATCAAAAGCGGCAGACATCCGCCGGCGACACTGTATTTTTCTTCCTTGTACATCTGTTGCAGTTCGGTCGCCATCTGGAGCCTTGCCGCCTGATCCGTCCTGCCTTCGTAGCGTTTGCGGATGGCTCGCTCCTTCGGGCGAAGAGCGGCCTGTTTTACCGAGCTTTTCTGCTGACGTATCGAGAGCGGAAGGAGCACGAGCTTTACGAGTATTGCAAAGAGAATGAGCGCTATCGCGTAGTTGTTCGTTATCCCATAGAAAAATTCCATCAGATACCCGAACGGTGCGGCTATCAGGTTCATAGGATCAAGACCTTACCTTTCGTTTTCTTCTTCATATATTCTGCATTGCTGAGCAAAAATAACCGTGAAATAAATGTAAAAGTATTTTAAAAGTCATTGACAATGCAACATAAATAGAGTATCATATATTTGTTACGATGTCAACCGAAATTTCTGAAATGCGGACAAAAAGTTTCGCCGCGTTTAAAATGTTTCCGAAAAGTTCATACTTAAAGACGGTTTCGACCGTCCTTCGGTACGTTTTCTCCGCAGATAGGAGATGGTCGCGTTGCCGTACGATATATACTACCGTGTGAAAGTATCACGGAAAAAAGAAAGGCATCTGCGTTTTATGCTCAGTATAAAGGATCTTAAATTCGATGTTGATGACGGTGAGCGTCGGCTCGGGATCATCGACGGTGTCGATATCGATTTTCCCGAAGGGAAATTCATAGTTATCACAGGACCGAACGGGGGTGGAAAATCCACGCTCGCAAGGTTGATAATGGGGATAGAAAAGCCCACGTCCGGCAGGGTGCTTCTTGACGGGGAGGATATCACGGAAAAGAGCGTGACCGAAAGAGCCAAGCTCGGTATCGGGTACGCTTTTCAACAGCCGCCGAGATTTAAAGGAATGACGGTGCGCAGGCTGATGAACATAGCCGCCGGAAGATCGCTCACCAGAGATGAGTGTTGCGGATATCTGAGCCGTGTGGGGCTGTGCTCGGCGGAATACGTTGACCGTGAGGTGGACGCGTCTCTTTCGGGCGGAGAGGTCAAGCGTATAGAGATAGCCACGCTTATGGCGAGAAATCCTTCGGTCGCTATATTTGACGAGCCGGAAGCAGGGATAGATCTCTGGAGCTTTTCAATGCTCGTTGAGACCTTCCGCAAGATGCAGAAGGAGACCTCGGGCACTGTTATAATCATTTCGCATCAGGAACGGATAATGGCTCTTGCGGACGAGATAATAGTCATTGCCGACGGCAAGGTAGCCGGTCGCGGTCCGCGTGAGGAGCTTTTGCCTTCGCTTCTGAAGGAATTTTCTCAGTCCTGCTGTAAGGTCGGGCGTGAAGGTAACTGAAAGGAGGGGCGATGATGGAAAAGATAGACGAAGGATTGCTCGAGGCGGTGGCTGATCTGCACAAGGTGCCGTCGGGAGCTTATAACATAAGAAAGAACGGTGACTCCGTCGGTCGCAGGAGCACCGAGCATATTCAGATAACCGCAAAAGAGGACAAGCCGGGAATAGATATACGTATAGCTCCCGGAACGAAAAACGAGTCTGTGCACATTCCCGTGATAATCACCGAGACGGGTATCACCGAAATGGTATACAACGATTTTTACGTCGGCGACGGAGCGGACGTTCTTATCGTTGCCGGTTGCGGTATACACAATTCCGGCAGTGAGAATTCCGAGCACGACGGCGTGCATCGCTTTTTCATCGGCAAGGGTGCAAAGGTGAGATATGTGGAAAAGCATTACGGAGAGGGCGACGGCAACGGTGCGAGGATATTGAACCCGACGACGGAGCTGACGCTTGAGGAGGGTGCGGTTTGCGAGCTTGAAACAGTACAGATCAAGGGTGTGGACTCGACCGTTCGCGTGACGCGCGCGGATATCGGAAAGAATGCAAGGCTCACGGTCACGGAGCGACTGATGACGCACGGAAGGCAGTCTGCAAGGTCGGATATGACGGTAGAGCTTAACGGGGAGGGCAGCTCGGCTCAGATAGTTTCGCGTTCCGTAGCCAAGGACGTATCAGAGCAGGTGTTCAATCCCGTTGCGGTCGGAAATGCACCGTGCAGAGCACATGTGCAGTGCGATTCCATAATAATGGACGGCGCAAAGATACGCTCGATACCGGAGATAGCGGCGAACGATCCCGATGCTCAGATAGTTCACGAGGCGGCTATCGGACGCATAAACGGAGATCAGCTCTTAAAGCTCTGCACTCTCGGGCTTACCGAGGAAGAGGCGGAAAAGGAGATAATCGACGGATTTCTCAAATGAGGATACGTAAACGTACCTCTGTTCGCATCCAATAAAAAATTACCGCCAACGGCGGACAAATATTCAGGAGGCAAATATGGACAAGGTCAGGTTTGGTATAATCGGTGTGGGTAATATGGGAAGTGAGCACGCCGACTATCTCTTCAAGGGTGAGATCAAGGGTGCCGTGCTCGGCGCTATCTGCGATCTCAAGGAAACAAGGCGTCAGTGGGCAAGGGAGAAGTTCGGGGCGGATCTGCCGGTGTTTGAGGATTATCACGACCTTCTTAGTAGCGGAACATGCGACGCGATAATCATTGCAGTGCCGCACTATATGCACCCCGTGATCGCTATCGACGCCTTTAAGGCAGGTATCAACGTCATCTCCGAAAAGCCCGTGGGCGTGTATACCAAGGCTGTCAGAGAGATGATGGAGGTGGCGAAAAATTCCGGAAAAGCGTTCGGTGTCATGTTCAATCAGCGCACCAACCCCGTATACCGCAAGATGCGTGAGATGGTCCAAAACGGCGAGCTTGGCGAGCTTAAAAGAATGGTGTGGATAATCACCGATTGGTACCGTACACAGTATTATTACGACTCCGGAGATTGGAGAGCGACGTGGTCCGGAGAGGGCGGAGGCGTCCTGCTCAATCAGTGCCCCCATCAGCTCGACCTTTGGCAGTGGATATTCGGTATGCCCAAGACCATCCGCGGCTTCTGCGCGTACGGTAAGTATCACGATATAGAGGTCGAGGATGACGTTACCGCTTATGCCGAATACGAGAACGGCGCGACGGCGGTGTTCATTACCACCACGGGCGAATGCCCCGGCACCAACCGTCTCGAGATCAGCGGCTCCAAGGGTAAGCTCGTGGCTGAGGGCAATAAGCTTACGTGGGTGAAAAATCTGGGCGACGAGAGAGAATTTTGCTTCAGTGCCACGAATGCTTTCGAGAAGCTTTCCACCGAGACCACCGTGCTGACGCCCGAGTACGATATGCTTCCTCAGCATAAGGGCATCACGCAGAATTTTACCGATCACCTGCTGAACGGTACACCGCTGATGGCGTCCGGATATGAGGGGATAAACGGTCTGTCCATCTCCAACGCTATAATGCTTTCCGCGTGGAAGGGCGAAGCAGTAGAGCTTGGCGATCCCAAGAACGAGGACGAATTTTACGAGCGTCTCAAGGTGAAGATAGCCGGCTCGCGCCGCAAGGAAAAGGTCGTGGGAGACGGCAAGGTGGCGGATCTTTCCGGTACTTACAATAACTGACGGCAGAGCCGGGGTATTGAAAGGAGTTTATCACCAATGGCTGATATTTTGAATGCCTTTATGGAGGATCAGGAAAAGCGCGAGATAGATACTGCGCACAAGCTGAGGATCGGTATCATCGGTACGGGTGGGATAGCCAACGCGCATATAGGCGCATATCTCACTATGCCGGACGTTGAGCTTGTGGCTGCCTGTGATATCGTTCCGGGACGTGCAAGAGCCTTTATGGACAGACACGGCGTCAAGGATGCAAAAACGGATTACAGGGATCACAACGAGATGCTTGCCGATAAGAGCCTCAGGCTTGATGCGGTCTCGGTGTGCACCTATAACCGTCAGCACGTTCCCTGTGCCATAGCGGCGCTCAGAGCAGGGGTGCACGTGCTTTTGGAAAAGCCGCTTTGCGTTACGATGGACGAAGCGCGTGAGCTGTACAAGGTCGAGAAGGAATGCGGAAGGGTGCTATCCATCGGCTTTCAGCCGCGTTTCGACGCCAATATGCAGATGATCAAAAGGATCGTTCAAAGCGGGGAGCTTGGTGACGTTTATTACATACAGACGGGAGGCGGCAGACGCCGAGGTATCCCGATAGGAAACGACGCGTCGTTCATACGCGAGGATACTGCCGGTATCGGAGCTATGGGGGATATAGGCTGTTATTCGCTCGATATGGTGCTCAACGCCATCGGATATCCGAAACCTCTTACCGTTACGGGCTATAAGTCGGCTTTCTTCGGAAAGGATCCGAATTATTGCCGTTACGTACAGCTTGCTCAGCCCGAGCTTGCGGAAAAGTTCGGAGTTGACGACTTTGCCGCAGGATTTGTAAGGCTCGAGGGCGGAGTGATACTTGATTTCCGCATCTCGTGGGCTATAAATATCGATACTCCCGGAGATACTCTTATCCTCGGTACAAAGGGCGGACTTCGTATCCCGTCCACCGACTGCTGGAACGGCTCTGTCGGCGGTCCTATGAAGATATACAAGGAGGTCTCGGGGGAGCAGGTGTGCGTGACCGTTCCGATAATCAACGAGCCTCAAGGCTCGCCTACGCTTTGGCAGAAAAAGATACGCACCTTCCTTGACGCCGTTAAGAACGGCACCGGCGCGCCCGTGCCGATATCACAGATAATCATAAATCAGGCGATAATATCGGGCATCGTGGAGTCGTCCGAGCTTGGCAGAGAGATCGAGCTTGGCGATATCATCCGCTGATATACATAGCTTCATATCACCGAAAGACCGGAGCCGCTTTGGTTTCGGTCTTTCCTTTTGTTTAATGTCTGTTTAAAGCTCCGTATCGCGATGGGAACGGATGATACGGCTCTCTTGAGATCATGGAGCGGTGTTTTTTCATCAATATGCTGTTTTTCGGGTGCATCGGGCAGGCGAAAACGGTTAAATCGTGGAATTTGGACGGTAAAAACAGATCAAATATTAAAAAACGGCAATATTTAAGCCGTTTTTTTTGCATACCCCCTTGAATTTGGTATGTCTGTAACATAATGTTAACAATATCTCGTTATATTCATCATATAAATGTACTATAATGTAATGGTAACGAACCGTACCGTAAAGGTGTTCTTTCGCTTGGGGAGCTGTCGGCGTTTTTCGTCGAAGCGTTTACAGCTGCCGGTTCATTCCGTTCGTCTCCGTATCGCGGCGTCGCCGTCCGCGCGGATGTGAGCAGGATGTGCGCTTGGCGCAGGGGGCTTCTTTACGGGCGTTTGTCCGCGCTTTTTTACGCCTATGGGAGCGTGACGCGGACGCTGAAGCGCCTTTGGGCGGACGGAGACTACGGCTCGTGGGATATAACGCCCACCGTGCGGTGTGGAGTTTTCGGCGGTATCCGAATACAAACGATCGAAAGGAATTTTTGCATATGAATGCATTTGACGTCTATGAAGAATGGAAAAAGCACGAGCTTTCCGACAGATCTCTATCCGAAGAGCTTACACGAATAGCCGGAGACGAGAAGGAGATAACGGACAGATTCCGTTGTGATCTGGCTTTCGGAACGGGCGGACTTCGCGGCGTTCTCGGAGTGGGCACGAACAGGATGAACGTTTATACCGTCGGTAGAGCGACGCAGGGATTGGCAAACTGTCTTATAAAGCAGAACACATCTGCTTCCGAATTGAGCGTGGTGATAGCGCGTGACAGCCGCAACAAGGGAGAGCTTTTCGTTCAGAGAGCCGCCTCGGTGCTTGCTGCCAACGGTATCAAGGTCTACGTTTTCGGTGAGGTCATGCCGACTCCTGCGCTTTCTTTTGCGGTGAGATATTTCGGCTGTGACGCAGGTATCTGCGTTACCGCAAGCCACAATCCGGCGATATATAACGGATACAAGGTGTATGACGGTGCCGGATGTCAGATCGGTCCATCTATGGCGGATGTGATACTCGAGGAGATAGGTAAGACCGATATATTTGACGGTGTAAAGGCGCTTCCGTATGCGGATGCGGTTGCCGACGGGATGATAACTGTGGCGGACGACGGTATGTTCAACGCCTTCGTTGACCGTGTGATGAAGGAGAGCCTGCTCTCCGACGACGTCAGGGCAGGGGAGCCGCTGAAGATAGTATATACACCTCTCAACGGGGCAGGATACCGTTCCGTGACCACCGCTCTTGCCAAGGAGAACTGCTATAAGGTCACGCTCGTTCGCGAGCAGATCGCACCCGACGGGGATTTTCCGACCTGTCCGTATCCCAATCCCGAAAACGACGAGGCTATCCGTCTCGCTTTGGGGCTTTGCGAGGAGACCGACGCGGACATCATGATCGCCACCGATCCGGATTGCGACCGTTGCCGTACCGCCGCGCGGCGTGACGGGAGCTTCGTTGCACTGTCCGGAAACGAGATGGGCATACTTCTTATGGATTATATCGCCACGAGAAAAAAGGAGCTTGGGATATATCCTGCGTCCCCCGTTGCGGTCACGACGATAGTCTCCACCGTGCTTGCGGACGCCGTTGCGGCTGAGCACGGAATGGAGCTGAGACGGGTGCTCACCGGATTTAAGTACATCGGAGAGCAGATCGGTATGCTTGAAGCGGAGGGAACTCCCGAGCGTTATATGTTTGGATTTGAAGAGAGCTGTGGATTTCTTTCCGGCGGATACGTTCGCGATAAGGACGGAGTGGGCGCCACCGTTCTCGTGTGTGAGATGGCACTGTACTACAAGCGTCGCGGTATGACGTTGCACGATGCATACGACGTCATATGCAAAAAGCACGGATATTACAGTGAAGGACTTATGAATTTCGAATACGCCGGTGCCGACGGTGCCGTAAAGATGCAAGCTATCCTTGACGCTCTCAGAAAGACGCCTCCGAATGAGATCGCAGGCGGTCGAGTGGTCACCGTGGTGGATTACCACAAGGAAGGAATGCGCGACGGTGAGCCGAACGCCGATACCGGACTGCCGGATTCCAACGTCCTTGAATACAGGACAGACGACGGTTGCCGCGTCATCGTAAGACCGTCCGGCACCGAGCCGAAGATGAAGGCGTATCTCTCGGCGTCCGGCAAGAACAGAGCCGAGGCTGACGCCAAGCTCGCAAAGCTTCGCGAAGCTATTCCCGGACTCGGGCTTTGATATATATATCCGAAAAGGAAATGATGTGAAAATGAGAAGAGTTGCAGTAATAATGGCAGGCGGAAAAGGCGAGCGCCTTTGGCCTAAGAGTCGCGCGGCGACACCGAAGCAATTTCTTGCTCTCGGCGGAGAGAAGGAGACTATGATATGTCTGACGGTCAAGCGTATGCTCAGACTTACGGACATAGACAATATATTTGTGGTCACGGGTAAGCAGTATTTCGAGCTTACGCACGAGCAGCTTCCGTCGCTTCCGGTACAGAATATACTTTGTGAGCCGCAGGGCAAGAACACGACCGCCTGCATAGGCTATGCGGCTAAGGTCGTTCAGAAGAGATACGCGGAGGATATCAGGCGTGACGGTGACATCATAATGATGGTGGTGCCCTCCGACCATATAATAAAGGATCAGAAAGCATTTTCATCGGATCTGGATAAATGCTGTCGGATAGCTGAGGAGAACAGGACCATAGTTACGGTCGGTATCTCTCCCACAGGTCCCGAGACGGGATTTGGGTATATAAAGGTCGATAAAAAGCGTCCGATAGAGAACGCCGAGCTTGCGTGGAAGATGTCCAAATTCGTCGAAAAGCCGGATCTTTCGCTTGCCAAGCGCTATGTTGCGAGCGGATCGTATTATTGGAACGCCGGAATGTTCGTTTTCCCCGTCGGGTATATGCTCAAGTGCATAAAGCGTTTCCATCCGCATAATTCCTCCTGTCTTTCCGCCATCGGAAGGTCTATCGGAAAGCGAACGGAGCAGAGCACTGTTGAACGCGCGTTCGAAAAGATGGAGTCGATATCCATAGACTACGCCGTTATGGAGCACATACGGGGCAGTATAACCGTTGCCTCGACGTTTGATTGGAACGACGTCGGAACATGGGCAGCCATACCCGAGATACAGCGTCCCGACGCACAGGGCAATTACATTAACGGTAAGGCGGTCACGTACGACGCCACGGGCTGTATAGTCGAGGTGCCGAAGGGCAAGGCTGTTGCTATACTCGGGGTGTCAAATCTCGTTATCGTGGAGTCGGAGAACGCTCTGCTCGTATGTCACAAGGATTACGCGCAGAAGATCCGCGAGGCGACCAGAAAATTCACAGACGAGCCTGAATTCCTTTGATATCTCGGGAGGATGACTTTGATGACCGTAGGGGGACCGGTGAGATGAAGATAATGATCGATTCCGAGCCACTGCTCGCAGAGCAGCTTACCGGTATCGGATACAATCTTGCTGAAACGGCGGATGCCTACGCCGCGGCTTTTCCCGAGGACGAGCTTGTTTTTTCCGCCTTTGCCTTTCGTGATGTTGCGAAAAAGCGCGAAAGGCTCAAGGCTCATGCGGACAGGTGCGCCGAGGGCAAGGGAAGTGTCAAGCTGTGCAGGCTATTTCCTGCCGGTGCTTACAGGCTCGCGTGGGGGCTTTGCCACCTTCCTCTGCCGTACCGTCTCTTTTTCGGCGGTGCAGATATAACGCACTTTTACAATTTTCTTATTCCGCCTGCGGTGAAGGGTAAGAAGGTGTGCACCGTTCACGATCTCGCGTTCAGGAGCTATCCCGAGACGGTCGCGAAGCGTACCCGTATGCTTCTCGGACGTCAGCTGGGGAAAACGCTCAAGCGCGCGGATTCCGTTGTGGTCGTTTCCGAATTTACGAAAACGGAGCTACTTAAGTATTACCCTTGGGTGGATCCGCAAAGGGTGTACGTTGTGTACAACGGCGTGGACAGCAGGTACTTTTATCCGCGCACGTACACGGAGAGATCGCGCGAGCTGCTCGGCGGTCTCGGGCTTGAGAGGGGAAAATATTTCTTCTATCTCGGGACTATAGAGCCGAGAAAGAATTTGGCGCGAATGATCGAGGCTTACGCTGTTGCGGTCGGACGGATAAGAGAATGCGGCGGAGAGGTGTATCCTCTCGTGCTCGGCGGCAGACGCGGATGGTATTACGACGAGATACTTGCAAAAGCCGGGGAGCTTGGCGTCGAGGAGCTTGTAAGGTTCATCGGATACGTCAGCCGCGAGGATATGGCGGAGCTGTACACCCACTGCTGTGCATTCGTGTTTCCGTCCTTATACGAGGGCTTTGGGATACCCGTGGCCGAGGCTATGGCTTGCGGCGCGGCGGTGATCACGTCGATGACCTCATCTCTTCCCGAGGTCGGAGGAGATGCCGCGCTCTATTGCGATCCGCTCGATACCTCGTCCGTGGCAGATGCTTTTTTCCGTATGGCTACGGAGCCTGATACGGTGCGTGTATGCAGGGAGCGCGGTAGGGCACAGGCAGAGCGTTTTACTTGGGAAAGCGCCGCAAATGCCCTTAGACGGGTATACTCGGAGACGCTCGGTCGAAAATAACGTACTTATTACCTTGGATGACAGAACATATACCTTGTAGCTTGAAGGGGCGACCTTCAAGCCGGCTCTCTGCGCTCATTTGCCGTTGCAAGACACGCCTTGGCGCACGGGCTTAAGTTACGCAAGAAAGGATACTTTCGCTCAGGCGAAGGTCATGGATAGATAAAGTGAATAAAAACGCTTCGGAGAAGCTGAGGATACTTCAGGTCGCCAAGTGGTGCAGTCCGTCGGTCGGCGGTATCGAAAAGATAGTAGACGACATCACGTACGGTATGAAGGCACGCTCGCAGATGAAGCTGCTCGTCTGTAACGACGGCAAAAAAACGGTCTGCGAGACGACACCTGACGGCATTGAGATAGTGCGTGCCGGAAAGGTCGGCAGGATAAGCTCCATGCCGGTGTCCTTCAAGTATATTCATTGGTTTCGCAAGCTTTCTGCGGATGCCGACGTCATACAGTTTCATGCGCCGTTTCCGCTTTCTGACCTTGCACTTTTCCTTTTCCACAGACAACACGCGATCACCGCGGTCTGGTGGCATAGCGATGTCGTGCGCCAGAAAAGGCTTCTGTTCTTCTATAAGCCACTTATGAGGTGGTTTTTGAAGCATGTTGACCGCATATACGTGGCGAGCGACGCCATTGTGAGGCAGTCTGCGTATCTCGGAAAGTACGCGGACAAGATCGAGGTAATACCCTTCGGAATAAATGAAAAAGAATATCTTGACGCTCCCGAGATGCCGGTGCTCTCCGAGGTGGCTAATAAAAAAGAGAACGTAAAGTTGCTTTTCGTGGGTAGATTGGTGTACTACAAGGGCGTCGACGTACTGATCAAGGCTTTTGACGGTATCGAGGGCGCGGAGCTGTTCATAGTCGGCGGCGGGGAGCTTGAGGATGCGCTCAAGCGTGAGGCTGAGGCATCGGAAAATTCAAGGAACATCCATTTCCTCGGTATGCTCGACGATGCGTCTCTGAAAGCCGCGTACAGAGAGTGTGACGTGTTGGTATTGCCGTCCGTCAGTCGCTCGGAATGCTTCGGTCTGGTACAGCTCGAGGCTATGGTGTACGGAAAGCCCGTGATAAACACCGATCTCGATACGGCTGTTCCGGAGGTCAGTCTTGACGGAGTTAGCGGTATTACGGTTACTCCGGGGGATGTTGACGAGCTGAGAGCCGCCATTGAAAAGCTGTGCGGCGATCCCGAGCTTCGCAAAAAATACGGCGATGCCGCGCGCGAGCGTGTGCTCAAGCGTTACAGCATCGATCGGATGTCAGACCGTTTGTTTGGCTCGTACAGCCGTCTGTACGACCGAAAGCTCAAGGACGAAAAACGGTAACATAATAACTGACGCACATGCATATCGTCGAGTTGCGTCCGTAAAATGAAAGGAAGCGTCATTTTTATGACATCTAACAAAAACGGCGGAGTCCAAAAGCTTCCCAAATACGTGACAGGTCAGCGAGAGAGCTTTTTTACCACGGTACGCGAGATATATTCGTACAGGGAGATGATAAAATCGTTCGTGCGACGTGATCTTCGCGGAAGATATCAAGGCTCGTTCCTCGGATTTCTTTGGACATTTCTTAATCCCTTGCTCCAGTTGCTCGTATACAGTGTGGTATTTAATACCATACTCAAAGCGAATATCCCCAAGTATTATCTTTTCCTTTTCGTTGCGTTGATACCTTGGCTGTTCTTCGCTACCTCCGTGACGGGCGGCTCTACGTCGATAATCGCGCAGAAGGATATGGTGAAAAAGATATATTTTCCGCGCGAGGTGCTGCCGATCGCTCACGTTACGAGCGCATTCGTTAATATGCTGCTCTGCTTTATCGTGATATTCGCCGTGATAATCTTTTCGGGAACGCCGATAAATCCGCTTGCTCTGCTCTGTCTCATCCCGGTATGGATAGTCGAATATATACTTGCGCTCGGAATGGCTTTTATCACAAGCGCCGTGACCGTCTATATGCGTGATATGGAGCATATACTCTCCATCGTCGTTATGGCTTGGCAGTATCTTACTCCCGTAATGTACAGTGACGAAATGATTCCGGATAAATACCAAATGCTGTTCAATCTTAATCCCATGACTCCGATCATAAAGGTGTACAGGACCATACTGTACGAAAGCAAGGTCCCCGATCTTACGACATTGCTCTGGGCGCTTGCGATGGGCGTGATCTTCCTCGTGATCGGATGGTCGATATTCTCGCATCTTAAGCGTCGCTTTGCCGAGGAGATATGATGGGGTGCCGCTTCGGGTATCGAACTGCGACCGACGCGGCTGATAAACCGGAAAGGAATTTTAAAAATGAAGGGGCATAAAAACATCGGCACGGCAGGTAATGAAAGCAGACCTGAATATGCCATAGAGGTGGATGACGTAAAGAAATATTACCGCATCTACAAGGACAAGGGGAGTCAGCTGAGAGAACGTATACTTACGCTCGGAAGAAGCTCTTATACCAAGCACGTGGTGCTTGATGGCATATCCGTGAAAATAAAGCGCGGTGAAGCGGTCGGCTTCGTGGGTAAGAACGGATGCGGTAAGAGCACGCTCCTTAAGATGATCACGAGGATAATCTACCCGGATAGCGGTACGGTCACGACTACGGGCAGGATATCCGGACTTATCGAGCTTGGAGCCGGATTTCATCCGGATATGACCGGGCGTGAGAACATATACATAAACGCGTCCATATACGGTCTTTCAAGGTCAGAGATAGACGCGAGAATGGAGCAGATCATAGACTTTTCCGGTATCCGTGAGGCTATCGATACGCCGGTGAGAACGTATTCCTCCGGTATGTATATGAGGCTCGGCTTCGCCGTTGCCATAAACGTCAGTGCAGATATATTGCTGGTGGACGAGATACTTGCCGTCGGCGATGCGGAATTTCAAGCCAAGTGCTTTAATGCGCTCAAGGAGATGAAGGCTAAGGGTACGACTATCGTGATTGTCAGCCACTCTCTCGGACAGATAGAGGAAATCTGTGACCGTTCGTTTTGGATATCCGACGGTAAGCTCAAGCTGGAAGGCAAGCCGGCGGACGTTCACGCGGCTTATATTCGCGAGACATTCGGAGAGTGAGTAAAAAAGGGGGGATGCGAGTGGTCGACGTTTCTGTTCTGAAGGATACGGTCTGTGACATTCTTTCGCTCAAATGGCTGAGCGGCGGAAAAAAACGTGATGCTATATGGTTATGGCTGGCTCTCGGCGTTTGGCTTCCTTATGTCCTGTCGGCAGTCATACTTATCGCCGTATTTTTCGTTATAATACTCACCCCACAGCTGAGACGGGAGCTTTTGAAGGAAAAACGGATGCTCGTGCTCAGCTGTGCCATTGCCGCGCTTTCGTTTATCTCGTCGGTAGCCGCGCTCAATATCATCGGTATGCTGATATCCTTCGGCGTCTGTATGGTGCTCATATGCGGTTGCTTCCTTCGGTGTACGACCGAGAGGGTGATATTCAATAAATGCTCGGCTGTGCTGGCGTTCGGCAGTGTTGCCGCCGTTATCTTGGCTGTGATACAGAGACTGTATTACGGTAATAACGAGTACAGACCGACGGCGGGCGCGTTTAACGCAAATTATTACGGTGCGCTCATAGTATTTACGCTCATCCTTTCTGCTATGCATATTACGGAGAAGGATACCGAGCTTGGCTCAAGGGTGAGCTGGTATCATCTGCCGAGATGTGTCTGGATGCTCGTATTTGCTCTGAATTTGTTTGCGCTTATGTATAGCCGCAGCCGTTCGTCACTGCTTGCGATGATGGTCTGCGCTCTGATATATCTCATTCTCAGCAAACACTTTATACTGTCGGCGCTCTGCTGTGTGGGATCTTTGGGTGTCTGGGCTATCGGATACCGTTACCCCGATCTCTTTAATTGGTCAAATTCGCTCACGTTCATATTCGAAGAGCGTCTTGAGATCTGGAGGTCTGCGTGGAGCTCGTATATTGGCTCCGCGCGTTCCGTGCTTATCGGTCGCGGACCGATGACGTATTATCTCGTGAAGGATCGTGAGGGGCTGTTTTCGGCGCATCACGCGCATAATATACTGTTTGATACTTTGCTCAACGTCGGAGCGCTCGGAACTGTCCTATACGTGCTTCTGCTCGCGGATATGCTCAAAGCGTCCTTTAAGGCTATGAGAGTCGGGAAGAAGGAATGGCTCGTATCCGCCGTGGTGGTGGCTGAGATACTTATTCAGGGCGTTGCAGATGTTACGATAATGTGGATACAGACGGGGATGATGTTTATGCTCGTTGCGTTTCCCGTCGCCTCGGATGCCGCGAGTGACGGGGAGTCGTTGGAATGATCTTTCCCCGTTAAATTTAAAAATAAAGCTCCCCCGTCAAGCGAAGCTTGCACTTCGTCTGACGTGAGAGCTTTTATTTTCGGTTTTGCGTCTCACTTATCAAGCGCGTCAAGAGAAAATGTGTGATGCTTGTTTTTGAACGTGATGTCAACGACGCCGTCCTTTACCGTGACGGACGGCAGAGCGTCATCGGCTGAAATGGGGAATAGGAGCGTGTTAAATCTGAAATCCTTTACATTCTTAACAATTCTCGATACGGACGTTGCCTCGTGAAGCTTGCTTTCGTTTCTGCCGGAATACCAGCCCTTTAGGCGCGGCTCGGTGACAGCAGAGGCGGCACTCAGCTCGACCTCGGCACAGTCGCAGTCTATCGGTACGATCAAAAGCTCGTATCTTCTGCCGTATTCGGATATCAGCGCGTTCTTGTAGCAGTCGAGCTTTTTCACCTTGGTCGTATCAAGCTGGAAGAGAAGCTCGTAGTCGTGCTCTTTTCCGTCGAGCGAGGTAAGAGTGTCCGAAACGCAGAAGAGATCAGGTCTGCAAAATCTGACCTCGCGCTTGTGTATTGCCGGGCGTTTCTTCTCATTACCGAACGTGTCGTCGTATACCGCACAGGCGTGATCGAACACCTCGTTCGTGATCCAGCCGGCATCTATCGGCTCGTATACTCGGTCGGGAGCCGAACGGCGCTGTGCCTCTCCGTCGACCAAAACGGTGTTATGCCCGTAAGCGGACAGGCTGTAATCGCGTGTACGGGAGATCTCGTACTGCCCTCCGCCGTCGTCGAAAAGCAACTCCTCGTTTCCTTTATAGATATTGATATTGAGCTTATCCTGATGCACGTGGGCGCATCCGAGAGGTCCGACGTCGAAGCAGAGATACGTGGCGTCCGCGCCCCAATCCGAGCGCATCGCCGCAAAGCCTGCGTACGGGAGAAATGCCGACGCGGTCGCACCGTTCGGCGCTTGTCCTCGGGCGCGCTTTGAGTTTATGAAATCGTATACCGGCGTTTTTCCGAACAGCTGTTCCGCCATTAAGGTAAATCTGTCGGTGGGAATGGTGTATGTGTCGTTCGTTCTCGGTTGAGTCAGTGCCGGGGTGGAAAGGAGCACGGCGGCGTTGACCGTGTTTTTGAGTGCTTCTTCAAAGCTCTTCGGAATGTCGTTTTTATATCCAAGCTCCGCCGCGATGCGGTAAAAGTTCTTGGCGCACGAGAGCACGACGGACTGATAATCCGGTGACAGCTCGCAGTGCATTCCGTCGGGAAGTATTTGTTTTTCAAGCTCGGTAACTAAAAGCTCGGTCGCGAGGCGGCGATTGCTCTCGGAGTCTGCAAGCTCGGGGAAGAGAGCGGAGAAGGTGTATACGCCGTTCATCTCCATCATGAGCCAATTGCGCGTCGTGGGATGTGCGGCAAGGTGGACGGACTGCCTGTGCATCGATGCTATCATCAACAACAGCGTGACGTCCTCTATGCTTTCCGAACGTCTAAAGCCGTCAAAGCTTATCTGCCAAGTGCCGAGAAGTCTGATGCCGCACTCGATGGTGCGCCAAGCGCTTCCGGGCGCGTTCCAGTGCTCGGGGATATAGGTCTGGGCTATCCATTTGAGCAATTGCGAACGGAAGCTTACGGCGTAGGACTCGTCGTGCGTTGCGGTGTATGCGCGTGCCATATGTGACCAATAACCGTGACGGTTGAATTGCCAGAGCCACTCGTGATTTCGAGGTCCCTTTATCTCCGTGGGATCAAATAAAAAGTCGACCTCACCTCCCGGAAACGTCCAATCGATGTTGACCTCCCGAGCTATTCCCGCTTTGGCGTTGTCTGCGGTGGTGCGGTCGTAATTTCCGTTGGCGCAAAGCTCGTAGAGCCTCGGGGAGGGCTTGTTTCTGTAATAGGTCGCCAAAACGTGAACTGCCTTGCAGATGTCGCCGGCGTTCATTGCATCCTCAAATTCCGAGCAGATCCTCTGCGGTGTTAAAGCGTCGAAAAGCTCGGCGAGATGCTCGGTGTATTTGGTGACCGTTGCTTCGTCGTCGGTGACGGTAGCAGCTACGGTCGAGAGCTGTTGCTTTACATCCGTTTCCATAATTATGACCATGCCTTTCCGCTGCGCTGCAAGGCACAAAAGGGTATGAAA
>CAZMWM010000012.1:0-29045 GCA_964570105.1 uncultured Lachnospiraceae bacterium | reverse complement strand
TACAATCCCTCAGTCAGCTTCGCTGACAGCTCCCTTTACACAAGGGAGCCTACGGCGCTTAGTGCGAACACAGAAAAATTTGATGAAATATCCCGTTTCCACCGCGAAGCTACTCGAAAGTTTTTGCTAAGCTTTTTTCAAAAAGCGTCGCGAAGCTACTCGAAAACTTTTGCTGAAGTTCACATCCTTGCGCGTAACAATGGCGAAGCCTTGTTACGCAGAGTTGACCGAAGGTCAACTCTATTTGCCAAAGCTTTTCTCGAAAAGCTGGTGATAAAAATGCTTGACATTTTCGAAAAAATCGTTATTATATAGATATGGGTAGATGCAGAACAGAGTAAAATGGGATAAATATTAAGAAATATTAAGAAACAAGAGGTGATCTTTGGTATGATGAGCGCAAATCTGGAGTTTTTGCGTGCGCTTGAAAGCATACGTGGCACTTTTTTGGATGAGTTGATGCTCATTATCACGGAATTCGGGAACGAGATCGTGGTGCTTGGCGTGATGTGTGCGCTGTATTGGTGCATAGACAAAAGGCTTGCGTACAAGGTGGGAATATCGTTTTTTGTTTCGGGAATGCTGGTGCAGGCGTTGAAGCTCACGTTCCACATAGAAAGACCGTGGGTGCTCGAGCCGACCTTATCTCCCGTGGAGAGGGCTAAGCCTGCCGCGACGGGATATTCGTTTCCGAGCGGTCACACGCAGTGTGCCTGTGCGCTGTACGGAAGCTTCTTTATATCGACGCGCAGAGCGGCGAAGCGTGCCGTTTGCGCGGTGCTGATATGTTTGGTGGCTTTTTCGAGACTGTATCTCGGAGTGCATACGCCCATCGACGTGCTGACTGCGCTTGCGGTATCGCTCGTTTGCGTATACATCTGCTGTAAGCTGTTCGATCGGCTTGAATGCGGTAATTCCCGAGGAAAAGCGGTGTGCGTTGCTTTGGGAGCGGTATCCGTGGCGATATGTCTTTACTCGCTCGTGCTCGAGCAAGTCGGGATCGCCGCGTCGGAACAGCTCAACGACTGCTTCAAGTGCGGCGGTGCCGGTGTGGCGTTTGCGCTCGGTTGGTATCTTGAGAGGAACAAGGTGAGATTTTCCGAAAGAACGGACAGAGCTTGGAAGCAGATAGTGAAGCTCTGCGTCGGCGTCGGAGTTGCGCTTGCGATCAAGGGCTTGCCGAAGCTCGTGTTCGACGGCTCGCTGATGATCGATTTCGTTCGTTATTTTCTTACGGTGATGTGGGTGCTGGTCGTCTTTCCGTGGATATTCGACCGCTTTTCGCGCAAGGACAAGCAAGCCGAGTGAAGCCTTGGGCTTTTTTTGCGAGGTCTGTCAGCTCTCCCGTTCGTCCGTGGGAAGTGAGCGTTTTCTTCGGAGCTGACCGCAGGAAGCGTTTATATCGCTTCCGAGACGGCGTCTGACGGTCGCGTTGATGCCGCGCCTTGCGAGCACGGCGCAAAAACGTTCGATATCCGCGTTTTTACCGCGTCTGAAGTCGCGCTCGGCGACCTCGTTCAGCGGGATGAGGTTGACGTGTATGCCTGCGGAAAGATGATCTCTGAGGACGCTTGCAAGCTCCTCGGCGTCCTTGGGACTGTCGTTCTTTCCGGAAATGAGCGTGTATTCGAAGGATATCCTTCTTCCCGTGGTCTTGAAATATTTTTCGCAAGCCGAGAGTAGCTCGTCAACTCCCCAAGCGTCGTTTACCGGCATTATGGCGCTTCTTGCTTCGTCGTTCGGTGCGTGCAGGGAGACGGAGAGCGTTATGGGCAGCTCTTCCTTTGCGAGCATATCTATCTTCGGAACTATGCCGCAGGTGGAGAGCGAGATATGACGGTAGCTTATCCCAAGCCCGTCGCTCATATTGACCAGATGCAGAAATCTTATCACGTTATCGTAATTATCCAGCGGCTCGCCGATGCCCATCATCACGACGTGAGATATCCGCTCGCCTATGTCTCTTTGAGCCATTATTATCTGACCGAGCAGCTCCGATGGGGTGAGATCTCGCACCTTTCCGCCGATGGTGGAGGCGCAGAAGCGACAGCCCATCCTGCATCCGCACTGTGAAGAGATGCATACCGTCAGCCCGTAACGGTATCTCATAACGACGCTCTCGACCGTTTGACCGTCCGAGAGACGGAAGAGGTATTTTACCGTTCCGTCAAGCTTGGATACGAGCTTGACCTCGACGGAGGGAAGGGGAAGCTCGGCTTTTTCCGCAAGCTCCGAGCGCAGACGCTTCGGGAGATTGCTCATATTTTCAAAGCTTTCGCCGCGGTAAATAAAGCTCATTATCTGCGCGGCGCGGTATTCCGGCTCGCCAAGCTCGTCTCTTACGAAGTCCTTCAGCTCGGGGAGCGTCATTGAAAGTATATCGGTCTTTATCATAAGGCATCCTCTGTGAGTGATACTGTCTTTAAGCTCTTCACTATTTTATCACAGACCGCGAAAAAAATCAACCGTAAATTATTAAATATAAGGAAAAGCCCTTGACACGTTCTCAAAAGAGTGATAAAATAATCATTATTGAGGAAATCTAATTGAAAAGGGATATGGTACTGTATAAATGAAATGGACCGGACTTAACGAGATCAGGGAAAAATACCTAACGTTTTTTGAGAGCAAGGGACACCTCCGTCACAAGAGCTTTCCTCTCGTTCCGATAAATGACAAGTCGATATTGCTCATAAACGCCGGTATGACACCTCTGAAAAAATATTTCACGGGGGAGCTGGAGCCTCCGCGTCACCGTATGACCACCTGCCAGAAGTGCATAAGAACGCCCGATATCGAGAGAGTTGGCATCACCGCGCGTCACGGAACGTACTTTGAGATGCTCGGAAACTTTTCGTTCGGCGATTATTTCAAGCGTGAGGCGATAAGCTGGGCTTGGGAATTTATAACCGGGGCGGAGTGGCTGGATTTGCCGCAGGATAAGCTGTGGGTGACCGTATATCACGAGGATGACGAGGCTTACGGTATCTGGAACCGAGAGATCGGAGTTCCTGCCGAGAGGATAGTTCGCCTTGGCAAAGAAGATAACTTTTGGGAGCACGGCTCCGGTCCTTGCGGTCCTTGCTCGGAGATATACTTTGACCGCGGAGAGGCGTACGGCTGCGGCTCGCCGGATTGCAAGCCGGGATGTGACTGCGACCGCTTTATGGAATTTTGGAATCTGGTATTTACGCAGTTCGATAACGACGGTAACGGCAATTATTCGCGTCTCGCCAAGCCCAATATCGACACAGGTATGGGACTTGAGCGTCTTGCTTGCCTTATGCAGGGCGTGAACAATCTTTTCGAGGTGGATACCGTACGCAATATAATGCTCGCGGTCAGCGAAAGATCCGGGGTAAGGTACGGTGATGACGCCAAGAACGATATATCACTGAGAGTGGTCACCGACCACATCCGTTCGACAACATTTATGGTGTGCGATGGGGTGGTGCCGTCAAACGAGGGGCGCGGATACGTCCTTCGCCGTTTGCTCCGCCGTGCCGCGCGTCACGGAAGGATGCTGGGTATAAACGGTGTGTTCCTTGCCGATCTCGTTGACGTGGTGGCAAAGGAGAATTACAGCGAATATCCGGAGCTTACCGAAAAGCTCGCGTATATAAAGAAGGTCATATCCATCGAAGAGGAGCGCTTCGCCGCTACCATCGACGCAGGTCTCAGCATACTTTCGAATATGATAAAGAGATCGCTTGCCGAGGGCAAGAAGGAGCTTATCGGAGAGGATGTGTTCAAGCTCTACGATACCTTCGGATTTCCTATCGACCTGACGCGTGAGATCGCCGCGGAGCAGTCTATCGGTATAGACGAGACTGCATTCAAGAGATTTATGACCGAGCAGAGAGAGCGCGCAAGGAACGCGAGATCCAAGATATCCGGCTGGTCGGAGGCTTCAAAGGGAATACTTGCCGATCTTCCGACGACCGAGTTCGTCGGATATGAAAGCGAGACGTGTGACGCTAAGGTCATCGGAATAATAGCCGACGATATGTCGGTCGAGCAGGTCACGGAAGGGGAGTTCTCGCTCGTGACCGACCGTACCGTGTTTTACGGAGAGGGCGGCGGTCAGGTGGGAGACACCGGAACTGTATATGACGGCGACACGCTGATAACCGTGCTCGATACGCAAAAGACCGACGGGATATACGTACATCTCTGCCGTCTCGTACACGGTGACGTTAAGCTTGGGGACGAGGTCAAGTTGGAGATAAATTCAAGCCGTCGTACCGCTATAAGAAGAAACCATTCGGCTTGCCATATGCTTCAGGCGGCGCTGAGACAGATACTCGGAAATCACGTTGAGCAAGCCGGCTCGTACGTGGACAGCGAGAGATTGCGCTTTGACTTCAAGCATTTTGCTCCGCTCACTTCAAAGGAGCTTGCGGCGGTCGAGAGCCTTGTCAACGCTCATATATTCCTCGGCGAGGAGATATGTACAAGAGAAATGCCGATAGAAGAGGCGCGTGCCACCGGAGCTATGGCGCTGTTCGGAGAAAAGTACGGAAGCACCGTGCGCGTGGTGAAGATGGGTAACTTTTCCACGGAGCTGTGCGGCGGAACGCATCTTGACAACACGGCAAAAGCCGGACTGTTCAAGATAGTATCGGAAAGCTCCGTTGCCGCCGGAATACGCCGTATAGAGGCTACCACGGGACTTGGAGTGCTTGCGCTCATAAGCGAGAAGGACAGGCTTCTCAGCGAGACCGCGAAGGAGCTTAAGGCAAACAGCGTCGGTGACATTGCCAAGCGTGCCGCCGCCGTCACGGCTGAGCTTAAGAACGCCGCCAGAGAGATCGAGATGCTTAATTCGAAGCTCGCCGCTTCAAAGACGGACGATATAAAGAACAGCGCAAAGCAGGTGGGAAGCGTCGTGCTTATGCGCGGAAGGCTCGACGGTGTTACTGTTGATACGGCTCGCGGTATGACCGACGAGATGAAGGCGGCGAACGCCGACAGCGTTACGGTGATCGCCGTGACGAACGACGGAAAGCTCAATTTCGTTTGCTCCTGCGGCAAGAACGCCGTTGCGAACGGAGCGCACGCCGGAAACCTTCTGAAACAGCTTTCAACGATATGCGGAGGCGGAGGCGGCGGACGTCCTGACAGCGCTATGAGCGGCGGAAAGGACATCTCAAAGCTTGACGGCGCTCTTGCGGCGGCGGACGGAATACTGCTCTCTATGCTCAAATAACAGCGCGAGAAAGGAAGCTTTCGTTTCGGACGGAAGCGACGGTCATAAGTCTGAAAGATAAATCTTTCAGAGGCGTTTTGTGCCTTAGCAAAGCCGAAACCGTCACAAAACTGCTGTGATTTAGAAAGGCATGGTCATAATTATGAGATTTGATTTTACACCAAAGGGTGTTTGCTCAAGGCATATATCCTTCGATATCAACGACGGGATAGTCTCAAACGTTTCCTTCTCCGGCGGCTGTAACGGCAATCTTAAGGCGATAGCGAGACTTGTCGAGGGAAAGCCTGCCGATGAGATAGCGGAGATATTGAAGGGGAACACCTGCGGCTTTAAGAGCACCTCGTGTGCCGATCAGCTCTCGATAGCGCTACGCGAGGCGCTTTCGAAGGAAAATGCCGGCTGAGAAAAGTGTTTTTGTAAAAAAAAAGTAAACAAATTCAAAAACCCTTGAAATATCGGCAAGGCTATGATATAATAACAAGGATTTGTGAAGAAACTCAGTGAAAGGAGGGCGTACTCCCACGGAAACAGTTAAGCAGGCAAAATCCTGCGTATCATTTTCGATCGGGCGTACTGACATACATCATGCAGGAAGGTATCCATCCTAATTACGAGGAAGTAACCGTTAAGTGTGCTTGCGGTGAGACTTTCGTTACCCGTTCCACCAAGAGCGGCGAGCTTCGCGTTGACATCTGCTCAAAGTGCCATCCGTTCTTTACCGGAAAGCAGAAGTTCGTTGATGCAGGCGGACGCGTTGATAAGTTCAAGAAGCGTCTCCAGGCAAGCGCGAAATAAGTTTATCAGCAAGGTGAAAGGGGTGTACGTCGTTACACCTCTTTATCTTTTCTTACACATACTTAGATCCCACGTGACTGCCTGTGATAAAGCACGGGATGCGGATGGGTACTGCTTTATTTGACTTTGATCATTAAAGGACGGGCGTATTATGGCTAAAAACGTGAAAAGAGTGGAGTTTGAAGGCGAGGAGCCGGAGAGGATCGCGCTCGTCAAGCTTTTAACGGACAGGGATGAGGCGTCCGCTATGGCGTCACTTGCGGAGCTTGAACTGCTCTGTAAGACGGCAGGGGGTGAGGTCGGCGCACGCTTTACTCAATCCAAGGATAAGCCGGAGGCGGCAACGTATGTAGGCAGGGGCAAGGCTCTTGAGATAGCGGAGTTTTGTCGGCGCTCGGATATAACGCTGGTCATATTCGACTGCGAGCTTTCGCCCTCGCAGATCAAAAATTTAGAGGACATAATGGGCGGAGATATTCGCGTCATAGACCGCAGTATGCTGATACTCGATATATTCGCCCTGCACGCGACCACAGGCGAGGGTAAGCTCCAGGTGGAGCTGGCGCAGCTGAAATACACCGCTCCGAGACTTATCGGAAAAGGGGCGGAGCTTTCAAGACAGGGTGGGGACGGCAGCATTGCCGCGCGCGGTCCCGGAGAGAGCAAGCTGGAGACGGATCGCCGTTACGTGAAAAGGCGGATAGCTTCGCTTGAGGCTCAGCTTGCGGTGATGGAAAAGAACCGCAATACCCAACGCTCTCAGCGCCGACGTTCCGGCATTCCGTCGATAGCGATAGCCGGATATACGAATGCCGGTAAATCGACGCTTCTGAATTATCTGACCGGAGCCGGGATACTCGCGGAGGACAAGCTGTTTGCCACGCTCGATCCCACAACGAGACGTCTCAGGCTTCCCTGCGGCGAGCAGGTGCTGATCACGGATACGGTCGGATTTATCCGCAATTTGCCGCATCAATTCATCAAAGCCTTTCGTTCTACGCTTGATGAGGTCAGATATTCGGATGCGGTGATAGTGCTGATAGACGCATCCGACGGAGAGCGTCGGGCGCAGACGGCGGTGACGCAGGAGCTGCTCTTGGAGCTTGGCGTTACGAACAGACCTGTTCTTTATGTTTTCAATAAGTGCGATAGACCGTTATGCGGCGGCTACGGAGATACGGACGTTCCCCTGACGGCGGACGGGATCGCGCCCGAGGATGTGCTCTATATATCCGCAAAGACGGGTGAGGGTGTCGACGCATTGCTCGGGCGCTTGACCGAGATCTTACCGCAGATCAAACAAAAGACGCGGTAATTCCCCGAGAAAATGAGATATAAGCCGAGCTTTGGAATGAGATCTTCAGACGTTTGGCTGTCAAAATAACACGTTCGTGAAGGATAGGAGTGGAGCGTTATGGCGGAGGCGAAAACAGAGGAATATATCACGCTTCTTGGGGAAGCGAGCGCTACCTTCATCGAGAAGCGCTCCGAGTTCATCGGGTACGCATCGCCCGTGAAAACGGAGGAGGAAGCGGTCGGGTTTATAGAGAGGATACGGCGCAAGCACGGAGACGCGCGCCATAATGTGTACGCGTATCTTTTGAAAAACGGTTGTGCAAGATACAGCGACGACGGAGAGCCGCAGGGAACTGCAGGTATACCGACGCTCGAGGTGATAAAAAAAGGCGGCTTTTGTGATGCCGCGATAGTAGTTACCCGTTATTTCGGGGGAGTTCTTTTGGGAGCGAGCGGTCTTGTGAGAGCGTATACCGCAGCCGCAAAGCTTGCGTGCGAAGCCGCCGGGATAGTGACGTATAAGCATTTGGAGGAATTTACGCTCGTGTGCTCGTATCCGGAATATCAAAGATTACTTCCTCAGCTGAAAAAGCATTCGGTGATCACAGATGGGACGGAGTTTACCGATAACGTCACCCTTTCGCTCGCGGCGGAGCCGGAGGCGCTTTTCCGATTTTCCGAGACGGTAAAGGAGCTTGGCGCAGGTAAGGTCACCTTGCTCCGCACCGGCTCTCGCTTTTCTCCTTCGATATGAGATGAAGGAGAAAAGCGAGAGCTTTTTATATTTTGAAAAGCTTTTGAGCGATCAAGCGTTTTTATCGGAGCCTTTGTCCGTTCGGTCTAAGCTCGATACAGCCTATCGCGCAGTCGTTATCCGTTTTGTCTTGACCGTATCCGCAGATATCCATTCGTCCAAGGCTCTCATCTGCTCCGGCATGTGAAACCAATGCTCGCAGTTTTTAAGTACGGTAAGCTCTGCTCGGTGCGCGTCGGCAAACGCTTTGACGGTCTGCCTGTCGGTCAGGCGGTCACATCCTCCGTACAGTATCTTCGTCGGCACGCCCCAGCTTATGGGGTGGGTGCGGACGTACGAAAGATATTCCCACGAGAGCGTTTCGCCGAGGGATGTTTCGATAGTTCCTTTTTCTTGCAGCTCGCTGTCCGTCACACCTGCCCACGACATCATATCGCGTATCAGCTTTTCCATATCCACGATGGGGGAGATGAAATACGCCATCTCTATCTTATCCTGCGGCAGGGCGCACATGGAAAGGTACGCGCCGATGCTGTTGGCGATCAGGATAACGCGGCTGTATCCTGCCGCAAGTCTCCGAAGTGCGTCGGGAAATTCATTTTCGGCATCCCGGTGTGTTTCGGCTTTGTAATCAAGACCGACGACGTCACAGTCGGGAAACAGCGGCTTGTAATGCTCGGCTTCCTCCGCTGTGCCGCCCTTGCCGTGGACGTATAAGACTAATGTATCCTTTAACATAACGTAACCTGCTTTTTTAGTTTATTGCGATCGGTATGATCACAGAACACCTGTTTTGCAACGCACGTTCTGCAACGTGTATTGTATTATACCACATTTTTTGGATAAAGTCAACCGGTAAAGCGAAATAATTACTAGGTAACCAAAGGTTACCTGATGGTTACCGAAGATCACCGAACGGTTATCTAACGGTTACCGAATGGGCGAAGGCTCAAAAGCTTGAAATAAGCATTGACATTCGGTGCGGTTTGTGATAAAATACGCAAAGGTGGACAGCTTTCCCCGCCGCAGACGGTCGGGGAGGCTCGAGCTTGTCAGGAAAGGAAGGGCAGAGCGGAATGAGATACACGCGTGAAGAGGTACTGCAATATGTAAACGAGGAGGACGTGAAATTCATCCGTCTTGCATTTTGCGACGTTTACGGCAAGCCTAAAAATATTTCCGTTATGCCGGGGGAGCTACCGAGAGCTTTTTCGGAGGGGATAGCTTTCGACGCCTCGGCTGTCGCAGGATTTGGCGATGTCCGCAATTCCGAGCTGTTGCTCCATCCGGATCCGTCAACGCTTAGCGTTTTGCCGTGGCGTCCGGAGCACGGCAAGGTCGTGCGGATGTTTTGCGGTATCACCTATCCAAACGGGGAGAGGTTCGACGGTGACACGAGGGGACTGCTCATCGACGCCGTGAAGAGAGCGGAGGAGATGGGGCTGAGCTTTGAGATAGGTCCCGAGCTTGAGTTCTATCTTTTCAGGCTTGACGAGTACGGAGAGAAAACGCTCATTCCTTATGATGACGCCGGATATATGGATATCGCCCCCGAGGACAGGGGTGAGAACGTTAGGCGCGAGATATGTCTTACGCTTGAGCGGATGGGTATCTTCCCGGAAAGCTCGCACCACGAGGCAGGTCCGGGGCAAAACGAGATAGCGTTCCGTCACGCCGACGCTCTTACCGCCGCCGACAACGCTATGACGTTCATAACTGCGGTGAAAACGGTCGCGGCGCGGGGCGGTCTGTGGGCGGAGCTTTCCCCAAAGCCTTTAAAGGACAAGCCCGGTAACGGAGCGCATATAAATATCTCCGTCGTCGGGCGCGAGGGTGAGGATGTGCTTTCGGGTGCGATGGCGGGAATACTCAAATATATTTCGGATATAACGGCGTTTCTCGATCCTCAGCCAAGCTCGTACGAGCGTCTCGGCGGCTACAAAACGCCGAAATACATATCTTGGGCGGAGCACGACCGTTCACAGCTCATTCGCGTTCCCGTGGCGAGCGGAGGGCGGCGGCGTATTGAGCTACGCTCTCCCGATCCGACGGCAAATCCGTATCTGTCGCTCGCTTTGATCATAGACGCCGCTCTTTACGGCATAAAGAACGGTCTTACACCTCCGCCGCCGATGGATATCGGTGCGGATATAAGCGCTTACGATAAGCTTCCGCAGTCACTTGATGAGGCTGTCGGGATAATGAAGCGGAGCGAGTTCGTTCGGGCTTGTCTGCCACAGCGGCTGATGACCGCTTACGGCGGCTGAGCTTGCCGCTCGGGATGTTAGCGAAATAAAAAAGTCAAGGAGGGGAGAGTTGGTATGAGCCTGAGAGAACGGGTGTACAGCGTGCTGATGGTATCGGCGTCGCCGAGCTTCGATGCGTCGTTTTGCGAGCTGCTCCCCGAGTCCAGATTTTCACCTCTGCGTATCGAGCGCGACGTAAGCTCGGCAAAGCGGTCTGTCGCGGAATACGACTACGATATCGTGATAGTAAACTCTCCTTTGCCGGATGACAGCGGTATACGCTTTGCACTGGAGCTTTCGGAGAGCAAAACGGCGGTCACGTTGCTTTTGGTGCGCTCCGAGCTTTATCCGTCGGTGTTCGGCAAGGCTTGCGAGAGCGGAATATACGCGCTTCCGAAGCCTACGCCGCGTCAGGTGGTACTGCAAGCCATAGATTGGCTGATGACGACCTGTGAACGTCTTAAGAGCCTTGAGAAAAAGACTGTTTCGATGGAAGAGAAGATGCAGGAGATACGGCTGGTCAACCGCGCGAAATGGTTGCTTATCGAGCGGCGGGGAATGACCGAGCCTGAGGCTCACAGGTATATCGAAAAGCAGGCGATGGACCGTTGCGTTACGAAGCGTGCCATCGCCGAGGAGACGCTGGGGATGCTCGGAGAACGGCTTTGATGCCGATAACTTTGGGTGTGTCTCAGACCGGAGCTTTGACGCTCGGTCTGCATATTCCGCTCTGCCTTGCCGCGTCGGCGACCGCTTCTGCGACTCTTTCATGCACGCGAGCGTCGAAGGGAGAGGGTATCACGCGCTCGGTCGTCAGCCCGTCCTCGCAAGCGAGCGAGGCGATAGCGTCGGATGCCGCTATCAGCATACGGTCGTTTATATCCGTTGCTCTCGCGTCAAGCGCACCTCTGAATATACCGGGGAACGCAAGCAGATTGTTTATCTGATTGGGATGATCCGAGCGTCCGCTGCCGACGATGAATGCGCCGGCTTTTTTTGCGTCGTTCGGCATGATCTCGGGTATCGGGTTTGCCATCGGGAATACGATGCTCTTTTTTGCCATACTGCGTATCATCTCGGGAGTGAGGACGCCGGGGGCGGAAACGCCGATAAATACGTCAGCGCCGACCAGCGCGTCGCCGAGAGTGCCGATGATATGCGACGGATTGGTCAGGTGGCTCATTTTTTCCTGCTCGCCGTTCAGCCATTCCGCGCCTTCGTATATCGCGCCGGGCTTATCGCACAGAATAAGCTCCCCGACGCCGGCGCCAAGGAGCAATCGCCCTATCGCGATACCGGCAGATCCTGCGCCGTTTATGACTATCTTTGCATCCTCAAGGGCAACGTCGGCGAGTTTCAGCGCGTTGCGAACAGCCGCGAGCACGGCGACCGCGGTGCCGTGCTGATCGTCGTGGAATACCGGTATATCACAGCATTTCTTGAGACGGCGTTCCACCTCAAAGCAACGCGGAGCCGAGATATCCTCAAGGTTTATTCCTCCGAAGCTCCCGGCAAGCAGTGACACGGTGCGCACTATCTCGTCCACGTCCTTGCTCCTTATGCAGAGCGGTATGGCATCGACACCGCCGAATGTCTTGAACAGTGCGCATTTTCCTTCCATTACCGGCATTCCTGCTTCCGGTCCTATATCTCCGAGACCGAGCACGGCGGTTCCGTCGGTTATCACCGCCACGGTGTTCCACCGTCTCGTCAGCTCGTACGACAGCTCGGGGGTGCTTTGAATGGCAAGGCAGGGCGCGGCGACGCCCGGGGTGTATGCGAGGGATAGCTCGGCGGAGTTGGTCATTGGCGCACGCGGCGTCACCTCCAGCTTTCCTTTAAGCTCGTAATGCAGTCTGAGTGCTTTTTCGTTTAAGTCCATTTTATTGTCTCCTTAATTTCTTATCTTCTGTATGCTCCGCTTCGCCGATCATCGGGGAATTACCGCGGCTTTTGCGATATTGGCTCGGTCTTACGCCCGTGAAGCTTATAAACGTTTTGGTAAAGTGCTTGGCGTCCGTGAAGCAGAGCGTGTCCGCTATCTCGGATATCTTCGCATCTCCCTCCGTCAGCATCAGCTTGGCTGTTTCTATTTTTTTCGAGAGTGCGTATCTCATCGGAGATATGCCGTATTCCTTGGTAAATATGCGGTATATCTGCGTTTTGCTGATGAAGAACGAGCGTGAAAGCTCGTCCAAGGTGAGCTTTTGATCTGTGTTTGTGTCGATATAACGGCGAATGGTCGCGGCGGTGGCTGAGGTGTGAGAGCTTTTTAACTCTTTTTTGCAGAATACGCCGTGCAGGAGCCGATGCGCTTCAAAGAGCGAAATCTCGGGCGCACCGTTTTTGGGCGCTTCAAGCGCCGTGTACGCGGTAATTCCCGAGTATTTGGATAAATTCGGAGAAGAGTTTTCTATCACCGCGACGTCATCCTCTCCGAGATAATAGCGAAATAGTGCGACGGCAAGCTCTCCCTTGAATATCACCGCCTCGGCTCTCAGACCGTCAGAGATGCTAAGCTTCAAAGAGCCGTCGGAGATCAGCACCGCCTGAGCGTTGCGCGAAAGCACATATCGCCGTCCGCCGAGGGAAAATCTCACCTCTCCGAAATAGCAGAACAGGATGGTACAGCTCCCCGGCTCCGGTATTTTCTCAGCCGAGATCGCATCCAATTCTCCGGAAAATGTGACCGAAAAGTCGGAGGACGGTATGTTTACATTTGTTTTTTCTCGGTCGTTCATATTTATGACCATACCTTTCTAAATCACAGTAGTTTTGTGACGGTTTCGGCTTTGCTAAGACACAAAACGCCTCTGAAAGATTTATCTTTCAGACTTATGACCACGCCTTTCTGAATATCACGATATCACGATCTGTCTCCTTGTGATATGATGTATTAAAGTGTCTTGAAATTATCCGTTTTTTTAAAGCTCGGCGTATATATTTCCGCACGTATGCAGATACTTTAACAGAATACTCGGCAAAGGATGATGGCGAAATGCAGAGGGAGAGTTGCGAGCGGCTCGTTTTGAGCGGAGAATTTGATGCGGATACGGCAATGCTTACGGAAAAGCTGAGGATAGACGAGAGCTTTGATATGATGAAGCGTATCATAACTCCGAAAAACGGTCAGCGGTGCGCGCTTTTTTATATATCCGGCTTTGCCGATAACGAGGTCGTGCAGGCGTTTATACGCTATTGCCTTGAGGCGGAGGGATTTCTGCTTACTCAGAGCACCGTGCCGTACGTTGAGGGGACGGCGTCGTCCGACGTTGACGTGATACTGAAAAAGATAATGTCAGGGCTTACCTGCTTTATTCCCGAGGGGGAAGCGAAGGCTTACCTTATGGATATGCGTTCAGTGCCGTCAAGAGGAATAGAAGAGCCTGAAAATGACAAGGTGCTTCGCGGAGCACGTGACGGCTTTTGCGAGTCGCTTCAGCCGAACGCCGCGCTGATCCGCCGCAGGATACGTGATACGCGGCTGACGTTTTCGCCGATGACGCTCGGAGAGAGCACAAAGACGGATATTTGTCTTTGCTATATGCAGGGTGTGAGCGACGCTGTGTATGTCCGCAAGCTGAAGGATGCCATCGGGGCACTCGAGCTTCGATCGGTGAGCTTTTCGTGTGAAACGCTTACCGAAGCGTTGGTGAGAAAAAGGTGGTACAATCCGTTTCCCAAGGTGAGGTACACGGAGCGTCCGGATGCCGCCGCGGCATCCGTACTTGAGGGGAGCGTCGTCGTAATGTGCGATAATTCTCCGTCGGTCATGATACTGCCGACGGCGATATTTGATTTTATTCAGGAGACCGACGACTTTTGCTTTCCGCCTCTCACGGGAACATATCAGCGAACGGTGCGCGCCGTCATAACGTTTCTGTCGCTGTATCTCCTGCCTGTGTGGTACTGGAGTCTCGGGCATATCGCGGAGCTTCCCGAGGCGCTCGGGTTTTTGGCTCCGGCGGAGAAAACGGCGCTTCCGATACTGCTCCAGATACTGATAGCGGAGCTTGCCATAGACGGTATGCGCTCCGCGTCTCTGAATACGCCCGATACGCTCGGAAACGCGCTCAGCGCCGTTGCCGGTCTCATACTTGGGGAATTTGCCGTAAGCTCCGGATGGTTTGCTCCGGATGTTATACTGTACGTGGCGTTCGTGACGATAGCAAATTTTTCACAGACCAGCTACGAGCTTGGGTACGCCATTAAATTTATGAGGATACTGCTCGTATTGCTCGTCGCGCTCATCGGCGGATGGGGGATACTGCTCGGAACGGGCGTGATGCTCCTGCTGATAGTCGGAAACAACAGCATATTCAGCGGCAGGGGCTATCTGTATCCGCTCATTCCCCTTGACCGCAAGGCTTTGGGCAGTTTGCTCGTGCGCCGCAGATACCGCCCCGGCGACGATTGATAAAATAATGTGTCGAAAGGAATTTTTAAAATGAGGACAGATGATGAATCACTCTTGCTGTTTATATACAAAAATGCGGAGATGGGTAAAAGCTCCGTTCCGTACCTGCGTGACAAAGCCGAGGACGGGGCGTTTCGCGGAGAGCTTGATGCGCTCCTTCGGGAATACTGTGAGATATATTCCGATGCCGAGCTTATGCTTGCCGATATCGGAAATACCGATCCCAAGGGCTTGAGCGTCCGCGAAAGGCTTGCAAGCGAGGCGTCGGTGAGGATGGGTGCCGCTGTGGATCCGACCGTTTCGAATTACGCCGATATGCTCCTAAAAGGCGCGGCTATGGGCGTTACCGATATATCCGAGCAGATGAACAGGTATGCCGGTGCATCCGCTGAAACGGTGGCGCTTGCCGAGCGCCTCAAGCGGTGCAACGAGAACGTTATAGACCGAATGAAGGGGTATCTGTCGGCTCTTCACGGCTGATATTTTGCGCCACGATGCCGTCGGTGACCGTACCGACGGCATCGTGCTGTTTTGCGAAAGGTTTTAAAAAAGTCGCGATATCTCGGGGAATTACCGCGTGATGCGGCGTTTAAGCGAGACTGAGCGTCTCTCCGGGCTTGACCTCAGCGGGTACTCCGTCTGCCGAGAAGAAGCATGACAGCGCGGAGGGGTTGTAGACCGTGTCGCATTTGGCGGAAAATCTGAGGGAGCGGAGCGCGGAGACGTAATCGAGTATCTCGATATTGGTCGCATACCATATATCGTCGCGTCCGCCGGCGGTCTTGCAAAATTCTTCGATAAGCTCCCAATTGTTGTCGTTATTGAACTCGAAGCTGTGTCCCCAAACGTAGAAGAGGGCGAGATGGGGCAGTCTGATCTTGTCCGAGGTGAAGGTGTCAAGAAGCTTCATAAGATCGCCCGTGTGCTTGCAGGTGGGATGCCATTCCATAAAATCCTGCGGCAGGGTAAATCTGTTGGTAGACACGGTGGTGCGGCTGTATTCCATACCTGCCGCGCGGAAGGTGTCCATAACCCTGCGGTCGTAATTTCCGTAAGGGTATGACATTCCTCTTACGGGATAGCCGACCAGCTCCTCGAGCCTGAGCCTGTCGTCGTATATCTCGTTTATCAAGGCTTCGCGCGGCAAGGATACGGGAAACGGATGCGTATAGGTGTGGCAGGAGACCTCGTGGTGCGCGTAAAGCTCGCGAAGCTCCTCTGCGCTTATCCTGCCGTTCTTTCCTATGTTTCCGGCGTTCAGGTGGAACGTTCCGCGTATTCCGTAGCGGTCAAAGATCTGCACGAGACGTCGGTCGGCGTCCGCACCGTCGTCATAGCTCATAGTAAGGGCTTTCTTTTTTGCTCCGGGGTAAAGATCGAATACGATTTTCATACTCATTCTTCCTTTCTTTTTGGAGTGTATCCGAACGTATTATAACATATTGCGGCTCGAATTTCAATATCGATACGAAAAAACGCGTATAATTTTTAAATTATCGCTCCGAGTGTTGTTGAAGAGCTGTTTCAAAATTTCAATATTTATTTGAAAAACCAACATATAACCGTCACATATCGCGGCTATAATCTAAATGGAAGTTTTTGCGTAAGAGACCGTCCTTCGGTCTCGGTCGCGCGAGAGGAGAATTTATAGCTTGAACGAAAACGAAGAACGCTTTTCGCAGGATGAAAAAAACGAAAACGGAGCTGTGGCGGATGGGAATGCGTCTTGTGAGAACGGAGACGGATCCAAATACGAAGCGGTGGATAACAAAGAAGTGACCGATGCGGATAATGTTAAAGAAGTGACCGACACGGATGCGGCAGATAACATCAAAGAGACGATCGGCACAGATGCGACGGATGACGGGGGATGGACGGACAGCCGCGAGATGTCGAGCGATGCCGAAAGGGAGAAAACCGTTGAAGGTATGAGATCCGCGTTTGCGAGCGGTGTATATCCGCCGCCGATAGTCGGGCGGATACTTAAGAGGGTGCTTGCGGTCTGCCTTTGCGCCGTGTTTGGATTTTTCGGCGCCGCCGTGGGCATATATGCGCTGTCAAGGACCAGTCTTGTGGACGAAAATTCCATGCTGAGCAGTTGGATAATCGAGGCGTCGGGGCTGTATGTGAACCGCGTGGAGACGGATATCGTTGCGGACGATATTTCCGACGGGAACACAGCGGTCGCCGAAGAGCTGATCAAGTACACGGTGGAGATCGCGGAGCTTAAGGAAGAGGAGGACGGCACGTACTCGAGGTCCGGCTCGGCGAGCGGAGTGATACTTTCGGCGGACGGATATATCGTGACCAATCAGCACGTGACGGAGGAGGTATCCGCGCTTCTGGTGAAGCTTTGGAACGGAGAAGAATATTACGTTTACAGAGACGCCGAGAAGGGCGAGGGCAGATTTGTCGGCGAAGATTCCGTGACCGATCTTGCGCTCGTGAAGATAGAGCCGAAGTCCGAGCTTCCGCACGCCGTGCCGAACGTTGCCGACGTGAGATACGCCCAGCGAGTGTACGCTGTCGGCAATCCGCTCGGGATAGGCACATCCGTTACGGTGGGATATATAAGCTGTCCGCGGCGTGACGTTACCTCATCCGGTATCACGAATTCAATGATACAGATGGATGCGTCCGTCAGCCCCGGAAATTCCGGAGGCGGTCTTTTTGATGTAAGCGGTCGGCTCGTGGGGATAGTCTGCGCGAAATCCAAGGGCGACGGAGTTGAGGGCATCGGTTACGCGATACCGATGAGCACGATGATGAGCACGCTCGACGATCTTGCGCGTTACGGTCACGTCAAGGGCAGACCTATGATCGGCGTTACGGTCTTGGCGGTGAACTCGCAAAGCGCGTACAGCAGTGCCGCAAACGGAGATTTGAAGGGATACCTCTTTGATTACCGATACGGCGTCTATGTTATCGAGTGCACTAACGAAACGGCGGATCTGCGGCTCGGCGACCGTATCATCAAGTTCAACGGTAAAAAGATAGAAAACAGGAACGATCTTAATGCGGCGCTCTTTGAATGCGCTCCCGGGGACGCGGTGACGGTCGTCGTGGAAAGGCTCGTTGAAAACGGAGAGGATAGCGGTGACGAAAAGAAGATCGAAGAGGTCGAGGTAAAGCTGACGCTTATGGAGCGTGATACGTGACGTGCCGTGCTTGAACGGTATCTTCAAAAGGAGAGAATGTGGACGTGAAAAGGATACTTGTCGTTGACGATGAGGTGCAGATAAGAGATATAATTGCGAAATACGCGGTGTTTTCCGGATATCAGGCGGACGAAGCGGAAAACGGCTTGGCGGCGATAGAGATGTGCAGAAAAAACGCTTACGACGCGGTAATTATGGACATAATGATGCCCGAGCTTGACGGATTTTCGGCGGTGCGCGCCATAAGGGAGTTCTCATCTGTCCCGATCCTTATGCTGAGCGCAAGGAGCGACGATTACGACAAGATAAGCGGATTTGAGCTTGGAATAGACGATTACGTGGAAAAGCCGTTCTCGCCTAAGGTGCTGATGCTCCGCATCGCCGCGATACTCAAGAGAGCTTCGCCTGCCGAAGGCGGCGTTTCCTCGGAGATCTACCGCGTGGACGGGCTGTGCGTGGATATGAGCGCAAGGATCGTGACGGTCGACGGCGTGCGTGTGGATATGTCGCCGAAGGAATATGAGCTACTCTTTTATATGGTCAGAAACCGCGGTATCGCGCTCACGAGGGAAAAGCTCATAACGTCGGTGTGGGGATATGATTATTACGGAGACGATCGGACGCTGGACACGCACATAAAGCTTCTGCGCAAGAGCCTTGGAAGGTACAGCGGGCTGATAGTCACGTTGAGAGGAGTTGGGTACCGCTTTGAAAGATCGGACGTTCCGAAACGGCGGCAGACGCGGTAATTCCCCGAAAAAGTCGCCGAATATACGCAGTTTGTTGCTGAGATACATCATCGCGTTCTTTGTGTTGATGATCGCCGCTCTGTGGATACTGCTGTCCGTGTTTCTGGACGATTTTTACCGCGGAATAAAGAAAAAAGAGATAGTTGAGGCTTACCGCAGGCTTTCCGAGCTTGAGATATCCGAGAGCTATGGGGATGACGCGCGAGTGATAGCCGAAAAATACAACGTTTGCGTGAGTATCTATCGCGTCACGGATGCCTCGAGAGCCGAGACCGTGGTGCAGATACACACGCTTTCTCATTGCACGGTGCACAGCGCCGAGGGACGTTCAAAATTCGTGCTTTATGACGCCGCGGTCAAAAGCGGCGGTGAATATCTGAGATACTTCGCGTACGACGGAGAGAAGAAGGTTTTCACGTCGATATCGGAGAACGACGCGGCAAATTCCGGGGATGAGGTCAGTATGCTGTACGTCGGTGTCAGCTCCGGCGGCGAGGACGGCGACGTGCTTATGATACTTGACTCCATAATCACGCCGGTATCCGCGACGGTGAGCACGATATATGTTCAGCTCGGTCTGTTTACCGCGGTCTTTGTGGTGATGAGCGTGCTCTTTACTTTGCTGTTATCACGGAGATTTACCGCGCCGCTCGCTGAGCTTACGGAACGCTCCAAGCTTTTCGGGCTTGCTTGCGATAACGGTGAGACGGCGGATATGCGTGTGGGCGGTTACCGCGAGATAGAGCTGCTTTCGGACACCTTGGATTACGCTTCTGCGGAGCTGGCGAAAAACGAGGTCCTGCGGCGTGAGTTGGTGGCGAATTTCTCGCACGATCTGCGTACGCCGCTCACTATGATAATAGGGTATGGAGAGATGATGCGCGATATTCCCGGGGAGAGCACCCCGGAAAACGCGGCAAACATCGTGGATGAAGCCGAACGGCTGAACCGTCTCGTTACCGATATGCTGGAGCTTTCACGGCTTCGGAGCGGAACGGCGGAGATCAAAAACGAGAGCTTTTCTCTCACCGCGCTGGTCTGTGAAGCCGCGAGACGGTACGGCGAGCTTATGGGACACGACGGATATCGGGTGACGTTTTCCGCAGAGGGCGGAGAGGCGTTCGTTTGCAGTGACGCCGGACGGGTGGAACGGGTACTGCAAAATCTCGTCGGCAATGCATTTCAGCATACGGGCGCGGATAAGCTCGTTGATATATCGGTAAGCGTGCGCGGCGGTTGGGCTACCGTTTCCGTGCGTGACACGGGAGAGGGGATACCGCCCGAGTTGCTTCCGGAGCTTTGGGAGCGGTATTACAAGGTCAATTCCGCGCACCGACGCGGAAGCGGCACGGGGCTTGGACTTTCGATAGTGAAGGCAACGGTGGAACAGCTCGGAGGTCATTACGGTGTTGAGAGCGCTATCGGAAAGGGAAGCGTGTTCTGGTTTGCTCTCCCAGCTTTTCGAGAAAAGCTGGGCAAAATGAGTTGACCTTCGGTCAACTCGGCGTAACAAGGCTTCGCCGTTGTTACGCGCAAGAATGTAAACTTTAGCCTACATTCCAAATATTTCCGAGTAGCTTCGCGCCAGCTTTTCGAGAAAAGCTGGGCAAAAGCTTCTGAGTAGCTTCGCGGTTGAAATGGGATGTTTTATCACATAGGTACGCCAATCTGTGTTCGCACTAAGCACCGTAGCCGAGGTGGCTTGCAAAGCAAGACGGAGGGATTGTAAAAAGCTCCATAATACCATCAGGCAATCCCTCAGTCACCTTCGGCGACAGCTCCCTTTACACAAGGGAGCCTACGGCCGCTCCGCGCCGCTTCGGTGACGGATGTGCGCCCGTATGTGTCAGAACTTATAGCCGGGCGCACCGTAATTTCGGTCACTGTACAAAATATTCCCGTTTATTCAAGACTTATTTACAATACTGTGATATAATCATTTGTATGGGAATTTTGAAAACGAGGTCTTATTATGCTTAAAGTAGAAAATCTGGTCAAGCGTTTCGGGGACAAATACGCCGTGAACGGAATAAGCTTTACCGTGGGGGACAGGGAGATAGTCGGTCTGCTCGGTCCGAACGGCGCCGGGAAGAGCACGGCTTTAAACATTATGACCGGGTATCTTTCGTATACCTCCGGCTCGGTCACGGTGGACTGCTTTGAAATACTCGATAACCCGACGGAGGCGAAAAAGCTCATCGGATACCTTCCGGAGCGACCGCCGCTGTATCCTGAGATGACCGTATGGGAGTATCTGGATTTTGTATACGGTCTTAAGGGCTGTACGCTCAACCGCAAGAAGCATCTGCTTGAGATCTGTGAGGTGACAAAGCTGGTCGACGTGCGGCACAGAGTTATCAAAAATCTTTCCAAGGGCTATTGCCAGCGTGTCGGTATAGCGCAGGCTCTGATAGGAAACCCGAAGGTCGTGATACTTGACGAGCCGACCGTCGGTCTGGATCCCAAGCAGACCATCGAGATACGCTCTCTGATAAGGTCGCTCGGACGGGACCATTCGGTGATACTCAGCAATCACGTGCTTTCCGAGATACAGGCGATATGCGACCGCATCATCATAATGAACAAGGGCAGGATAGTTGCGGACGAGCGTACGGACGAGCTTGTGAGCCTTATGGCAGGCACACGGCGGCTCTCCGTGCAGATATGCGGATCGCGCAACGAGATCGTGAGCGCCTTAAGGGAGATACCCTCCGTTTCGTATGTGGATGTGCCGCGTGACGCGCCCGGCTCGGATGCCTCAAGGTATATGATAGAGACCGAGGGCGGCGCCGACGTGAGAAAGCAGGTATTCGCTCTTTGTGCCGAGAAGGGTTGGCCTATCGTCGGTATGGAGACGGTATCCGCAACGCTTGAGGACGTATTCCTCAATCTCACCGACAACCGTACGTCCGCAAAGAGCCGTACCGTCAAAAAGAAAGGTAGGTAAACGACAGTGTTTGCGATCTACAAAAGAGAGCTGAGGTCGTTCTTCGTCTCTCCGATAGGCTACATATACGTAGCGGTGTTTATGTCTGCCTCGAGCTTGATATGCTCGTATTTTACACTGCTTTCCGGCTCTGACAGCAGTATAACGTCATATTTTACCGTAGAGCTGTTCGTGTGTGCGCTGATGACGCCTTTGCTTACGATGCGAAGCTTTTCCGAGGAAAGAAAGCAAAGGACGGAGCAGCTGCTTATGACATCACCCGTTACCTTACCCGGGATGGTGCTCGGTAAGTTCCTTGCTTACTACACCGTTTTTGCCGCGGCTTTCCTTATGTCCTGCATAAACATCCCGATAGTTCTGAGCTATCTCAGCGAAGCGGATCTGTTCGTGTATAACTCGGTGCGCGCACTCGGGGGCTGTATAGCACTCTTTCTTGTCGGCGGAGCCTTCATCGCCATAGGTGTTTTCATCTCGTCGCTCACGGAAAATCAGATGGTCTCCGGAAGCGTTACGCTCCTTGTGCTGGCAGTACTGCTCGTTATAAGCCTGTTTAACAGCCATATCGGATTTGCTCCGTTGCGCACGGTGTTCAGCTGGATAAGCGTGTATTCGAGATTTTCGAATTTCTCCGCCGGATATTTCGATATAGCGGCTCTCGTGTACTATATATCGATCATGGGCGTCTGTCTTTTCCTCACGGTGCGCGTTTACGAAAAGCGCCGTTGGGCTTGAGTCGCATCTGAAGGAAGGGGAAGAGCTATATGGAAAAGAAAAGATCCTTTTTCAAGGACAGAAGATTTAAATACGGCTCGCTCGCGTTGGGGCTTACGGTGGCTTTCGTTGCGCTGGTCATCATAGTGAACTCCATCGTGTATGCGCTCGCGTATTCGTACGGTTGGTTCATCGATCTTACCGGCACGCAGTATTACGGCATAACATCCGCGTCCGAGGATTATCTTGATATGGTGCTCACGCCGGATGTTGAGATAAAGATAGTTTTCTGTCAGGACAAGGACAGGGTGCTGTCGGACAGCTCCGGATACTATGTCTATCGCTGCGTGGAGACGTATAAAAAGGCTTATCCGAACAATATAAAGGTGGAGTTTCTGGATGTCGTGGCGCATCCGGAGCTTGCAAGCGTGTATACGCTCAAGCTCGGTGCATCGCTCTATACCTACAACGTCATAATCGAGTCAAATCAGTCATCCTCGTTCAGGATAATGACGTACGAGAATTTTTACACCTTCGACAGTGACAGCGGAAGCGTTTATGCCTTCAACGGAGAAAAGAAGATCACCTCTGCCATAATAGGTCTGTGTACCGGTATGCCGATCTGCTATTTCACCACAGGTCAGGGCGAGAGCGTAATGACGGACAGCGGATACAAGAGCGCCCTTTACGAGATGATAGAGGACGCCGGATATGAGGTCCGCACGATAGATCTTGAGACCGAGGATATCTCGCCGGATGCGAAGCTGGTGGTGATAAACGATCCCAAGAGCGATTTCAGAAATGTTGAGATAAATAAGCTTGCCCGATTTACGGGCAACGACCAGGGGAACGTTATGGTGTTCATCTCTCCGGAATATCAGAGCGTGCTCGATAATCTCAAGATATGGCTCGAGGAATGGGGCGTCGGTGTTCTGAACGGCAAGGTGCGCGACACGTCTCATTCGCTCGATCCGGACGGATACGACGTCGTGGCGTATTATCCCACGGACGACACCTTCGGACCGTCTCTGCATTCGTCACTGCGCAAGCTCCAATCGGCGCCGAATACGGTGGTCACGGACGCCTTGGCGCTCAGACCTATATGGGGAGACTCGGCGGATGACGACCGTATATCGGATTCGGTGATAGACTCGTACTCAACGTCTGTGCTTTGCGGTGCGGGTGAAGAGATACGCGGCTCGTACAGCCTTATGCTGCTCACTCAGCAACTCCGTCTCGACAATCAGACGCAGGAGGAGCTTGTGAACTACGTTATGGTCACCTCATCCGGCTATGCGTCGGACGAATATTTAAATTCCAACGCTTACGGCAACAAGGATATCCTGTCCTCGCTCGCAAGAACCGTAGGACGCACCTCTGTGCCGATGGATATATCCTTCAAGGTGTTCTCGAGCGAAGCGCTTTCGATCACCTCGCTCGAGGCGTACACTTGGACTATCGTCATGGGGGCGGTGATCCCGGTGGGGATACTTGCGCTCGGATGTGTGGTATATTTCAAGAGAAAGAGACTTTGATGTGCGTTACAGCTCCGAAAGGCATGGTGTTAAGTCAAGATGATACTTAAGCAAAAGAGAATGATAATTATCCTTGCTTCCGTATTTGCGGTGCTTCTGGTCGTCTATTTTGCCGTTATCGCTCCGCTTATGCGCGAAGGTGACGACGAAAAGACGCCGGTCGAGCTGATCGAGGGGGAGGCTCTGGATACTGACGGGGAAACGGTAATGATGTTTCCGCTTGCCGAGAGCAGCTCGATGCAGTCCGTGGAGGTGCACAATCAATACGGCACATTCAGCGTTTACCGTAACGAAAACTCGGATTTTTACATCAAGGATCACGAGCAGGCACCGTTCTCGGTGACGTCGCTCGCAGTTTCCGCCGGATATACGTCCACGCTCAGAAGGTTGACCGTCGAATGCGAAAATTGGGAGAATTACGGGCTTGGTGCGGATGACGAGCCTGCGTGGTACGTTCTTACCCTGCTCGACGGCATACAGCATAAGGTGTATATCGGAAATATGATACCCTCCGGCGGCGGATATTACGCAAGATACGACGGTAGGGATGCGCTGTACGTTTTGAATAGCAGTATCAGCTCTACGCTGCTCGTTCCGGTGGAAAATCTCGTGACGCCGTATCTCGGATACGAGACCGGAACGGATTACGCGGAGATAGAGCGCTTCTTCCTGCTCAAGAACGGCGAGAGCTTCATATATATCGACTATGACAGGAGCATCAGGAACGACACGACCGGAACTTTGACCAGCATATACGATATGGTATACCCGGCATACGGTTACAGCGTTGCGGATCAGTTTTCCGAGGAGGTCTTGCAGACGCTCAGCACTCTTAAGGGATACGCAACGATAAAGCTCGGCTCGGCGCTCGAGCCGCTGTACAAGGATGCCGAGTTGATGGCTCAGTACGGATTTGAGGACGTGGATCGCGCCCCGTACGAGCTGTATTACAAGTTTGACGGTATGGAATCGATAATCCTTTTCGCTCCGTCCGGTGTCGAAGGCTATTATTTCGCATATTCGTACCTGTTCAATCTCATAGCGCTGATAGAGACCGACACCGTTCCGTATCTCGAGTGGAGCATAATGGATTTTATGCAGAGCGGAGTTTTCCGCGAGTCCATAAATGACGTAGCCGAGATAGAGGTCAGCGGTCTTGTCAACAGGGAGAGCGGAGATCTTCCTGCCGAGGGGGAGAGCAGTGAATATAAGTATATAAGCGAGAGCTTTCGGCTCAGCGGAGAGGGAAGCGCCCTTAAGGTCACCCCTGCCTCCACGAATAAGGTGCTGTCGTACGATCAGCTCCAGAATTTCAGAAATTTCTACATCGTCCTTCTCCAGCTCAACGTGAAGGGCTATATGAGGGGCACGGGCGTTGAGGATCTTTCGGCGCTTGAAGAGTTTGCTCGCTTTAAGATAACGATGGACGACGGAGAGGTGAAGGAATACGTCTTTTACAGCTATTCCGCTCAGCGTTGGTATATCACCGTCAACGGAAAAGGCGAGTTTTGGGTAAATTCCAAGGACGTTCAGAAGGTGCTCACCGACGCTACCCGTGCCGCGCGCGGAGAGACTGTGGAAAAGTCAAAGGAATATTCAAGCTACGTCGGATGGCTGTAAAGGTCACCGCGGAAAGGAAATATAAGGCTTTGATAAAGCATAGAACGTTCGGAACGGCAGCAGTGCTCCTTGCGGTCATTTGCGTGCTTTCGGTATTCTCGGGGTGCGCCGAGGTCGGAGCTTACGACCTGAATACGAAAACGGTGATGACCGTCGGCGGATATAAGGTCAGCTACGACGAATACCGACTGTGGTATATGGACCGTCTGAATGCTCTGGGTGAGGAGACCGACGAGGAGACGTTAAGAGCCGAGACCGAGGACATCATCAAAAGAAAGTATGCGCTGGTATCGCTGTGCGAGGAGTACGGGATAAAGCTTACCGACACGGAAAAGGACGAGGTGGATGAATATCTGGAGGGCTTCATCTCCGATTGCGGAGGTGAGGACGGATATAAGGTTTACATCGAAAATTATTATTTCACCGGCAGACTGTTCAGAGAGCAGTGCGAGCTACTCTACTGCACGGACAGCCTGATCGGAGAGATCAAGAGAGGCGTGGATTATGCCGCGGTGCTCTCCGGTGCCGGAGAGAGCTTGTATCGGTATGCCGTGATCTACAAAGCCAGAAGCGAGAAGATAGACGAGGTGTACGCTCTGCTTGAGGCGGGCGAGGATTTTGATGCCGTCGCGTCCGAATATTCCGACCGTATAGTCAATAACCAACGGGGCGGATACGAATATACGTATGTCGGAGACGAGGACAAGAGCGTGCTTATCACTCAGGCGGTGGCGGGACTTGAGATCGGCAAGTACAGCGAGGTCGTTTGTGTCCCCGACGACGGATATTATATATTGAAGCGTCTTGAGATGGAGACCTCCGTGCTCGAGGATGATTTCGACGAGATAGCGGAAAAGTTCGCGAAAAAAAGCTATATCGAGCTTAGGGAAGCGCGCGCCGCGGGATTTAAGATATCCTATAAAAAGAGCTATGATAAGCTTACCCGTGAGAAGCTGAAAAGCGGCAAGTAACGGAAACGGTGATAGGGACTTTTGGTCATATTTCACTATAAATCTCGATGCGATGACAGCAAAATGAACAAATTGGGAAAAAATAAATTTTGAAAATAAAATTTTGGCAAAGCTCTTGATAAATTTAAAGGTTTATGATAAAATAAAGGCAATATAAAAGTACGCTGAAAGGAAGTTTACTGTTATGTACAACAAGAAAACTATCGAGGACGTTGACGTCAAAGGCAAAAAAGTGATCGCCAGATGCGATTTCAACGTTCCCATGAAGGACGGCGTCATCACCGATGACAAGAGGATAGTTGGAGCTATGCCCACTATAAAGTACCTCGTTGACCACGGCGCGGCTGTCATCCTCTGCTCTCATATGGGACGCCCCCACAACGTTCTTAACGACGTTATCAAGCTTGACAAGAAGGAAAAGAAGAAGATCGAGGCTCTCCCCGAGGAGGAGCAGGCGGCGGCTACCGCTGAAGCTCTCAAGAAGGCTGAGGGCGATATAAAGAAGCTCTCCCTTGCCCCCGTTGCAAAGAGGATATCCGAGCTACTCGGCAAGGAGGTCATCATGGCTTCCGACGTTATCGGTCCCGACGCTACCGCAAAGGCGGCAGCTCTCAAGAGCGGAGAGGTAATGCTCCTTGAAAACGTCCGTTTCCATGCTGAGGAAGAGAAGAACGACGAGGAGTTCGCCAAGAAGCTTGCTTCCATGGCTGATATATACGTGAACGACGCATTCGGTACCGCACACAGAGCACACGCCACCACCGCGGGTATCGCTATGTATTGCCCCGAGATGCCGGCTGTCTGCGGCTATCTCATCCAGAAGGAGATCTCCGTTATGGGCGGAGCACTTACCGAGCCTAAGCGTCCGTTCGTGGCTATTCTCGGCGGAGCTAAGGTCTCCGATAAGATAGCGGTCATCGAAAACCTTATAGATAAGGTCGACACCCTTATAATCGGCGGCGGAATGGCTTACACCTTCTTCAAGGCTCAAGGTCAGTGCATCGGTACCTCCATCTGCGAGGACGACAAGCTCGAGCTTGCCAAGGGACTTATCGAAAAGGCTCGCGAGAAGGGCGTAAGCTTCCTGCTTCCCGTTGATAACATCATCGCGCGTAAGTACGCCGAGGACTCTGTCAATATGAGGATATATTCCGATTCCATCCCGGACGGCTGGATGGGACTTGACATCGGACCGACCACCACGGAGCTTTATTCCAAGACCATATCGGACGCGGCGACCGTGGTTTGGAACGGACCTATGGGTGTTTCCGAGTGGGCGGCGTTTGCCAACGGCACGAGAGGCGTGGCTAAGGCTCTTGCGGAGAGCGACGCTATCACCATCGTCGGCGGCGGTGACTCTGCGGCGGCAGTCGAGACTCTCGGCTTTGCGGACAAGATCACTCACGTATCCACCGGCGGCGGTGCTTCTCTTGAATTCCTTGAGGGCAAGTCTCTCCCCGGAATTGCCTGCCTTAACGACAAGGACTGAGTTTATATCCCGTCAGCTTCCGGGGCGCATCTCCGGAAGCTGTTCTTTATCTGAAATCGAAAGGAACGTAATAAAATGAACAAGACGAAAAGAAACGTAATAATTGCAGGAAACTGGAAGATGAACAAGACTCCCTCCGAGGCTCGGGCGATGATCGAGGAGTTCAGACCGATGGTCGAGGGAAAGAGCGGTTGCGAGATCGTGCTCTGCGTCCCGTACGTGGATATAGCGGCGGCGGTCGAAGCGGCTAAGGGCAGTAATATAAAGATAGGCGCGGAGAACGTGCATTTCGAGAAGTCCGGAGCATTTACCGGAGAGATATCCGCGGATATGCTCGTTGAGTGCGGAGTTGAGTACGTTATAATCGGTCACAGCGAGCGCCGTCAGTATTTCGCAGAGACGGACGAGACCGTGAACAAGCGTACGCGCGCGGCTCTTGCGGCAGGACTTAAGCCCATCGTTTGCGTCGGAGAGGTCAAGGAGCAGAGGATATCCGGGATCACCGACGAGATAGTGGCTATGCAGGTCAAGTTAGACCTTGAGGGCATATCCGCCGAGGATATGAAGAACGTCGTTATCGCGTACGAGCCTGTATGGGCTATCGGTACCGGTCTTACCGCCACCCCCGAGCAGGCAGACGAGACCTGCGGAGTCATCCGCGCGACCGTTGCAAAGCTTTACGGGGACGAGATCGCCGAAGCTACGGTCATTCAGTACGGCGGCTCTATGAACGCGAAGAACGCCGCTCAGCTTCTTGCCAAGACTAATGTCGACGGCGGACTTATCGGCGGAGCTTCTCTTAAGCCCGCGGATCTTACCGTTATAGTTGACGCGGCTCAGTAAGCCCGCACAGAAGATACAAACAAAGCCATTTCTCACCGCATTTTGCGTGCGCAGGCGTGAGAGATGGCTTTTTGCACAAGTAAGGTGCTTTATTATAGTGCATATTGCCGAGCGTTTTTTTTGCGGATAATTCTTGAAAAGCTTTGAAAACTATGATATAATTGTCCTGTGGGGCAAGGTCTGTACAGGAGGCATTGTCCCATAGGTGGGAACTTAAGCGCTAAGATGTAAACCTTTAATTAAAATCTGAACGTTTGTTCGGCAATCCCTCAGTCGCCTTCGGCGCCAGCTCCCTTTACACAAGG
>CAZMWM010000011.1:0-29727 GCA_964570105.1 uncultured Lachnospiraceae bacterium | reverse complement strand
TTCTTCAAAAAGCAATCCCTCAGTCGCCTTTGGCGACAGCTCCCTTTACACAAGGGAGCCTTGCGCGGCGCTCCGCGCCGAAAGCTCGGCATTCCGAAAATGATTAAAAATAGTGTAAACTTATATCAAAGCCCTTGATTTTTACATTCGGTTGGTGTATAATATCTGGTAGTAAAAAAACAAAGGAGATACGAAATATGTTGGTTTCAGCAAAGGAAATGCTTGAAAAAGCAAAAGCAGGCAAATACGCGGTCGGTCAGTTCAATATCAATAATCTTGAATGGACCAAGGCTATACTTTCGACCGCCGAGGAGCTTAGATCCCCGGTCATACTCGGTGTTTCCGAGGGCGCAGGAAAGTATATGTGCGGTTATAAGACGGTCGTCGGAATGGTAAACGGTATGCTCGAAGGACTTGGTATCACCGTTCCCGTCGCGCTCCATCTCGATCACGGCTCCTACGAAGGCGCTCTCAAGTGCATCGAAGCGGGATTTTCGTCCGTAATGTTCGACGGCTCGCACTACCCCATCGAAGAGAATATCGCCAAGACCAAGGAGCTGGTCGCTCTTTGCCGCGAAAAGGGACTTTCACTTGAGGCTGAGGTCGGCTCTATCGGTGGCGAAGAGGACGGCGTGGTCGGTATGGGCGAATGCGCAGATCCCGACGAGTGCAAGATGATCGCGGATCTCGGCGTTACCATGCTCGCCGCAGGTATCGGAAATATACACGGCAAATACCCGGCAAATTGGGCAGGTCTTTCCTTTGAAACGCTCGCCGCGGTATCCGAAAAGGTCGGCTCTATGCCCCTCGTGCTCCACGGCGGAACGGGCATTCCCTCGGATATGATAGCGAAGGCGATCTCCCTCGGCGTGTCCAAGATCAACGTCAACACCGAATGCCAGCTCTCCTTTGCGGACGCTACCAGAAAGTATATCGAAGCAGGCAAGGATCTTTCCGGCAAGGGCTTTGATCCCAGAAAACTGCTCGCTCCCGGCACGGAAGCCATAAAGGCTACCGTACGCGAGAAGATGGAGCTTTTCGGCTCGGTCGGTCGCGCCTGATAACATCCCGTCAAAAAACGCCTGCCGTCGTGATCAACGTCGGCAGGCGTCGCTATCTTATGGAGATATCTTTATGCTCAGGATATTTATTGCGCCAATCGATGCCGCCGCCACGGTACCGGACGCGGACAGGAGGCTTGCGGGATACCGTCTCGCAAAGCTTTCTCGCATCACCTCCCCCCGCTTAAGAGCGGAATCCCTCGGCGCCGGGGCACTCTTGGCTTTAGCGCTCAAAGCGTGCTTCGGCACGGACGGCTGTGAATTGAGCTACGCACAAAAGGCAAACGGCAAGCCGTATTTTGCAGACAGACCGGATATACATTTCAATATAACGCACACAGAGGGGCTTTGCGCGGTCGCCGTTTCAGATGCCGAGGTCGGTATAGACGCGGAGCGCTCGGTCGAGCTTTCGGAGCGCAGACTGAACAATTTGATAAGGAGCGGATATTTTTCGGAAAACGAGATCAGGGCTTTCTCGCTCGGCAACTTGCCGCTTGAGACTGCAACGGCAAACTTTTACCGTCTGTGGACGGCAAAGGAGAGCATCGTAAAGTGCACCGGAGAGGGCATCGCATCCGGATTTCGAAGAGTCGAAGTGCCGTATTTCACAGACCGATGCGAGATAGACGAAATGAAGCTCTTCTCGCTCGAATACTTCGAGCATCTCGTCACCGTCTGTTCCCTTTCGGATGACTCTCCGTCATTTGAATACGTCGAGATGTCAAAAGACCGATGACACACATTTTTATACCCCCATATTGAGATCCATCGAATCTCAATATGGGGGTATTTCTTTCAAACGTTTCGCTTGATCTTTCTCACGTAGACCGTCAGATAGATAACTATCGCGATAGTCAAGGCGGCGCTGACCGCAGAAAGCAACTGCTGAGCGTACATATGTATTCCGAGCACGGTGTTTCCGTTGTTCTGTACGGCTGACAGAAGCGCTGATGCCACGAGCGAGGAAAGAAATCCTGCGATGCCTATCACACATTGATTTAACGCCGTGACGTAGTCGACCTGCTCTTCGGGTACGTACTGAAGGATAAGATTGAACGTTCCTCCGGATATACCGGCAAGCGAAACGATCCTAAGCACCCGGTACCCGACGAACAGCCACTCTCTTCCGGGCGCGGCAAAGACACCGCAGAGCATCGCGATGGCGGCAAGCGAAAACATCGGAATGAGCATCACGCACTGCGAGGTCTTATCCGCAAGCTTACCTACAGGCTTTGAAACGGCAAATCTTATAAGACATCCGACGATTGAAAGCACAGATACCGTGGTGAGCGAATATCCAAGTCCGTTCTCCGTGTCTATCGCGTATGTACCCATAAAGGGCGTAACGAAATAGTCCGCGATCTTCCAAAGAACAAACACGAGTATTATCGAGCGAAGCTTGCGGTCCTTAAGCAGAGAAAACATTTCCGATATCCTTGATGCAAGGCTCTCCTTCTCCGTCTTTTTCTGCACAGTGGGCGCATCCTCTCTGAACATACCAACAGACATCGCATGCAGTATCGCTATAAAAACGATGGTACAGCCGAACAGCACATAGCATATCAGCTCCTCGCCCCTTGCTCTGTAATAGTCAGCCACAAGCCCGAGGGCATATTCGAACAGCATACCGCCAAGCAGAGATATCATCTCCTTTGTCGCCGTGAACGAGCCGAATTTGCTCCGCTCCACCGATGACATGGCAAGCGAATACCGCATAGGCGCGGTAATATTGGCACACAGATATCCGCCGAGCAACAAAAGTGCGAAGAGGAATGTCTTAAATCCCCGTGACAGATCAAAAAACGGCAGAAAATACAGACACGCGAACATCAGCTGGCTTACGAGATTTGCCCCCAATATCAACCGTTTTTTAGGCTTGCTGTGATCAAAGAACACGGTAAATATCTGCGTAAGCCCGGCAATGGAGACGATGGACGCGCATATTCCCGTCAGCGCATCGGAAAGCCCGATGCTCTTGGCAAGCGCGGCAAGAAAAGAATCAACTATGGTAAGCGAGATAAGATATTCGAGCAGAGCCTCGGCGTGATAAGCCGCGCGGCTCCTTTTGTACGGAGCCGTATTGTAAACGTTGACCTTGTCAGTCTCCTCGGCACCGTTTTGCTCAGCCATGTCCGATGTGGGCGCGGCTGAGCCGTTTTCTTTAAGCATAAAGCAGATCCTCTTATGTATCAAGTGAAATCGGAGTAGAACCAGATGTTTTCTTCCGGTATGGATATCTCTTTGTCGCACAGGTACTGAAACTCTCCGGCATCCCCTTCCCAATGGAAGCGTATATACCGCGAATACAGAAGCTGATAACGGTATCCACGTCGACGGTCGTCGCGGTTGATACCGTACTTTCCGTCGCCTATCAGTGGATGCCCGATGGATGCGAGATGTGCACGTATCTGGTGCGTGCGTCCGGTCACAAGCTCGACCGAAAGCAGAGCATCTCCCCCCTTCACGGCAACGGTCTCGTATTTGGTCACCACGGTGCGTACGTCACTGACGCCGCGCGGTCTTTTGTCGTATATCGTAACGAGATTTGCGTCCCCGTCCTTCGTCAAATATCCGAAAAGCGTATCCGAAGGCTTTTCGGGAACGCCGTGAACGGCGCAAAGATATCGCTTGGTGACCTCGTCGTTTTTGATCTTTTCGTTGATAAATCTTAGCGAAGCCGCGTTTTTTGCCGCGATGACAAGTCCCCCGGTATTGCGGTCGATCCGATTGCAGAGCGCCGGCGCAAAGGAATTTTCCCTGTCGGGATCGTACTCACCCTTGCGATAAAGATACGCCTTGATATGCTCGATAAGCGTGTTCGTCTCCTCGGATGCGTCACTGTGCACTATAAGCCCCGGACGTTTATCGCACACGATGATATTACCGTCCTCGTATGCCACCGACAGATGAGGTGTCAATACCTTGAAAGCGTTTCCCGACGCATCCTCGGCAAAAACGTCGTCGCAGAGATAAACGTCGATAACGTCGCCCTCGCTCAGCCTGAGAGAAGCCTCCGCGCGCTTGCGATTGACCTTTATCCTCTTGGTGCGCAACGCCTTATAAAGCATAGACTGCGGAAGCGCCTTTATCGATTTGGTAAGAAATTTATCCAGCCGCTGTCCTGCGTCATTGGAATTTACGGTATAGCTCTTATACAAGGCGATCTACCTTATTTCGTGCCGAAAAGTCTGTCTCCGGCGTCGCCCAGACCGGGAACGATGTATGCGTGCTCGTTCAGTCTTTCATCGAGAGCGGCGGCGAAAATATTGATATCGGGATGATCGTGCTGTACCTTCTTCACACCCTCGGGGGATGCAACGAGACACATAAAGCGGATGTTCTTGACACCGCGTTGCTTCATCATGGTGATAGCGTCCGAAGCGCTTCCTCCGGTGGCAAGCATAGGATCGAGAAGGATGACTATACGTTCGCCGATGTCCTGAGGCAACTTGCAATAATATTCCACAGGAGCGTGCGTCTCAGGATCGCGGTAGAGACCGATATGCCCGACCTTAGCGACCGGGACCAGCTCAAGCATACCGTCGACCATACCGATACCTGCGCGAAGTATCGGAACTATGGCAAGCTTCTTTCCCGATATCTTTTTGGCTTTCATCTTAGTGAGGGGAGTCTCGATCTCCACCTCCTCCAGGGGAAGATCGCGGGTAAGCTCGTAGCCCATTAGCAACGATATCTCGTTGAGAAGCTCGCGGAAATCCTTAGAGCCGGTGTCTACGTCTCTCATAAGCGTAAGCTTGTGCTGAATGAGCGGATGCTCGATGACCTTGAATGTTCCCATTTTAAAATTCTGCCTTTCCCATTCCGGAGATGCTCTCCGGATGCCGCGAAGGCTCTGGATTTGAAGCGATGACGCCGCTTCAGCCGTCGCGGTTGTTTCCCGTTTCTTAAAATTCGAAGCCAACAGGCTTCACAAAGAAGATTATACACCTGTTTTTCGCATTTGTCAACCGATTATCGCTTTTTTCTTACTGTATTACTTATTATTTATTATTTATATTTATCTCCCACAGCCCTGCGGCGGTAGACGGCTATGACGCATAATAACGTATAATATTTGCTTCGGCGCGAATATTCCTCTTGAAATTTCGGGAAAGGTGTGTTATAATACGTTGTAAAACTTAAAAACGAAAGGAAGCTTCCGTCCGCACGGAAGCCAAGGTCACAAATACGGATGTTCAGAGCATTTGACGAGCATATCATCAGAAAAACAGAGCTGCTTGACGGCGCGTGGAGCTTCGTGACCGATCCCGACGATGTCGGAGAAAGCGAGCTTTACTTCCACGCGATGTCTCCGAAATGCGAAAAGGTATACGTTCCGTCGGTCTGGAACAACAAGCTCGGGCTTCTTGACTATCTCGGAGTCGCATGGTACTACAAAGAATTTTATTCCGACGGAGAAGCGCTCCGCCTGCGCTTCGGTGCCGTTATGACCAAAGCGGATATCTGGGTGGACGGCGAGCACGTTGGCAGTCATTATGGGGGATTTACCGCGTTCAGCGTATATCTCCCGACTCTCGGCGCAGGGAAACACCTGCTCGCGGTGAAGGTGGACAACCGCTTTGACGGCGCATCTGTTCCCGAGGCAGCCTGCGATTGGTACCATTACGGAGGTATCATCCGTTCGGTAGCCGTGGAAACACTGCGCGGTATCTGCATCATGAGCTGTAAGCAACATTCCGTTACGGATACGAACGAAAGAACAGCTACCCTAAGATGCGAGGTGAAGCTGAAAAACTTCTCAAGCACCGCACAGAGCACGGTGCTCCGCCTGATGCTCGACGGCACGTCCTTGCACGAAGGCTCCGTCTCCCTCGACGCCTACGAAGAGTTGGATATTGTCACAGACGCGGTAAAACTCGAGAATATCCGCATTTGGGATGTCGGCTCGCCACAGCTCTACACCGTCACTGCTACCACGGATACCGACGACCTTATAGACAGGATAGGCTTTAGAGAGATAAAGACCGATAAGGGAAAGATATACCTCAACGGCAAGGAGCTGACGGTCAAGGGCGTTTGTCGCCACGAAGAGCACCCGGATCTCGGCTTTGCCTTTCCGGATGCGCTGATGCAGAGAGATCTGGACATAATAAAAAATATGGGCGCCAACGCGATACGCGGCTCGCATTACCCAAATTCCAAGTATTTCGTTGATCTTCTTGACGAAAACGGTCTGCTGTTCTGGAGCGAGATACCCATATGGGGACACGGCTATACCACGGAGATGCTCGGCGATCCCGTTTTCATAGAACGCGGCTTGAATATGCTCCGAGAGATGTCCGAGCAGTATTTCAACCATCCGTGTATAGTGATATGGGGAATACACAACGAGATAGACTCGCATACCGAAAACGGTCTGAGGCTCACCTCGGCATACTACTCGGAAATGAAGGCACTGAACGACGGCAGACTGGTCACCTACGCCACCGACAAGCCGATGACGGACATCTGTATGCAATATTGCGATGTTATCTCTATAAACAAATACTGCGGCTGGTACGAGGGCGATAAGCATGCGTGGGATGCCTGCATCGATAGCTTCAAGGTCAGACGCGGCAAACTCGGGCTACAGGATAAGCCCGTGCTGTTCAGCGAATTTGGCGCGGCGGCTATCTACGGTCATCACACCTTTGACTGCATCAAATGGACGGAGGAATTTCAGGCGGAGCTGATCGGATACGCGATACGCGAATTTATGGAGGATGATATGGTATGCGGCTGTTTCATATGGCAATTCTGCGATATACGGACATCCGAGGAGATGGGACTCAACCGCGCAAGAGGCTTTAATAACAAAGGCTTACTGAACGAATACCGCAGACCTAAGCTCGCATATCAAGCGGTGCGCGAGCTTTACAGCGAGAAAAACACGTGACCGAATACCCGAAAAGGCTGAGCCGAGCTTATCCAAAGCTTACGGCTCAGCCTTTTCGCATTCCTTCTCGGTGTCTCTGAGCAGATATCGGGCACCGCCACGCTTCATCTCTCCGTAGTTCTTGATCACCGAGCCGTGCGAAACGTATTTTTTTCTGTGGCGCACGGCATCCTGTAAACACAGAAACGAATAGAATTTTCGGGAAATTGCCGCGTACAGCGCACCTTGATCGTTAAAATAACGTTCCGTGAAGCCCTCAAACCAAGTTGACGCACGCCCCCCCTCAAGGCTTGCTATGACAGTCGGAACACATATGACTTCAAGACCTGACCTCAAGCAGTCACGCAGAAACAGAGTATCCTCACCGTGCGAATATCTCGCACCGCCGCCAAATTCCAAGCTGAATGAGATACCGCGACTCCTCACCGACTCAATCCTGAATGCTATCCTCACCGCGCCGAAACGCATATAGTTCAGATAACCCACCGAGTGCGCTCTTTTAACGCGATACGGCGTACCGTCGGCTCTGTTCACATTGAAGAGTATCACGTCAGCCCTCGGATGCTTGCGAAACTCCCCCAAAACAAGCTCCGGGTAACCGTCGAAATACCGCATATCGTCGTCTGCGATAAGGCATATATCCGCTTCGGCAAGCTCCAGCGCCCGATTTCTGTTCCGTCCGACGCCACGCTCGGCAAACGTATGCACGCTTATCCTCCCACCGCGCCAAGAAAACCCGTCGACGCCCGTATGATCATCCTGAACGCATATCACAGCGTCGGAGCATATATTCATTTTTTGCGGCAAGTCTTGTGGCAAGCTGCCGTTTTGCGCCACGGTCGCCACCAATACCTGAAGCGATGACATCCCCGCCAACTCCTTTCCCATCCGTCCGCAAGCCCCACCGTCGGCTCTTCAAAATCAAGAATAACTCGGCAATTCCCCGAGAATTACCGAGTTATCCCACAGTTCATACGTCTCAGGCAAGTATAGCCCGTACACACTCCGCTATACACTCGTCCTTGCAATTGGGATAGAACAGCTCCGCAAATCTTGCTCCGCCGAGCGCACCCTTTACCAGCTCGCGATCAAGATGCTCGAGGATATAAACGATATCGGTATGCGTTACCTTTTTCACCTCGTCAAGTATCTTCTTGTTTCTCTGCTCCGGCACGGCTCTTTCTCTCGGATAGCCCATTCCCCATTCGGAAACGAAAAGCTTTTCGAAAACGTACTGTAGATTCAATTCACAGCCCCAGCCCCAACCCTTGGCGAAGGGGAGAGCGATGGCGTTACCGTTATTGACCTGCGTAAACTGATACGCATCCGTCGGATCCACCACATGTCCGCAGAGAACGCCCGGGAAAGAGTTGCAGGCAAGCATAGCGCCCTCTCCGGTGCCGCATCCGGTTATAACGAGATCACACGCTCCGGAATTGAGCAGGACGGCGGAAAGAATGCCTATCTGCACGTATGTAAGCTGTTCCTTGTCCTCGGCGGAATACATTCCGTAATTGAACACCTCGTGTCCGAGCGGCTCCGCGACCTTCTTGAGCGTCTCGCAGATGAGAGCGTTTTTGGCTGCTTGGCTGTTTTCATTGATAAGTGCTATCTTCATTTCTGTATCTCCTGTTCCGGCATAGCGTCGGAGACGTAGGCTCCGCGCAACGCATCTTTTATTAACGATATTATAACACACCCGAGCCGTTTTGTCAAGCATTCTGAAAATTTCTCGTAACGCATCCACTTTGCACGATTATTTTGTTGAAACAGGTTGATTTTTCGCTCGAGATGTGCTAAAATATAATCGTACTATTCATATCGAGAGAGGATGGACTGATTCTATGACAAAGCTTATCGCATTTGACCTTGACGGTACGCTCACACAGCACAAAACGCTTCTGGAGCCGAAAAACAGAGCCACGCTCACCGCACTTTCCGAGAAATACAAGCTGGTGATGATAGGAGCCGGAGCGTGTCTGAGGATATTCCGTCAGATGGGGGAATTTCCGATAGATATCGTGGGAAATTACGGGATGCAGACCGGAATATATGACCGCCGCACAAAGACGCTCAGCATCACCGAAAGCTCCGTTGAATGCGATCGCGTGACCGTTGAAGAGAAGGTGACACAGCTCCGTGAGCGCTTCGGATTTACCGATTACACTGGTAGCAACGTCCAATATCACGCTTCCGGTTGCGTTACCATCCCCCTTCTCGGAACGGATGCGAATATAGTGGACAAGCTTGAATTTGATCCCGACCGTTCGCGCCGCCGCGCAATATACCGCGACGTATGCGAGATGTTTCCGAGCTATAACGTTTTCATCGGCGGCTCCTCGTCCTTCGATATGGCTCCGAGACCGTACGACAAGCTGTACGCGCTCAAGGAATACATAAAGCATCTCGGTATAGAGCTTTCCGAAGCCGTGTACGTCGGTGACGATTACGGACCGGGCGGAAACGACGAAGCACTGTACGTATCCGACGTAAGATTTGTAAAGGTGGACGATTACAGACAGTTTCCGGATATAATGACAGCGGAAGGCTTGCTTTGAGCCGACCGCACGAAAGCTTGAAAGGAACGAAAATTGGACAGTCAGATATCGACGCGTGAGCGCGAAGCGGCAGACGCGTACTATAAAAAAATGACCGAAACACCGGTCTCAAGGCTGATAGTGACCTTAGGCATACCGACCACGATCTCTATGCTCGTCACCAACATATACAATATGGCTGACACGTATTTCGTGGGCACTCTCGGCGAGAGCCAACAGGGTGCGACCGGAATACTCTTCACGCTTCAGGCGATAATCCAAGCCGTATCCTTTATGCTCGGTCAAGGCTCCGGCTCGCTGGTCGCCAAGGCGCTCGCGGATAAGGATGTGGACGAGTCCTCGCGATACGTCTCCACGGCGTTCTTCGGAGGTGCTCTGATCGGCACCGTCCTATCGGTCGTCGGGCTTATATTCCTGCGCCCGTTCATGCTGCTTCTCGGAAGCTCGGACACCATACTTCCCTACGCTATGGATTACGGGCTTTGGGTACTGCTGAGCGCACCGTTCGTCGTGTGCTCCTTCATACTCAACAACAATCTTCGCTACGAGGGCAGATCCCTCTATTCTATGATAGGGCTTGTCTCCGGAGGAATACTGAACATCGTCGGAGACTACCTGCTCGTGATCGTTTTTGATATGGGAGTGTTCGGAGCCGGGCTTGCGACCGCCGTCTCCCAGCTCATAAGCTTTTTCATACTTCTTGCATTCTATATGCGTATGGCACAGAGCCACATCAGCATAAAGAGGGTAAGCCGCGACGTCGGCGTGTACCTGCTTGTGATCCGCATCGGATTTCCGGCGCTCATAAGGCAGGGACTGTCGTCGATATCCAGCGGTATACTGAACAATCTCACCAAAGTGTACGGAGATGCGGCTATCGCGGCTATCAGCGTCGTAAACAGATTTTCCGGATTTCTTATGTGCGTCGGTCTCGGTATCGGGCAAGGCTTTCAGCCGGTCGCCTCGTACAATTACCGCGCCGGAAAATACAGGCGCGTCAAGCGAGGACTGCTTTTCACCATGGCGTGCGGTCTGGTCATGATAGCCACTATATCGATACCCGGAATGCTCTTCCCGTCTGCTATCGTGAGCGTGTTCCAAAAAAGCCCCGAGGTCATAAGCATCGGCTCGTTCGCACTCAGAGCCGCGAGCTTCGGCGTGATGTTTCTTTCTCTCTCCGTTCCGGTGAATATGCTGTTCCAAAGCATACGCAGACCGGAATTGTCCTCCTTCCTCTCCCTCCTGCGCTCGGGACTTATGTTCATTCCCACCCTGTACATTACCACGTCGCTGTGGGGACTTGTCGGGATACAGATATCACAGCCCGTCTCCGATATTCTGACAGGGCTGATCAGTGTTCCGTTCGTCATATGGTTTATAAAATTCACACCGAACGAAGCTCCCGACGGAGCTGTTGCCGACGGAAACGGGTAAAGCGCGAACGCAACGCTTGCACCTGCCATTTTCAAAATGATAACGCACCCCAAAAGGCAGTACGCCTTCGGGGTGCGCTGTTTTTTTAGCCGTTTAACGGCACCGTCTCTTATCTGACCTTCGGGAAGCGGCGCGGTGACGTTATGGGAGTTATGCCGAGCCTGCCAAGAAATTCTTCGGCGTCCCTCACCGTCGACGGCTCCGCCACGGTCCTGACCTCGTGAGCGTCGCAACCGATGATAACGTCGTTTCCGACCTCCTTGGCGATGCTGAAAAAGCGCTCGGAGGGATATATACGCCCCTCTTCAAACCCGAGAAGGTTAAATTCCAACGGTATATCCATCCTCTTAAGCTCCTCGCACATCCGACGCATATGCTTGTAATAAATGTCGGCATCCCCGGAAAAGCCTATAACATCGGGGTGCGCAAGATACAGAAAGCGTCCCGTGCTCATGCCCTCCAGCACCTGACAGACGTAACGCTCGAGCTTATCCTCGTTTTCAAACGGAACGGAATTATATATCTCCCCTTCCTCGTTATTCACGAAGTGCTGTCCCATTATCAGATAGTCGTACCGATATCGGGAGAGCATATCGAGCGTGGATGTGAACAGCGCCGGATAGTATTCAAGTTCAAAGCCTATGAGTATCTCTATCCTGTCCTTATATTCTTCCCTGAGCGCCAAAAGCGTTTCGATATAATCGGGAAGCAGCCCGACCGGAACTCTGAAGCGACTTTCATGACCGCTCGGAAACACCATCGGGCAATGATCCGAAAAACCCAGCGTATCAAGACCTCTCTCGATAGCCTTTTCGATATATTCCCTCTCCGTTCCGCTCGCGTGTCCGCAACGGTGAGTATGAGTGTGGAAATTTTTCGTGATCATCGGTCTTTTCCTTTCAGTTATCGCGTCACGCCCTCGGAAGCAGCTTAAGGTGCTTCATAACGGTATGGAGTGCCGGGGCAAAGATAACGTTCAAAAGCAATTCGAAAATAAAATTAAGTCCGGCACAGCCTATTATGAGAAAATATATGACGGTCGAGCCTTCGGCTACAAAATGAGTGCTTAGGGTACCGGACATACAAAGCCCGCCGAGTATGAACAGCGCGGTGTTCGTCACAGGCGCCACAACGGATGCAAGCAGAGCCGCGATCACGCCGTTCCGCTTCACGAGCGCACGGTAAACAAGCCCTGAGAACGCCCCTGCGGCAATTCCCTTACCAAAGCAGGTGAGCGCGGTCAGTAGCGGATGCTCGGCAAAAAGTATATGCGTAAATCCGTCCATTCCGACAGCTCCCATAACATACACCACCAGACCGAACATAAAGCCGAGCCATGCGCCCCCGGACGGACCTAATATCATAGCTCCGAGCACTATCGGTATGAGCGTCAGGCTGATGTTGGTAGGTCCAAGCCTTATCGACGTACCGGATATCTGAAAGATGAGCACGAGTGCCGTCAGCAATCCGAGCATCGCGAGCCTGAATATCCTCTCGCTTTGTTTTTCTCTTACGTTTTTCATTGGTCGATCTCTCCTTTACTGCCGTTCCGTCTTTTTGCGGATACGGCGCAAAAATATATATTTCCAAACGCGCCGCCGTATTCCGTAAGCTCAGCCGAGCGGTGACCGTAGCTTCGGATGACGTCGCAGATCGGACATTGTCAGTCGGGTGCTCTCAGCACCTCTTCTTTTTGGTACCGTTCAGACGGTATATCGCTTGCAGACCGATAAGTGCAAGCTCCGAAACGTGCGTCACGGGAATGTCCAGAAGCGGTATCAGCATTTCCGACAGCTCCCCGGTAAACACTGTACGGGTATCCTTCGGAAGCGAAAGCTCGCTCATATATCTTTTGATAAACCCGGAGCAAGCCATAGCCTGACCGTACAGAACGCCGCAGTTCATACATTCACGGGTACTCTTTCCGAGAGGCGAGGGCGGCGGAGACAGCTTGGCGGTCGGGATAAGCTCGGCTCGTCCGAGCGCTTCAAGGCTCGCATCTATTCCCGGAAGCAGACATCCTCCGAGGTAGACGTTGCCCTCTCCCACGACCGAGACCGAGGTCGCCTCTCCCACGTCACATATTACCGTCGGCGCCGAATACAGAGCTATCGCTCCGGCGGCATTTGCGGCAAGATCGGCTCCAAGCTCGGTCGGATCGTTAAGACGGATGGTAAATCCCGTCTTAAGCCCGGGACCGACCGTCAAGGGAGCAATACCGAACGCCCCCTTAACGGCTCTTATCATCTTTTCCGTAGTGCTCGGCGAGACCGAGCCTATTATGACGTCGGTCACGTCGCCGGCGTCGAGCGACCGCGCGTTCAATGCGGCGAGCATAAGCAATCCGTATTCGTCGGCAGTTCTTTGACGAACATTTCCGACAGCAAAACGGTATTTAAGCTCCTCTCCGTCAAATACTCCGAGCTTTATCTCGGAATTTCCGACGTTTACGGCTAAAAGCATACCTTCCCCTCCGTCCTTGCGAACACCTTATCGTACATTATAGCACATCCCGAAGCATTTTTCAAGTGAAATATGCAAACGGTCTTATTTTTTTGCGATTTTTCGCATCCGTCCCCACAGATCAGATATCGTACTTAGAGATTATCTCGCTCGGCGTCTTTCTTAGCAGAAGCGCGACCGGAAGTATTCCGCTGAGCGCCGAGCTTGCATACAGCACGGCAAGGTCGATAAGCGCGAACCAAACGGGGTAATAGAACGCCGAGTCCGTCAAAACGGAGCTTGCGAGCTTGGATACGATCACCGAGGCGATAATAAATCCGATAAGCAACGAGAGCGACACCAAAAGAAGCGTCTCTATCAGCATCTTGAACACTATATTTCGCTTCGAAACGCCTATCGCGCGGTATATACCGATCTCCCTTATTCGGCTCATAACGGACGACCGCATGATCAAAAATACACACACGCATATAAGCACGACGACTATGGCAAGCGAGATCGCATCCGCGATTATCGTTTCCATACTGTCGGAAAGCTGCTCCCTCAGCGTATCCTCCGGGGTTATCACCGTATCCGCGCCAAAATTCCGCAAAAGATATTCCCGAGCCTCATCAACGTCGCTCGCAAGCACCATAAGATGATTGTCGTAAGCGGTATTCCCCTTGTAATCAGTCCAATGACTGTAATATTCGTAGTCAACGGAAAAGTCTCTGCCGTACACTCCGGGGGATGACTTACCCGTGGTGTATGCAAGAGTGATGTAATCCTCGTCGTTCATTATGAAGCGCGCAACGCTAAATCTGCCGCTCTTGTACGATACCTCGCTGTCGTATCTCGAATACAAGTCGTTCTCGCCCCAAAGCTCATCAAGCTCCTCGTAATACTCCTGTATTATCTGAAGCTCTTCATCGTCCGTATCTTTTCCGTACGTCACCGCCTTCGCATCCGGATATCTTCCGTTCTTCTCGCGATAGACCATAGCGTAGTACAGCTCCTCCGCGGTGGAGCTTGCGAACAGAACAGCGGGAGCGTACACCTTGTACGCCTTTATGTCCGTACGCAGATAAGCCCATATCTCGATATCGACGTAACCGCCGTTATCTATCACCCGTTCGATATATTCTCCGAGATAGACCGAATAATAATCAAACAGCCACTCCGCCTCGCAGGCGTTCTCGTGTCCCTTTTCACTTTTGTACTCCTCGTAACCGAGAAGCTTGATCCCGTAGGTATCGTAAACGTAGGTCGCATAATGATAAATATCGTTGTAAAACTTTTCCGTACCGAGAACGTTATATTCTTTTCCGAACACGGTAAGCGTGCTTCCGACCTCGCTGTCCTTGACATCAGCCGTGATCTGCGCAACGATGCTCCCTCTCGGTATATCTCCCTCATAACCGACAAGGCTCTTTGATGTAACGTTGAGCCAATTGCCGTACTGTTCGTCAAGTATCACCTGAGTGGCTCTGAGGCTGCTGAAATAAAGCGCATTCTCATCGCCCTCGACCACGCCTATTATGCGTATATATTCATCTCCGTCGTAGGGTGCCGCGGACATAACGTTTATAAGGTCGTCGTATTCCCGAATGAAGCTGACGCCGGCTTTTTTTATGAGCGTGTCAGCCACAGCCGTGGTTATTACGGTATCCAGCGGTCTTTTGAAATCGTTGTCTCCGCTGACGAGCGTCTTTCCCTTGCAAAGCGAGTAGTCGTACGCTATTCCCTTCACCGTTGTGCTCCCGATAGAATTTCCGCTCATAAAATTGCCGATCCTGAACGTAAATCTCTCGTAAGCGTTTTCGGCAGTGACATTCGAGCCGACCAGCCTTGCGTGGCGTATACCGTTGCTCCCTATGCTATTCGAGATGCAGGACGTATCAAGCTCCTGCGTCAGAGGAATGAAGAACACGTTATCCGCGTGCTCGTCTGCAATGTCCGTATAATCCCTGATGCACACGGCAAAATTCGCACTCATAAATACCGTAGCTATCGCAAGCAAAGCAAGGCAGATGCGGAGCAGTCGCGAGCTTTTCTTCTTCCTTGCCGAGAAGAAAGCGTTGTGTGCATCGATAAGCGCACGCTTGAAGGTAAAGAGCCTTCCCCACCTGCCGCCTTCAAAGGACTTCAGATGCGACATATCAAGCTCTTCCCCGTGCTCGCTCTCTTTCTTCCTTGGGGCTTCCGTCCAAACACCCTCCTTCAGCTTTATCTCGCTCGTGGCGTCAAGAAGCCGCACCGCGGGATCGTCACAGCGCAGATACAGCCTTCCGCCGAAATTCACAAGCTTTAAGGGTATCTCCTTTCCCTCGCGCGGCTCTCCGTAATATTCCACGCGCACGCCCTCTCCCGAGATCTCCTTCATCTCAAGCTCGCCAAGATATATGTCGTTCTTGTCTCTCTTGAAATATCCGTTCGCCTCGCTGTTCTCCTTCACGGACGCGATAGCTCCGTCAACTATCTCCACGACCTTGTCGCAATAATAATCAACAAGGCTCGCCTCGTGCGTCACGAGCAATACCAGACAGCTCCGCGACGCCTGCTTTAGGATATCCATTACGGTAACGGTATTCGCTTCGTCAAGATTTCCGGTAGGCTCGTCTGCAAGTATTATGGACGGCGCCTTGACCAGCGCTCTGGCTATCGCCACCCTCTGCTGTTGACCGCCGGAAAGCGTATCGGGAGATCGGTTTACGAATTTCTCCATACCGACGTTCTTAAGCGAAGCCAACACACGGGCGCGTATCTCATCGGCGTCCGTCATACCGCAGAGACGAAGAGCGTTCGCCACGTTCTCAAATACGGTCTCGCCCTTGCAGAGATTGTAATTCTGAAATATATACCCGATGTATTTGTTTCTGATCTCATCCGAGGATGGCGACATATCCTCTCCGAACACCTGTATGCTTCCGCTGTCTATCCCGTCAAGACCGCCTATGGCGTTGAGCAACGTGGTCTTTCCGCAACCGCTCCTTCCGAATATGGCGACCATTCCGCGCTCCGGAAGCTCGATCGACAGATCGTTTATAACGTGAAGCTCGTTGCTTCGTCCGCGGTTATAATATTTCTGTGCATGATCTATCTTTATCATCTCACCACTTATCCTTTCCCGTACCCCACGCACGGTCGCCGTTATCTATCGGCGCGCAATGTCTTTTTGACACTGTCGCCGAACATATTTTTGGCTTGACGCCGCGAGAGCAGAAGCGCGACCGCCAATACCGACAGCGCGATAATGACGTAATGCGGCGCTCTCAGGAACGTAAATATGGAATTTGTCCGCGGAACAGTGAATATCACTGTACACGCGGCGGCTGTCAAGAGGTACGCCGGAAGCACCGCTATCACGTTCTGAACGTAGATGCTCACCTTTATCGTCTTAGCAGGTATCCCCATCGAGCGCAGTATAGCCACATCGCCCTTGGTGGCTCGCATCGCCTTGGACGTGCACAGCGTGAGGAATACAGTTATGAAAACTATCGAAAGTATCCAACCGATGAACGGGAAGATGCACGCGATATAACGCATCAGGATATCAAACTCCTCCTCCGGCATCACAGAGCTTGACGGCGCGGCGATATATCCCATCTCCCGAAGCTCCTTCGCCTTACCCTCCGCCTCGGCATCCGAGCGGTAGAAGAGCGAAGCTTGCGTATACGCGCTCGAAAAATATTCATCGTACACAAAGCTTTTTATGATGTCGGGTGACAGCACCAGCTTGTCGCCGGACTTTTCCGCCCTCAGCGTCAGATCTCCGTCAGCCTTAAGGAGCGGCGTATATCCGTCAAGAGAATGCTCAACGGTGTTGACCGAGCCGTACTTTTCGTAACTGACGGCATCCTCGATATAGCCGAACGTATAGTTACCGTCCCATTTATACGAGGTAAAGCTACCGTAGACCGTTCCGCTCAAGGTGTGCTCCACACCGTCCTTTTCAAGTTCCTTCACGCTCTCGGCAAATTCCTGCGCACAAATGTAATACGTCCCCTCGGAAAGGCGGAAGGATATCAGCATCTCGGAGCCTTTAACGGTCATCTCGTCGCAGAGCTTGCCACCGTCCTCACCCGAAAGCTCAAACGAAGCCGAAAACGTTCCCGACGAATTTGCAAAATAGCATATCGCGGCGGCTGTCTCGTATCCCGCCTGCGTGAATATCATCTCGGGATACCGCGTGTTATCGTAATAATAGCGAACTCCCACGACGGTATAGTCCACCATACCGAAAACGTCCTCAAGCGTAAATTCCGAAAAACGCCCCCCATCCAAATGCGTCTTGAACGAGATCGGAACGGACAGCAGTACCTCATCTGCCCTTTGAGGTGCACGCCCCTCGTCGATGCCATCAAAATCGTCAAAGGTGTAATCGAAACGGTAGACCTCGTTGTCTATGAGCATATACTCACCTCGCCCATCGGATCGCGCATCCAGCAGATAATCGTAATGAGCGTAGCTTTTGGCGCCTGTCTTTTCCACAAGCTCCGAAAGCTCCGCGTCGGTGATCACATTCCCGTCCTGCCGCACTATCACGAGCCTGCCGTCTATATGTGTGAAAATATAGTTCTTTTCAAACATTCCCGATATCGCATCCGAATAGATAGACGTCATAAGCGTCACCGCAAGCGTGGATATCACCATAAGGATACAAACGAAGGCGGAAAGCTTGGGCATAGCCCGAAATCTGGCTTTACCGAGCGTAAGACCGCCAAAAAACGTCCTTTTGAGCCGCGCGGATGCACCCGTCTCCGTCAATGGCGGCATATCGCCCCGTGCCTCTTGCGTCTTGCCCTCCGGCGCGCAGACGTTTTCGCTCAGCACATGATCCGACTCTATCGCTCCGTCAAAGACGCGGATATGCCGCGTGGCGCAGTGGCTCACCTGCTCAAAATTATGCGTCACCACAATGACCAACTTATCCCTTGACACTTCCCTCAGCAGCTCTATTATCTCCTCGGATGTCTTGCTGTCAAGGTTTCCGGTCGGCTCGTCTGCAAGTATTATCGGGCTGTCCTTTGCAAGAGCACGCGCAATGACGGTGCGTTGCTTCTGCCCTCCTGACAGCTTACTGCCCTTATGATGCAGATGCTTCTCCATTCCCACGCGCCCGAGCAGCTCGACCGCTCTTTTTCTGCGTTCGCGGCGGTCATCGATATACATCAGCGCAAGCTCGACGTTCTGGAGCACGGTAAAGCTCTCGATTATGTTGTAATCCTGAAATATGAAGGATATATATTTTTCGCGATACTCCTCCCAGTCCTCTTGAAGATAATGCGAGGTCGGCTCGCCCTCAACGAGCATCTCCCCCTCCTCGTATGTATCCATTCCGCTTATAACGTTGAGCAGTGTGGATTTTCCCGAGCCTGACCTGCCAGTGACCGCCACAAATTCACCGCGCTCAAACGACAGGTTGACGCCGCGGATACCGACCGCAACGCTCCCCTCGGACGTATATATCTTTCCTATATCCTTAAGAGTTATAAGTGCCATATATCACCCTTCCTTTCTCTTTGCCATATAAAAAGCTCGGATCACTGAAACCAGCTCAAGACCACTCTCGAGCCGTCGTACGCCCTTTCCCAATCAAACTCGCGCACCTCTCCCCCGTCCGGAGATGCGAATATCTCGGGAGCCGCCACACGGTCATACCCCACTATCCCGAAACGCTTTTCGTCCGCGTCGGCTGTACGGTATATGGAATTTATCCGTTCAAGCTCCCCATCCGTAAGTATGCCGGGAGTGACCGACGCAAGCGCGGTCATACCCGTGATGGCGCACATCTCGAGATAATCAAGATTAAGCGAAGCATCGACCTTGTCCGTAAACGCCGCGCAATCGGGATCCACCTTATAGAAAGCATCGTTCAGCGGCAGACGCATAACGCTGTTGGTACCGTTGCGGTGCGTCCATTCGAAGCTACGTCCGCTGGTGTCTCCGCCGACGCGGTAAGTCGAATGTATGCCTGCGGTCAGATGACTGACGGTGTTACAGCCGATGACCTCCGCATCTCCCGCGCCGCGCTGTATCGCACGGTAAAGCTCCTTGACGATGCTCGCCGTGGTCTTGGTGCGGTCGTAAAATCTGCGGTCACCTCTGCACATCTCGGCAGTGTGCCTCTCTCCCGTCAGCGGATCGCTGCCGAATATATCTATGGTGGAGAAATCGTGCTTTATAAGCTCGTATCCCCAAGAGCGTATCCTCGCCGCATCACGCTCTACCCTCTCAAGCGTATACGGATGCGAAGGATCGAGTATCGCTCCGCCGCGCTCAAAACGCACGAGCCGCGCTTCGTCCGGAAGATCGCCGAGCGTAAGGAGCGGACGAAACCAAAGCCCTGCTTTGGCGCCCCGTGAGCGTATCCCGTCGGCAAGCTCCGACATTCCGCCCATCCGAGCATTCGAAAGCTCCCAAGGACCTCCGTTATACGCCGCTTCCCCGTACGTACGGGTGTACTGCCAACCGTCGTCCACTATCATATACGGGCGGTGCTTGGTTCCGTCGCACATCCTCATAAGGTAGTCCGTCTCGGTCTCAATGCTCTCCGCCGATATCCTGCCGTAAGCCCAATACCAATTATTCACGCCGAATATCGGACTTCTCGGGCGTCTCGGCGAGTTGCACATCTGACGGGAAAACGCCTTAACGAAGGAATACGTACCCTCTCCATCCTCCGAAAAGCTCTGCACGACCTCGCAGGCGACCAGCGGCTCTTTTAAGTCCGTACCGACGTTTCCGTTGCAAAGATTGAGGAACAGCGTGATCCCGCGCGTATCGACCTGCCAAAAGGCGAAGCAATCGGCGCCGGTCTTGACACCGTAGCAAGCGGTACGGTCACCGCTCTTGAGATAGCAAAACCAAGGCATCGCCCTGCTCGGCATAACGGAACGCCATTCGGCATGGGCGGATACGCCCAACCTCTCCCACTGGTCTCCGTATACCTTGTCAACGAGCTTAAGATCTCCGCGGAAGCGAAGCTTAAGATATTTCACGGGCGAGCCGCTCGGGTAGACCGTCACCTTGGCAGAAGCACCTGTGACATCGTATGAATATCTCACATCACATATCCTGCCGCACTCAGCCTCTTCAAATCTGTACGGTGAAGCATCGGTGGCGCCGACAGCTCCGTCGGGCTGTCTCAAAACGTCGATAAACTCTTCCATATCGCGATGACACCTTTCTGTTTTATAAGTCGTTTTCCATCAAAGACGCGGTAATTCCCCGTCATTTCCTCTCTATCAGCACAGCAGAAAGCGGCGGCACGGATATCTCCGTCTCCCCCTCACCGAGTGCGATCTCATTACCGGAGGAATACACGAGCCTGTAGCCCGCGCACGGAAAGCTCACCCGACAGCTCTCCTCCGAGCCGTTGTAATTTATCAAAAACTGCCCGACCGTCCCCTCTCGCGAGAGCCACGCGCTCGTGTGCAATTTCGGTCTTGTTATGTCCGACATATCCCCACGTCTGACGAAGCTGTTCGAGCCGCACACGACATTTAGCCCCTTGACCATCCTGCCCGTGTGCAGATATCTCTTTCCAGCCCCGACGCGCCAAGCATTGAGCGAACGCACCAGCGTTTTCACCTTCTCCCGATCGGGAGGGGAGGAAGCCTTGAATTTTCCCCAGTTCCACGTTATCTCTCCGTATTGGTCGAGCACCAGCGTGAGCATATCACCTGCCGAAAACGAATATGCTATCCGCTCAAGAATATTGTCGGGAGATGCGTCGTGATCGAAGATATCACCGACACAGACCTGATTTCCCATAAAATTATTCAGATATTCGTGGAAAAGATACGCGTACAGCGGCACCTGAACTCCGGTCGCGTAATTCAGTTCAAAACGGTCGTCACTGAACAGCAGATAAGGCACGTACGCCTCAGCCGCCGCAGACTCGCATCCGAAAAGCGTTTTCCCTCCGCGGCGCACTACCTTGGAAAGCAGGCTCTTCATCGCGTCCACCTGCCATTTCCCGGGAACGGGAGGATGACCGTGGCTCTTGCTGTAGCAAAAATACGGTGTTCCGCCGTGATTTTGATCGAGCAATTGGATGTAATCTATCCCGGCTCCGACCATCTTCTCCACCTCGGATACCACCGTATCCACGGTAAAATCACGTGTCGGGCACATATCGTATCCCACCCTCTGCGCCGTACATATATTGGAATACGGCAAGGTCTGCTCCGGTGACAGACACATCTCCTCGGCAAGCCCCTCGCGCTCAAAGCGCTCGGATGTATCATACTCGACGAGATTGCTCCTAAGCGTCCAGCCTATACCGCTGCAATATACGCCGATCAGATCTCCGCGTTCGTGCAGAGCGTCGATAAATCTGCCAAGCTCCTCCTCGCCGCCGAACGGTGGCCACACCTGCGGCGGCGCCCACGGAGCGGTACCCTCCCAATGCATCAACAGCACCATTATCCGACTTCCAAGCTCTTTTTCCAACCGCTCGACTTGCTTCATCGCGTTAACGTACGGAAACGCCGCGTTCGGCTCCATCTTGTCGGTATCGTGAGTTCCCCTGACAGGGTAAGTGACCACCACGGGCGACTCTCCGTACCATTCGGGAAGCGCACCGTTCTCCGCTATCGGGACGAAGGCGGAGCTTTTGTTTTTATCAAACCATGTGCGGTATATCTCAGCCGCACTCTCCCAACCGCCGATAAAGGAGCGCGTGACCACGGGATACGGCATACGGTACCCGTCACCCGGACGGCATCCGCAAAAGTGCCTGAGCTGAAGCAGTACTGCCCCGTTTCCCACTCTGTAAAAGTCAACGCCCTTAAGAGCATCCTCCGCATCGTGCGCACCGAGGTACAGACCGCCGGCGCCGTCAAGGTATGCCATAAACTGAGTTTCGACTATAGCCGGATACAACCCCATAACGCCCTTGGACGGATAGTCCGGCTCTATATATCCGAATATGCGTTCGCGCTCGTCGATATCGTCGATAAGAACGCCCTCGTTAAATCCCCAAAGTATACGGGATCCGTCGCGCGAGAGCTTGTCGGACACCGCTATCTGAGGATAATTTACCCATTCCGCGGTCAGATCCGAGCGCGGAGACACGGTAATTCCCCACGATATTCCATCACAAAGCTCCGCCGTCACCGTTGCTGTGCAAAGAGCGCCCTCGTAGCTTGCCGATATCATATTTCCTGACTGTGAGCAGGAGATCGGCTTCATCGAGGACGCATCCTCGGTCAGCCGTTTTCCGCAAGCGTCCAGAAACGCCACGCGAAAGATCGGCAGACGGGCGGCTATATATTCACGCTCACCGTCCGCAAGCGATATCACCTCTCCGCGCTCGGCATCAAATATTAACCTTATACCGTCACCTCTAAGCTCCGCTATATTCATTTCAGCAACCTTATCCCTTTCATCAAACTACTTGAATGATACCACTTTTCTCTTTGCGTGTCAAGCATTTTGCCCAAAAAATTTCTTGTACGGTATATGAATTATTACTATCACAACGAAATAGCGCGAACGTTATTGATTTTTGAGCGACGGTGTGATATAATGGAGAAAAACCGAAAGGATGCGATATAATGAACAACAGCACTGATAACGGCAAGGACACCTCCTTTGCGCAGAAGATCAACGCATTTCTTAAACGCAAGGATATAGTATTTTCGGCAAAGCGGTACGGAATAGACGCATTGGGCGCGATGGCGCTCGGTCTCTTCGGCTCACTTCTTATCGGAACGATATTCAAGGCGATAGGTCTCATACCGGGGCTTTCTATCTTCACGACCATAGGCGGCTATGCACAGTCAGCCTCAGGCGCAGCTATGGCGGTGGCGATAGCTTACGCACTCAAGGCACCCCCGTTCGTGCTGTATTCCTCTGCCGCTGTCGGTATGGCGGCAAATACACTTGGCGGAGCCGGCGGACCTATATCCGTGCTCCTTATCACCGTGGTCGCGGTCGAGCTTGGCAAGGTCGTTTCAAAGGAGACCAAGGTCGACATAATCGTCACACCCTTCGTCACCGTATTTGTCGGCGGAGCGCTCAGTGTATGGTTAGCACCCGGGATCGGAAAATTAGTCGGATATCTGAACAGCTTTATCGGCTGGGCTATGCTCCAACAAACGTTCATCATGGGACTTATCATATCGGTGGTCATCGGTATAGCACTGACGCTCCCGATAAGCTCCGCGGCTATATGCGCGGCGATCGGACTTTCCGGAATAGCGGTAAACGGTATCATCCCCGATAACGCGGAAGGTCTCGCCTTGGCAGGCGGAGCGGCTGTTGCCGGATGCTGTGCGCAGATGGTCGGCTTTGCAGTAATGAGCTTCAAGGCGAACAGCTGGGGCGGCTTGCTCTCACAGGGCATCGGCACAAGTATGATACAGATGCCCAATATAATAAAAAAGCCGATCATCTGGCTTCCGACCATCATCACATCGGCTATCACAGGTCCCCTCGCCACCTGCGTATTCGGAATGCGTATGTACAGCGCGGCGATCAATTCCGGAATGGGCACGTGCGGTCTGCTCGGACCTATCGGTATAATACTCGGCTGGTTTGGCGGAGAATATCCGGATGCCGTAACGTGGTTTGATTGGTTAGGTCTGGCGCTCATATGCTTTGTGCTCCCGGCACTCGTCACCCTCGGCATCTCGGAGCTTATGAAAAAGCTCGGTCTCTACACGGACGACGATCTCAAGCTTCCGCAATAAAACACACCCAAAAAGGGCGGCTCGATCACTTTTTCAAGTATCCGAGTCGCCCTTTTTCTATTCTCGCAGAAGCTGATGCTTTGCGGTCATACGATGCGACGCGTCGTTTTATTTTCTTCTTTTCAGCGTAAATACCGCGGAATTACCGCGTCTTTCGACGTTAAGCGTGTCAAATCCCGGTATCTCGCAGCTGACCTTGATCTCGCTTGGGATCTCCGTTTTCAGCACGCATCCACCGTCTCCGATCTCCCACGAAACGGATATCCTTCCATAGGGCGAGTCATAATATCCCCGAGCGCTCGTGAGCCTTCCGGAGGTGTCTATATACGGTCTGAGCGTTATCTCCTTAAATCCTCCGACACGCGCATCGGGGCGGATACCGAGACAGTATTCAAACATCCACTCCACGCAAGAGCCGAGCGAATAGTGATTGAAGGAATTCATCTGCGTCAGCCGTTCGGTGGAATTACTGTCCCAATGCTCCCACACCGTGGTAGCTCCGTTTACTATACTGTAACCCCAGCTCGGAAAATCCGTCTGCGTCAAAATATCGTAAGCGGCATCCGTCATCCCAAGCTCGCAAAGCGTGGGAAGCAGGTGTCTTATCCCCAAAAATCCGGTCGTGAGATGCCCGCGGCTCTGACGAAGCTTTCTCGTAAGCGCGGCTGTGCCTCATCGGAAGATATCAACCCGAATGAAAACGCCATAACGTACGCGGATTGCGTATCCGACAGTATTTTTCCGTCCTCGGACACGAACGCCTTGCGGAACGCTCCCTTTATCGCTCGGTACGTTTCGGCGTATCGGCTCGCGTCCGCATCTCCGATAAGCTCGCACATCTCCGATATCAGCATCGCGGCGTACGCGTAATACGCCGTCGCCACGACGTCAAGGTCTGTCGGCTCGTTCATATTCAGCCAATCTCCGTACCGCCCGTCCCCACCGCGACGGACATACCCCTCGCTGTCGTTTTCGTAATACGTGAGAAGCCGCTTTCCGGCGAAGATATTGTCTTTGATCACCCGTATAACGCCGTACATCTTATAATGCAGATACGGAATAACGGCGATCGCCTCGCTCCAGCCCGCGGAAGCGTCGTACCCCGTATACGACCTAAATCCGACGCGCGGCAGGGGTGAGATGCAGGGTATCGCTCCGTTCACGACATGCGCGTCTCTTATGTCGGCAAGATATTTCGCATAATACTCCTTGCAGTTCATATTATACATAGCGGACTGACAGAATATCTGCGCGTCTCCGAGCCATCCGAGCCGCTCGTCGCGCTGAGGACAATCGGTCGGTACGCTGTAAAAATTGTCTCTTTGGCTCCAAAGAACGTTCGAATAGAGCTTATTCACGGTATCTGACGAGCAGGAAAAGTCTCCGCTCAGCTCGAGATCCGTATACATCGCCTCCGCCTTTACGTCGATAAGCTCAACGTTTCCGTCAAGCTCTATCTCAAAATACCGAAACCCGTGATATGTAAACAGCGGTCTAAGCTCCTCCGTCCCCTCTCCCGAAAGCACGAAGCGATCCGTAGCCTCCGCTTTTCTGAGGTTTTGCACATACAGCTTGCCGTTTGCGAGTATCTCCGCGTGACGCGCGGTGACCTTACCTCCGCGCTCGCCCCTTGCCCATATCCTCAAAGCTCCGGCAATATTCTGTCCAACGTCGTAAACAGTCCTGTTCCCGTCAGACGACACGGGCACGGGCGTGAAGATGTGCTTAACTCTTATCGGAGGAATATCGAGCTTGCAAACATATATATTCCGCGAAAATTTAAAGCTGTCCTCCTGCGCGTATCCCCACGCGCTGTCGTCGTGACCGTATACGGAAAAATCACCGAGCGAAAGACGTCGGTCAACGTATTCGCCCATATAGATATCCGAGCGCAGTATCTCCCCCGAGCTTGCTCGCCAGCGAGCATCCGTCGGGATGACCTCCGCCGTGCCGTTCCTGTATATTATCTCGATCTCAGCCGAGATCTCCACCTTATCATTGTACGAATTTCGCTTAAATGTCGCATTTGAGCCGATATGACCGACGGCATACCCGTCTGCGATCACCACCGCTATCGCGTTATCATTTTTAAGCTTATCCGTTATGTCGTAGCTCAGGAGCGGTATTTTTTTGCCGAAGTCCACCCAAGGCGGAGACAAAAACTCATCCGACATCTCAAGTCCGTTCACATAGCTCTTGAAGGTGCCGAGCGCCGCTATTTTGAACGTTGCCCGCTCGACATCTCCCACGAGCGTGAATGTCCTTCGGAAATATACGGCAGGATCTCCGTATCTGCTGTCGACCGAGCCGCCCTCTCCCGTCTTATAGCTTATCCATTTGGAATGCAACAGCATAGCCGCTCTTCCTCCTCAGATCATACCGGACGACAGGTACTGCTTAAGTCTGTCCGGAAAATTCACGGTCATCCCGTCAACTCCGTACCGACACATATCTTTCATATACTTGTACGCGTGATATCCGGAGATGCCCCAAGCACGAACGCCAAGCCCCGCTCTGCGAAGCTCCCCCACGCTCTCAACCGTCATCTTTTCGGCTTGAGGGCACATCTCCTCGCCCCCTATCGCCCGAAGCTCCTCGATACGGTCAAGTCCGTTTCCGAGCGTCAAAAGACCGACACGGATAGATGGATCCAGCTCCTTCGTCCTTTTGATTCGCTCAAAGCCAAAGCTCGTGACCGTGGTCACGGCTTCGATACGAAACTTATGGATAAGATCGATAACACCCTGCTCGGTGCCGTCCGCCTTAAGCTCAATGGCAAAGCTGATACCGTACCCCGAAAACCTTTCCAAAAACTCGCGAAGCGTGACTATATGATCGTAAAATCCGGTGGTGCAACAGCCGTACACCTTGATATTTTTCAGCTCCTCAAGAGTGTAGTCGGCTATCCTTCCTTTCCCGTCCGTCACGCCCTCAAGCGTATCGTCGTGAAACAGCACCAAAACGCCGTCCTTCGTCATCTGAACGTCGGTCTCTATCCCGTCAGCACCTTGAAGCAGTCCCAGATAAAAAGCCGACAGCGTGTTTTCGGGAGCGTATTCGCTCGCTCCTCTGTGCGCGTAATTGATCATTGCTTGCGATCTCCTTTTCGGATATATTTCGATACTTCAGACCGTCTCCGCCTCGTCGGCAAACGGGATAGTTAGCGCAACGTAGGATGCAAAGCCGTGATCGAGACTTCCCCACGTGGGATCGCGGTATTCCCACAGCGTTCCGGTCGTGCGGCTCATATGCAGACAAAAGCTCTTGAGGTTTTCAGCCATAAGCTCACGGTCTCTCATATTTATAAGCACGTTCATACGCAGATACAGACCTATAAAGGCGTTTATGGGGCAGAACTTGTATTCACCTGCACAAAAGCTCTTAAATCCGTCCTTGACGTAAGCATCAAGCGCGGCGTACCTCGGCTCGCCAAGGTCTACTCCGCCGTAAAGTATCGCGTAGTATTGACACGCCTCCGAGACGTGCTTCTGTACGGTATAGCTTCCGTCCTGCTCCCTTAATGCGTGATCCCTGAACACCTCGCCGTCAAAGGATGCTTCAACAGCGACCTTGCGCACCTGCGCGGCTTTTTGGGCAAGCTCGGGACGGTGAAAGACATCAGCCACCGCGTCAAGCATACCGCTGTAAAGGAAATTCGTCGGATAATTCACGTCCTGCGTCCAAGAATTGGCGTCCGACCACTCTATAAAATTCCACGACGGCAGAGCTTCAAGAAGCCCGTCGGCGTTCTCGTACCTCCGAAGAAATCCAAGCACACCGAATACCGAAGATGCAAAAAGCTCCCTGTCCACATCGGGACGGCGGTACTTGAGATATTCGCAGACCTCGAGCACGTACCACATATCCCACTGCGGAATAAACTTATTGTTCTGATGCGGATCTGCCGGATAGCACATCGGAAGCGCACCCTCGGGATAGGTCCCGTCACCCACGTAGATGCGGTAATTCTCTAAAAAAGCGTCCTCTATCGGCGTTTCCCCGTAGAAGAAATACTCTGCCCGTCCGCTAAAGAACGAGTCGCACAGCCAGCCGGCACGCTCCCTTGAGGGGCAGTCCGTAAACAGATCGACCGCGTTGTGCGCAAACGTCCTCAAAGCCGCGACGTATATCTCGTTAAGCTCCGGATGCGCAAACGTGCGCTTAACGGCGGTCGAAGTATCTCTCTCATACGCGCGGCAACCGAGCGCTCTTAGGAGCAGACTGCCGCGCTTTACGAACACCGCAAGATAACGGAACGTATACGGCTCAAAGCTCTCGGTCTTGACCTCACCGCGCGGAAGCAGATATTCGAGCACGGAATGCATATTCGCCTTATTAAAGCTAAACGCCTTCGGATCGCACAGCTCGGTAAAAGCAATGACCGCATCACATTCATCAAGAGCCTCGGCATCAAGGCGGATAAAGCCGGCTCTTATCATCCCGACGTCGACCGTCACCCACTCCCCGGCACATATCTTCACAGGGAAGCCGCCTTCGCCCTCGGTCTGTATTTTTTCGAGCTGTCCCACGTATCTGTACGGCTTATACTCTATCTCCTCGGGAGCAAACGCCCCGTAATCCTCTTCGCTCTCCGGCGGAAACGAGTATGCCCTCTTTTTATCGCCCGTTCCGAACTCTCCGCATCCGTCGCGCGAGCCATCTCCCCCGTCCTTGAATATACCGCGCGCCGCGTAGCCGGTAGCATCGTATATACCGAACGAAGCAAACGGAACGCGTCTCGGTATGTATTTCAGCTCCCCCTCAAGCTTAACGGTATCCACCTCATCGCCGAGCGGTATGCCGCCGCGCCTGTCGTATACCTCCGTAAAATGGCGCTGTACCGAAAAACGCTCCACCTCACGGATATGATACGCATCCTCGAAGCATTTAAAATCCCTTCCGGTGTATCTGACAGGCTCGCCGCCCAAGAGCACCTCGGCACAGAAAAATGACGCCTGCCTGACGGTAGATAGGCTCTTGCAGTAATATCCGGCGACCTCGACAGTGATCACGTTGCGCCCATCTTGAGCCTCGGGTATGCCCGAAAGCGAGTATTCATCCACCCTTGCATATCCCTTGGCGGTACGCGCAGGACCGTAACCGACAAAGCCTCCGTTCACGCTCAGGCGGTAAAAATCCGCGGCGGCTATCTTCAAGGTCACCCCGTCAAGCGATGCAAGCTCCTCGGTAAATATAAGACGCCTGTTGCGCCTTTCATAGCTCGTTTCGTATCTTCCCCATACCGGAACAGCCTTTATAAACATATCGTACCCCTTTCGGTCTCTCGTTATCAAGTTTATGATATCACCTAAAAATGAATTTTTCTACCGCGATAGGGGATATTGCAAGAATTATATCCTCATTACCAAAAAGACCGCCGAAGATGACAGTTAAAGTTTACATCTTAGCGCGTAACGTGACTTCGTCACGCTACGCAACCCTTTGAAGGCTTGCCTTCAAAGGTATTGACTGAGAGATTGTAAAATAAAGCGCGTGCCGTGGTAGCTGATGCTAAATGACACCTCAAAGGCAAGCCTTTGAAGTGTGGCTTACACAGCTCTGCTGTGTAAGCGCTAAGATGTAAAGCTTTTCTATTGTTCAACTGTGGCTTGCGTGGCAAAACCACGCTACGCGCT
>CAZMWM010000010.1:0-30415 GCA_964570105.1 uncultured Lachnospiraceae bacterium | reverse complement strand
ATTGAGGGAACGATCTTGTCGGTGACAGTCATGGTCGTACCGATGGTACAACCCGTCCCTGCGTGAACGTCGGGCATAATTCTTATCTTCGAGGACGCAAACGCCTCGGTATCGCACACCTCTCGAAGTTGCTCACGTGCACCGTCATCAATGGTGGTGGCAAAGCACTTGGCAGTGTTAAAGTTTCCTATGATCTCTATCATGTTGATCTCCTGTTATAATTATAATAAGCGGTCGAGCTTGACCGTAGTATACAACGCGCCCGACCGCATAAAGGGGTCTAAGCTTTGTTGCTGTTTAATATCGCGGTAAGCTGATCAAGAATATTCCCGTTACCGTTCAGGGAAATGTTGCCCACGTTCTCGCAAATACGCTCGACGTATTCAAGCTCCTTGAGCTTATAAAGAGTTTTGTTTTCGTCCATCAGCCGTGCCGTGTTCAGAAGAGAACGAGTGGACGCGACCTCTTCGCGGCGCGTGATAACGTTCGCCTGCGCACGCTTTTCGGCGACAAGCACGGTGTTCATGATCTCGCGTATCTCACCGGGAAGGATGATATCCTTAACGCCGGCGTCCGTGATCTCAACAAACAGCTCCTTCTCCTTTGCTTTCAGCTTGTCAAGCACAAACTCGGACATTCGATCCTTGTTTTCGAGGATCTCGTCCAGCTTGTATCTGCCCACGTATTCGCGCAAGGCAAGCTGTGCCGCGACGTGCATCTGCTCGGCGAAATCGTCGATCTCGGTCAAGATCTTGACGCAGTCGGTCACACGGTAATTGCAGACAAAGCTTATGCGCAGTGACACCTTATCCGCCGTCAGTATCTCCTGCCCCATAATATCCATTTGCATCAAACGGGTATCCACAAAGCTTACATCGACCTTGATGGGCGTTTTCCAAAAGTAGTAGGTGCCTGCGTCCAGAATGCGCTCAAGCTTCTGATTGAAATAGAGTCTTGCTTTCTGATATTCGGCAACCTCGATCTTGGCGTAATATATCTGAGGTATCTTTGAGAAGATATACTCGGGCACGGATGCGTCCACCTCGGGCGTTGAAATGTCCACGAGCTTGAATTCGTGCCGATCTGCGACAGACCAAAACGCGTATTTCCCGTGACGAAGAACGGAAGAAAACTTGCCGTTCACATAATGCAGAGCAAGCTCCTCGTCACCCACCTCCACTACCTCCGCGCACTTAGCGACCGCCTTGTCCGCAAGCAATGTTTCAAGAGCGCACTTACTGCATGCGAGCGGCTGTTCCAAGCCCGAGATCTCGATCTCCCTGCCGCCAAACAAGCGGTATCTGCCCGCGTCGAGCAGTTTGATATACTTTCCGTTTTTGAAGAGAAAGCCCTTCTGATTTTCGTTGATGATCATCTTTTTCATAATATGTAATCCTCCTTAAAGGTAGTAAAGTCGTTCCGTTATCATTCATACAAAAGCGGCGGCTGAAAATTTGAGTGTCCCCGAGACGGTGCGGAAAGATATCTTTTGGCGCCGTTCCGGATAACACGGTATCCGTTCTCAGACAAGGCTCGCTTTTGCATTGCTCCGCGAGATGTACCGAAGCACCTCCCGTTTTGCGGAATGATAACGAATTTCTGAATGAAAGCTGATTTACTCACAGGTATGTGCGAGTAAGCTTTTGCGTCCTGCGGACGCCCCAAACCACCGGCGATATGCTTATTGGCATACGGTGGGATTCGAACCCACGAATATCGAGCCTGATAGGCCCAGGGAGCAAGCGTCCTTCCGGCATACACTTCGGAATATCCCCGTGCACCGCGGTGAAAGCATCGTTCAAACACCCACTCGAAGTGACCTTGCAAGCATATTTTATCACCTCATCCACATTTTTTCACGGAAAAAAAGCTGCGAACTCGCCGTGCGATGACGTATAAATAAGCATACTAAAATCAAATATCAGTCTCATTTTTATGACCGTGCCTTTCTAAATCACAGCAGTTTTGTGACAGTTTCGGCTTTGCTAAAGCACAAAACGCCTCTGAAAGATTTATCTTTCAGACTTCGATACTTTCGGAACTTATGTGATAATGCACACAAGTTCCGAAAACACTATTGACAGAGAGACGGATATATGATATAATGATCGTCGGAAAATACGTGATAATACACACAAGTTCCGAAAGGAGAGCCGCTGATGAAAGAACAGAAACAGATCGAAAGAAATGCATATTTGAAAAGACTGATCGCCAAGCGCGATAACGGTCTTGTCAAGGTGATCACGGGGGTACGCAGATGCGGGAAATCTTATCTGCTGTTTACCTTATACCGTCAGTACCTTTTGGAAAGCGGTGTTGCCGAGGGGCAGATCATCAGCTTAGCACTGGATAACATTCTGAACGCAAAGTATCGTGATCCGATGGTGCTTGCCGAATATTTGGAAGCAAATACACCGGCAAACGGAGAGCGTTACTATGTACTGCTTGATGAGATCCAATATGTCGGCAAAAAGAAAATTCAAGACAATCCGGAAATACTGATATCCTTTTACGATGTCCTCAATTCTCTCATGCAGAAGGGCAATATAGATATATACGTGACCGGTAGCAATTCAAAAATGCTTTCAAGCGATATTGCAACCGAATTTCGAGGTCGTGGCGATGAGCTTCATATCCGCCCGCTGTCCTTCTCGGAGTTCTATGCCTACCGAGGCGGTGACAAATCGGATGCATTCTCGGAATATCTGACCTACGGCGGACTCCCGATGACTGCTTTTTATGAAGATGCCGCAGACAAGAAAAAATATCTGTCGGATCTGTTCAAAGAGACTTATTTGAAGGATATTTTGGAACGACACCATGTTGCTCATCCCGAATCTCTTGCGCTGATCGCCGATGAGCTTTGCTCGGCAGTCGGATCCTTGACCAATGCCAGTAAGATCGCAGACACCTTGATGACGGTAAGGCAGACCAAGATAGACAGCGAAACGGTCGCCACATACCTCGGTTATTTGACTGAAGCCTATCTGTTTGAACGGTCGGATCGTTACGATGTAAAAGGCAGAAAATACTTTTCCTATCCGAGCAAATATTATTGTGTGGATACCGGTCTGCGCAATGCGCGACTGAATTTCCGCCGGCTTGAAGAAACGCATTTGATGGAAAATGTGATCTATAGCGAGCTCATGGGACGAGGACATTCGGTCGATGTCGGTGTTGTCGAAACGATCGAAGGTACCGGAGAAAAAAGAAAACGAAAGACGTATGAGATCGATTTTGTCGTCAATGCGGAAAGTGCGGGAGAAAAGTATTATATACAATCTGCTTTGAATCTCGACACTTCCGAAAAAACGGCACAGGAGCTTCGACCGTTTTTGAAAATACCGAGAGATTTTACAAGACGTATCGTGATCACAAGATCAAATATGCCCGCTTGGACGGATGAATACGGAATACTGCATCTCGGCATTTATGATTTTTTGCTGAATGAAACGTTTTGAAGGCAACGTAAAGGTTATTCGGTATTACAGGCTGAAATAAGAGATAGACATAATGCTTGAAAATACGAGCATAAGCCCACATTCGGAACTTACGTGATAATGCACACAAGTTCCGAAAAAGAGCGTCATTTGCAGATCAACAGATAAAAAAAGATGCCCCCAATGGGGCATCCCGTTACTTAAGTCCGAGACTCAACTGTTTTTTCAGCTTTTCGATGACTAATTTTCGGAAGGATTCAGACTCCAACACCTCGACCATCGGTCCGAACGAAAGTATCCTTATCACCATTTCAGACTCATCATCCTGACCATATCTGATCTTGACAAGGTAGTTTTTTTGGTCAAGCTTTTCCGCTTGCTTTTCAAAATGTGCGAAATGAAGCATAAACCGCTCCATCGCATCTCGCTCATCGTGTATCTTTACGGTGAGCGTTCCGTATGTCACCGTTTTTTCTTTGCCGATCGATCGTCTTTCGCCCGTGTAAGGAACGCAGGATGTGATCTTGGCAAGGTTGACGGTGGATACCGTGCGCCATCCCGCGGTAATCAATCTAAACTTGTCATCCCTTTCTGAATATTCAAGTCTTACAGGGCGGCATCTGACAAACATCGTGTTGCCTTTGCGGTTGACCATTTCAAATTTGATCTGTGTGCCTTTACGGATAGCCTCTAAGATCACCCTGAAGTGCCTTATATATCCCTCATCCTCAAACGGATCTCCGTCACCGTATTTGTCGTAAACACAGTGATCCGCAGGAGTAAAAAGCGGCTCTGTGTCATCAAGCTCCGGAAACTCAACACCGAACAGCTTTACACGCGGATCCGTCGAGATCGCCTTCAACCATTGCTTTTGAAGCGTCGTTAAAGGCATCGTCGGCTCGTGCTCGAGAGAGGTGGTCATATCGGGATGAACGAGCTGCCATTTACCGTTTTTGAGGGCGGGCAATACCGTCAGCACGCTCTCACCAAAGGCGTGGGCGGCGACTGTCTTTTGCAACTCCTTTTCGGAACGCTCCCCGTTAAGGATGTCCGATATGATAGCGGCGACCGTGTTATAATATGCGGAGTAAAGCTCGGAAAATATCATTCGCTCGCCCCCTCACCGACACCGTACATCAGGTACATAGCCTCCAGATCCCGCTTAAATCGGTTTTCAACACTGCGGTTGGAAAAATTCATCTTTACGATACGGCAGATAAAAGTTCGTATCCACGGTATCATCTCGCTCGAGTCATAAACGTCCGCGAAAAAGCGATAGGTATTCCCGTCGAGCTTTTCGACATTTCCGATACGTTTTTCGCGGTACAGCCGTCGAATGATGTGTTCCTCGCCGTCCTCTACCCTGACCGTAAATTCCACGTGCTCAAGATGCTCATCGCCCCATTTGTTTCGTTTTACACTGACGCCCCACATCTTGCCCTGCATTCTGTCAAGCTCTGCGCGAAGCCCGTCAAATTGGGCTGTAGGTGCTTCGAGCTTTACGCCCGACAGACGGTCTACACGGTAAGAGCAGAAAAGCCCGTGCTTCGGCAGATACGCGAGCAGATGCTGTCTGCCGCCTTGCACGCTGATGAATACGCGAAGCGGAACTATCTGCTCACACCGCGGCATATCCCGACGTCTGCTCAAATTAGATACCGTCACAGCGCGTTTTTCTCTCATCGCCGTAAACAGCAGAGCAAGCACATCGCTGTCGATGCTACCGTTTATGTAATGATGCTTGAAGGTGAACGCATCCGTGTCTCCCGTTTTCTTGTCAAGTATGAACGAGCCGATCACACCGCAGGGAGCAACCTCCGAGAAATAATGCAGAACGTCGCCAAGCTCGGAAATATCGGTGCTCTCGGCTCGACTGTAATACACCTTACGCCCTTGCTTTTCCGCAACTATAATACCGGCTTCACAGTATTCCTTGAGCTTTTTACGAACAGTAGACTCGTCGAACACCATCGGCTCTTCAAAGTCCGACAGATATTTCCCGTCTATCTCGGAGAGTATCTCGGAAATAGTGCGCTTGACGGACGGATCGTGGAGAATATCAAAAACGATGAAGTGCAGCGTGATATCGCCGTCGGTAAAGCTCTTTGCTTTCCAAGCCTTGTACAGAGGATCGTGCGCGATCGTTCGGCTGTCGATGGAGATGAAAACGTTTTTGCCCTCGGATGTGCGAACGAAGCTCATATGATCGCCAAGCCAGCTTTCCAGACGGCGACGCTCGTCGTCATATAAGCGCGCACTCTTGTTGCTGTTTGAGCCATAATCGTCGCGACTCTTGAAGCCGTAAACATAGAAGTCACGCATATACGCTCGGATCTTCTCAAAATTTTTGATAAGCTCACTGTATGAGGACATAGCTCACACTCCTTTCGCTCGGTCGTCTCACTCTTATAAGTCGCGCTCCATCCCACACCTTTTTTGCGTCCAAAGCGAGGTCGTAAGAGCCGACTTGCACCCTCCGCTTGCTTAAGTCCAAAGGTGACGGCATACGTCCGCGGTCTACCCTCTCGAGATCTCCCGACTAAGCAAAAGCGGCGTTTTCAAGCGGAGATCTGCTTTGAAAACGCCGTCATTTAAAATTCGTGTTTTAGTCGCATCAAACCCGGATGCACAAACGGTGGAGCTGACAGAGATCGATATCTATGACGCATTCTCAGCGCTTCAGAAGCTTGACCTTGAAGCCGTTTCCGATACCGGCGGCGTTTGCGTCATCCGTATCGACATGCATCTCGAGCCTAAAAGCCGGGGAGACTCTGACCTGAACGTCATAGAACAAGGAGCGTCTTTCTCCGTTGACTTCAACGTCGACGTATTCACCGTCGGTAACACCGAAGGCTCTTCCGTCCTCCTCGCTCATATGTATATGTCTGTTGGCGATGATACAACCTTCACTCAACGTGACTATTCCCTTCGGACCTATCACCGTTATCGGTGCGCTTCCGTCGATATCTCCGGACTCACGCACGGGGGGCTTCACCTTTAAAACGTACGAGTCAGTTCTCGATATCTCGACCTGCGAGCGCTTGCGCTCAGGTCCAAGCACCCGTACGCCCTCGATAGCTCTCATTGAAGGACCGACCAGTGTAAGCTGTTCCTTGCAGGCAAACTGACCGGGCTGAGAAAGCTCCTTAAGCTTAGTAAGCTCATATCCTTTACCGAAAAGTATCTCGACGTGCTCGCGCGTAAGATGGATGTGTCGGTTAGAGATACCGACCGGGACGTTGCCCTCGTCCTTCTTCTCGCCACCTGCCGGGGATGCTCCGTCAGAGACACAGGCGTCGACCACCTTTTTTACTATCTCGCTTATAGTCTTTGCATCGTATTCCATCACGAAAGCTCCTTAATACAGACTCAAATTATACGGAAGCTGTCAGCCATAACGCAACGGCGCTGTCTGGTGAAGCTTCTTGCCGAGGTTATTCCCTCTCCGGTAGGTCCTGCTATGGTAAAGGTCGTATGTCCCTCTCCGCCAAAGCCGATACCGGCGTACGAGGGCGCGTTCTTTACGAATATCGTAGTCTCGACCGCACGGGCAAACCGCGAAAGGTTATCGATGTTCTTGGAGTGCATATGAGCGGTGTGGCGATTTCCGTGCTCTGCCTTGACGGCAAGCTCTATTGCCTCGTCTATATTCGAAACTCTTACTATAGGAAGAATGGGCATCATAAGCTCGTGTTGGACGAAATCGTGCATAAATTCGGTCTCGCAGATTACACAACGCACTTCCTTGCCCACTTTTACGCCGATCTTTTCAAGAATGACGTCGGCGTCGCGACCTACACATTCACGGTTGACTATCTTGGCGACCTTGCCGTCCTTGCCCTTCTTTTCAACCAGAACTATCGAGGCAAGCTTATCCGCTTGCTCGTGGGTGATCATATAAGCGCCGTTTGCCTTCATCGAGGCTATCAGCTCGTCTGCTATATTATCGAAGGCGAATACTTCCTTTTCCGCGATGCAGGGCAGATTGTTGTCAAATGTACAACCGTCTATTATATCGCGCCCGGCTTTTTTAACGTCGGCGGTATCGTCCACTATTACCGGAGGATTTCCTGCTCCGGCGCCTATCGCCTTCTTACCGGACGAGAGCACCGCGCGAACGACTCCGGGACCGCCCGTACACACAAGCAGTCTGATAAGGGGATGCGACTGCATTATCGCCGCGCTCTCCATAGTGGGCTTGACCATCGAGCAGACGAGGACATCGGGACCTCCTGCGGCGCGGCAGGCACGGTTGACGAGATCGACTGCGTAATTCGACGTGGCTATGGCATTGGGATGCGGATTGAACACGACGCCGTTGCCGGCGGCGATCATTCCGATGGAATTACATATCACGGTCTCCGAAGGATTGGTGCTCGGCGTAATGGCACCGACCACTCCGAACGGAGCCATCTCGATGAGGGTAAGACCGTTGTCTCCCGTTCTTGCATTTGAAACTATATCCTCCGTTCCCGGCGTTTTATCCGCAACGAGGATATGCTTCAGCCTTTTATGCTCGACCTTTCCCATTCCCGTCTCGCTGACGCCCAGCTCCGCCATAACGGCCGCCTCGGCTCTCGTGAGCCTTCTTATCTCCGTTATGATCTTTTCGCGCTGTTCGACCGTCATTGCGCGCACCGCGCGGTATCCGACGTTGGCGTTTTCGATAGCCTCGTTCATATCCGAGTATATACCGATAAATCTTCTGCCCTTATACTGTGTGGAATCCCATTCCTTAGCGGAAACCTTTTTATCTGCCTGCGATCCGTTGCTGTTTGCAAGCACGCTTTCAACTATCTTGCGGATCTCAGCCTCCGAAATATTAGCCATATAACTGAAAATTCCTTTCCGTTGATATTTTTATGTCACGTTCACGCCTGAGCGAAGGCTATACGCTTGGTGTCGAGCGCTATCATATATTCCTCGTCCGTCGGCACTATCCACGTCTGCACCCTTGCTCCGTCCTTGGTAATATTGAACGGAACGCCACGGGTGAAGTGTTCGTTCTTATCCTCGTCTATCTCGATACCGAGATAGCTCATATCGCGGCAAACGTCGCGTCTGACGTTGAATTGATTTTCACCTATTCCGGCAGTAAACACGAGAACGTCAAGACCGTTCATCTCTGCGGTATACGAGCCGATATATTTCTTTATACCGTTGGTAACGAGCTTAAGCGCAAGCTTCGCCCTTTCGTTGCCCTGAGCGCTTGCCTCGGTGATGTTCCGACAGTCGTTCGAAAGACCGGATATACCGAGGATACCGCTCTTTCTGTTCAGAATATCGTCCATCTCGTCGGGCGTATAGCCCTTGGTACGCATAAGATAGGTGACCACTGTCGGATCGATAGAGCCGGAGCGCGTTCCCATCGGTATTCCCTCCTGAGGGGTAAAGCCCATAGAGGTGTCTATCGCAACGCCGTTCTTTACAGCGGTTATCGACGAACCGTTTCCGAGGTGGCAGGTTATTATCTTAAGCTCCTCTATCGGTCTGCCGACAAGCTCAGCCGCCTTGGCGCTCACGTATCTGTGCGACGTACCGTGGAAGCCGTAACGGCGCACGCGATCCTTTTCGTAAAATTCGTAAGGTATGGGATAAACGTAGCTGTGAGGCTCGAAATTCGAATAGAACGAGGTATCGAACACCGCCACCTGAGGAAGCGACGGCATAAGCTTTTTACAAGCCTTCATCCCTGCGATAGCAGGAGGACCGTGAAGCGGATTTATCGGAATGATGGTCTCGAGATAACGCAACGTGCTCTCCGTGACCGCGCAGGACTCCTTGCACAGCTCGCCGCCGTGCGCGACTCTGTGACCTACGGCGTCTATCTCCGACACGGAGCTTATCATGCCGTGCTCCGTCGAGGTCAAAAGCTCAAGCACCCTTGAAAGTGCCGCACCGTGGTCGGCAAGCTCCGTCTCTTCAAAAAACGGTTGATCTCCCGGCTTTTTGTGCGTTACGGTCCCACCTGCGCCTATCCTCTCGCAAGCTCCCTTGGCAAGCACATCACCGCTCTCCATATCAAAAAACTGATATTTGAGCGACGAGCTTCCGGCGTTGATTACAAGTATCTTCATACAGTTCTCCATTCCCCGCGCAACGCGGTATTATCATCTTTTATCGGTAAATAAGCTCAACGTTGAGCGAAGAAAGATATTCAGCCCATCTGTCCCCCGGGTAAGCGTCGGTAACGACGGTATCCAGCTCGGATACGTCACACACCTTCACAAAGGACATCCGATCGAATTTATCCGCATCCAGCGCAAGCACCCTTCTCTCCGCCGAGGAAAAAACAGCCTGCTTTATCTGTGCGTCCTTTTCGTTAGAATCGGACACGCCCATGCGCATATCCAGCCCCTTGCAGGAGCAGACGGCGACATCCACGTGGTAGCTCCTTATCATTCGCTCAGCCGACGAGCCGGTCAGCGCGAGCGCACCGTCCTTCAGCACTCCGCCGGTCGAGAATACGCTCCAATCCGGCTTATCGGCAAGCTCGAGTAGCATCTCCACGGAATTTGTTATGACCGTCAGCTTCTTTTTGGACTTGAGCGCTCTCACGGCATATATCGCGGTGGAGCTTGAATCGAGCATTATCCGCTGACCGTCCTCGATAAGCGACGCTATCTTCTCCGCTATCGCCTTTTTCCTGTCAACGTTCACTCCGAATCTCACACGGTACGGCAGATCCGCCGACGCCGCAACTCCGGACACGGCGCCGCCGTACGTCTTTGTCGCAACTCCGTCCTTTTCAAGACGGTCAAGGTCTCGGCGTATCGTTTCCTCGGTCACGGAAAATTCCTTTGCAAGCTCGGAAACTATCACCTTGCCGCGAGCGGTAAGGATAGCCGCTATCTCGTTTCTCCGTTCTATCGCAAGCATTATAATATACTCTCCCAAAGCTTGGGATCGGGGCGTGCGATAACGGAGCTGTCAAGGAACATACCGTCCTCAACTCCGCTCCTTGCACGCTCTATAGCGGCAGTGACGGATGCAACGTCTCCGGTGAGCAAAAGATAGGATTTACCGCACAGTCCCTTCGCGAGCCTCAGCTCTATAAGCTCAACGAGCGCAGTCTTAGCCGCATTATCCGCGGCAACTATCGCGGATGCGGCGGTAAAGGTCTCAAGTATACCGAGCGCTTCCGGCTCCTTCACCTCGTTAGTTCCCTTGATAGCACCGAAGATGGACTCATGCGGATTTCCCAGCACGAAGCTGTCGATGAGCGACTCAGGTCTGTACGCCTTTGCGGCGTCCACCGCGGCACGTACGGAGCTGAGCGAGCCGCAAACGGTAACGAGATATTTACCGGGACACACCGGCATAGCCTCAAGCACCTCGATATCCGCCGTTTTAGCCATTATATCCGCCGCGGTCATACCGGATGCGACCGTCTTATATTCGATCATTCCAAGCGCTTTATTCACCTTTGATCAGGCTCCTTTTCATAATCAAGCAGTTATTTCAACATATTTATCGGTAACGGCAGTCACCCTGCCCGAAACGGACGCGTGTACGTTCACGCTGAGCGCGTTTTCAGCCGCACGTCCCACGACGTCGCCGAGACTCACCGTATCTCCGACCGAAACGCATGGCTCAGCCGGCGCTCCGATATGGCGCACGAGCGATATCCTTACTCGCCCGACAGTGACGGCGTTATCGTCAAGCGGCGCTTCCACATCGTACGCAGACAGACCGAGACGCGAGCACAGCCTTGCGGACGATACCCTTCTCAGATGCTCGTCCCTTGCCGCCTCTCCGAGAGTGGCGTCCTTCGGCGCTTTTACACCGAGCGCTCTTGCCTGAGCCTTAAGCTCACCTATCAGAAGTCTCGGAGAAAGACCTTGCGGACAGGAATACGCCTCGCACAGTCCGCACCCAGAGCAAAAGAAGGAGCCGAGCACCGCGTTCTTATCGCCCATACCCCCGTTTGAAAGTATACGCATTATCGAATGAGGCTCTATCGGATAGCCTGCCGCGTATCTCGGGCAAAGCTCGGTGCACGTTCTGCACTGACAGCAGGCGCTCATCGCCCGTCTCAGCATTATACCTACCTTGAGCTGTCTGCCAAGCACCGCCGGATGGTCGCGCGGAAGAAGTATCACGGCGTTAGTGGTCTTGGTGACGGCGTCGCGAGACGAGCCTATACTTCCCATCATCGGACCGCCGACAAGATAAGCAGGCTCCTCGACCGCAGAGCCGCCCGCAAGGGCTACAAGCTCGGAAAACTGCGTTCCTATCGGCACTCGCACGGTCTTCGGCGAGTTGACCTCACCGGCTACCGTAACGTATTTATGCGTCACCGGCTCTCCCATCATCGCGCGATAGAGGTTATACACCGTTTCCACGTTGTTCACTATCACTCCCACGGAGATCGGCAACGCTCCGGGAGCGACCGTTCTTCCCGTGACCTCTCGGATCAACAAAAGCTCGTCTCCGGCAGGATATACCGCAGGCAGGAGCTTAAGCTCAAGTCCAGGGTGATCCTCTATCTCTGCTCGCACCGCTTCAACGGCTGAGCGATAATGCTCTTTTACCGCAATTATACCTTTTTGTGCGCCGGTAGCCTTCATCACCGCTCGCATAGCCGTCAATATCTCTGCTGTATGGGCTTCGAGTAGCTGACGGTGGAGCTTAAGTATAGGCTCGCACTCGGCGCAATTGAGGATATATGTATCGGCGGACTCACTAAGCTTGGCGTACGTGGGAAATCCCGCTCCGCCTGCGCCGACCACACCGCCGTCACGCGCAAGCTCCCGAAGCGTCTGCAACGTATATCCGGATATGTTATTCTTTTTCATATTCTTACGAGGTCTCCGCTCCTATCGTCAAGCACAGCTCAAAGTGCCGCTTCACCGTCATCGATTATTCCGACGATGGCGGCATCAACGGGTGCGTTCACCATATCGCATCCGATACGCGCGGCGCTTCCGGTGGCTATCAGCACGATCTCCCCGATACCTGCTCCGACGTTATCGACGGCGACCAGCTTCTTTCCGTCTCCCGTTCCGCCGACCGGCTCCACTATCATAAACTTAGATCCGATGAGCCTTTCGTTCTTACGCGTAGACACAAGGCTTCCGGTAACCCTTCCGATGATCATAAAATCAGTTTATCCTTTCAAATATGCGTACGTTCGTTTTTTTAGGTGCAACGTCTGCCGCACGGAACGTAAGCGTTCCACCTAAGAAAACGCACCCCAACCATTACCTTCGCGCCGGGAGCCGTCAGCACACTTAAGCGCAGTATCGGCTCCCACGGCAAAGGTGAAGCTGTCAGTTGAGCGCGGGAAGTATCTTCTCCACGTCTGCGTGAGGACGGGGGATGACGTGTACGGCGATTATCTCACCGAGCTTTGACGCCGCCGCGCTTCCTGCCTCGGTCGCCGCCTTAACGGCTCCGACGTCTCCGCGTACCATAACGGACACAAGTCCGCTACCGATCTTCTCGGTGCCGATAAGCTCGACGTTTGCCGCCTTTACCATCGCATCAGCCGCCTCTATCGCGGCTACGAGACCTCTGGTCTCTACCATTCCAAGTGCTTCAAGTGCCATTTTTCTGATCACCTTTCCTCCGGCGTTACCGGAAATAATTAGCTGTGAATAAATTTATACGGTGGGAAGTATCTTCTCAACGTCTGCGTGAGGACGGGGAATGACGTGTACGGCAACGATCTCGCCAAGTCTCGACGCCGCCGCGCTTCCTGCCTCGGTCGCCGCCTTAACGGCTCCGACGTCTCCGCGTACCATAACGGACACAAGTCCGCTACCGATCTTCTCGGTGCCGATAAGCTCGACGTTTGCCGCCTTTACCATCGCATCAGCCGCCTCTATCGCGGCTACGAGACCTCTGGTCTCTACCATTCCAAGTGCTTCAAGTGCCATTTTTATGTTCCTCCAAAAGAATTATTTACTTTTCGTTGTTTCGCTCCGAACGGGAGGGAGCCTTACCTTCTCTGAGCCATCGGAGCTATGGGAGCTATTTTTTAAGTCGCGCCGCCGAAAGCTCAACGAGCCTTACCGTCTCCGAATGCGGATTGGCTATGACCGCGTGAGCGCACGGCTTTTTTATGCAATGCGCCACGGCGTTCTCCACAGCGGCGTTGACCGCGGAGATGCTTCCCGTGATAATGACCGTTACCAGCCTTCCTCCGAGCTTTCTTTCCCAGCTCAGAAGCTCCACGTCTGCGGATTTACACATTATATCCACAGCGTCGATAGCCGCGGAAACTCCGCTGACCTCTACAAATCCCAGTGATCTCACTTTTATGACCATGCCTTTCTAAATCCCAGCGGTTTTGTGACGGTTTCGGCTTTGCCGAAATGGCGATCGTTCAGATTGCCAAGGCACAAAACGTATCTGAAAGATCTATCTTTCAGACTTCCCTCTCCTTATCAGCCTTCGTTCGGCACGCGTTCACGGGCAATATGCGAACGCGCCGACGGTCAAACGGTGGGAAGTATCTTCTCAACGTCTGCGTGAGGACGGGGGATGACGTGTACGGCGATTATCTCACCGAGCTTCGACGCCGCCGCGCTTCCTGCCTCGGTCGCCGCCTTAACGGCTCCGACGTCTCCGCGTACCATAACGGACACAAGTCCGCTACCGATCTTCTCGGTGCCGATAAGCTCGACGTTTGCCGCCTTTACCATCGCATCAGCCGCCTCTATCGCGGCTACGAGACCTCTGGTCTCTACCATTCCAAGTGCTTCAAGTGCCATTTTATTTATTTCCTTTCAAATTATTTCGGATCGTTATGAAAATATCAGGATCTATCGAAAGCGTTCAATTTGAGCATCCGCTCGGTAGAAGGCTCCGTGTTTGCTATTACGTGAGAGCTGACGACGCCGCTCACTCTGTTCGCCGCCTCTGCCGCCGCTTCGACAGCCGCTCGAACGTTATCCACCGTACCGCGGAATTTGATGCATACTATCAGCGGTACAGGAAGTGCATCGGCGTTTGCAGGCTTGTTTTTATCGAAATTCTCTACGGTAACGTCAGCCGCCTTACAGCCGGCATCGCAGGCAACAAAAGCGGCGGTAAGACCGAATACCTCGATAATTCCGGTAGCCTTACCCATTATCTGTTAACTATAGCGATCTTCAGACCTTCCATCTTAAGGTTGGTCTCAAGCGCCTCGTTGATCTGTTCAAGCGGGAACTTGTGCGTTATGAGCTTTTCAAGCGGAAGCCCTATCGCCTTCGCTCTCTTCAAAAAATCGAACGTGGTCGCGTAATCTCTGAGCGTATACACCCACGAGCCGACGGTCGTTATCTCCTTCGAGCAGATGTCGAAGTGAGGATTTATCGTGGCGTCGCCGCCGTTGATAAAGAAGCCAAGCTCGCAAAGTCCGCCGCCGTTGCGGATGAATTTATAGATATTGGCGTGTCCGACGGGAGAGCCGGTGCATTGGAAGGCAAAGTCGGCAAGATATCCGCCGAAAGCGTCCTTTACACCCTCCGTGAGAGCCTCGATGCCCTTGTGGTCCTTGAAATTGACCGTCTTGTCCGCGCCCATCAGCTTTGCAAACTCAAGACGCTTGTTCTCTCCGTCCACCGCGACTATGTTCTCGATACCCATAGTGCGGAGCACGGCGATACAGATCAGTCCTATAGGTCCGCAGCCCTGTACTACCACTCTTGAATTGAAGCGAAGTATACCGGTGGTCTTTGCTCTCTCCACCGCGTGGATGAGCACGGCGCAAGGCTCGATAAGTATTCTCGAATCAAGATCGAGATCGCTCACGTTGAACACCGTGGAGCCGCCGCGCACCAGAATATAGTCGGAAAACCATCCGTTGAGATGAACGTCATCATCGGGAAGCAAGCCGTAAACGTCCGCTCCGCCCACGTTCTGTTTGTTGAGATCGAACATCGTGATATCCGGATTATCCTTGAATATCATACAGGTAACGACCTTGTCACCTATCTTCAGCGGCTTTCCGGCGCTGTCCTTCTTTACGTTCTTGCCCATCTTCACGATCTCACCCGTGCCCTCGTGCCCGAGAGCCACGGGAATGAGCGAGAACGGATCTCTCTTAAATTCGTGTGCATCGGTACCGCACACGCCGCATCCCTCCACCCGAACGAGTATATCGTCGTCTCCAAGCTCGGGAATGGGAAATTCCTTGATATCGAAATGCTCGAGCTTAGTCAGCATAGCGACCTTGGCGGTGCTCGGGATACCCGAAGCCCTTGTAGGCTCGGGAGACGTTCCCATGCTCGCCAAAACGCGTCTGACTATCTCTTCGACGTTTGAAGAATTTATATCCATCAGTCTGTTTCTATCCTTTCATTGATCTGACCTATCGTTTATCCGCGCAATCTTTCAAAGACACCCCGTCCGTACCTTCCAAGCTCGGTATCCTGCTCCTCTGTACCGCCACTCACACCAAGCCCTCCGACGGTATCGCCGAGCCTGTCCTTGAGCGGCTCCCCTCCGCCGAATATCACTATCCGTCCGGAATTGGTATGTTGGATACCGTACAACGACGCACCCGGTTGGGCGAGCGCCTTAAGCTCGGACGTCGACAGCTTAAGCGACACTGAGGTATACGCCTTACCTTGAGCTATATCACAGCTGGCTATGTAAGCATCGTCCATCCGTTCGAGAAGAACGGTATTTCCGCCGCGGTCGCATACACACACCACGGCTTTGACGCCCATCTGCTCGGCTTTCCTCCGCACCTCTGCGGAGATCTCACGCGCAGTCTCGAGCGTAACGCTCTCAAACGGGCGAACAGTGCTTCTCTCGGCACGTGACGCGTCGCGGTACCCGCTCACCACGTCTCTGACGGTATCGCGTAAAAGCTTATCGTCCATAACGGCTCGCGCTCCGCTTTGAGATCACTTTCCGAGAGCTTCGAGAACGAGCTTGGTGATCTTGGCTACCGTCTCGGCATCGTCGCCGTGACCGCCGCAAGATCCGCCGCAACCGTGACAGCTGGGCTTACCGTCCTGAACTCTGGGGCAGATATCCGCCGGATGTTTGCCCTTCAGACCGAACTGACGGCGTATCTCGTAGAGTCTCTGTACCTGAGCCTCGGAGAGCTGCTTCGGTCCGCCGAGCATCTTGGACTGATAAAGGAGCTGTGCGTAGAACTCCACGGACTCCATCTTGTGATAAGCATTAAGAAGCGAGTCGGAGAAGGAGAGCGCACCGTGGTTTGCAAGCAATACAGCGTCGAAATGCTGGAGATACTTGGATACCGCATCCGGGATCTCTTCGGTAGAGGGCGTACCGTATTCCGCTATCGGGACGCATCCGAGAGCGATGACTGCCTCGGGCATTATCGGCTCGGTGAGCGGAATGCCGGCGATGGCAAAGGAAGTAGCATAGAGGGGATGGGCGTGGACGACGCTCTTGACGTCGGGACGCTCGCGGTATACGCGCATATGCATCTTGATCTCGGAGGAAGGCTTAAAGCCGGGGTTTGCCTGGAGCACCTTGCCGTTTGCGTCCACCTTGCAGATGAACTCGGGCGTCATAAAGCCCTTGGAAACTCCGGTAGGGGTGCAAAGGAACTCGTTGTCGTTCAGCTTGACGGAGATGTTTCCGTCGTTCGAGGCGACCATTCCCTTGTTGTAGATACGCTTACCGATCTCGCATATCTCTTTTTTGATCTCGTACTCGTTTGTCATTTTTCTCTTCTCCTTGTATTGGATTTATTTATTTGCTTTTTATATCAACAGCCCCGATGGGGCGATCGACCTATATCATTTCGTCAGATAAGCCCTGACCGCCTCCACACCTTCCCCTGTGTGGGAATCCACGCAAAAAACGCGTTTGCAACCGCAATTCCGAAGCCAACCCACCGCTCTTTCCGGCGAAGAACAGCCTGTTTTCGTGACTATTCCGATAACGTCGCGATTTATCATCGGGGCAACGTTCGGAGGAAACAGGCAGTAATCGTCGTTCGCGGCTATCAGCATAGCGACCACGTCGGCTTCGTATGAATATATGGCAAGCGCCGCGCCGAGACCGTGCACCTCCGCATACTCGCCGGGTGAGTCGATCAGCCAATCGCCGTACTCCATATATTGCGTTTTTACGTAACGTATCTCCTCGCCCCTGAGCGCCTGCTTCAGAGTGGTCTTGCCCACTCCGTGACGCCCCACTAAAAGCGTTTTCTTCATTTCAGCCATATCATCCGAGCCTTATGCCGAGACCGGTCAGGTCTTGGTGATATTGCATACGGTAAAGCCGAGAGTGTCGCGCACGAAGTCCAAAACGGCGTGGAGCGAAGCCTCGACCTCCGATATCGTACCGGTAAGAATGACCGTTCCGCTAAAGCGATCAACGAAGCCAAGCTGCACCGCGGACGCCTTTATGGATATATCGCCGGCGATTATTGCAGTTTCCGCCGGAGACATCGTAAGTATGCCGATAGCCGATCTCGAATATTCCACGGAAGGATCGAGACCGAGCTTCTTGTAAAGTATCTCGTCGGGATTTGCGATTATATGCGCTATTGTGACCTGCTTGCCCGGAACAAGCTCTTGGATTATCCTCGTTTTCTCTCCGGAAGCAAGCGCGTCGATATCCGATCTCATCTTCCCATCACACGGCTCACCAAAGAGGGAGCCATCCTTTCCTAAAGATCATTCCGATTCCGCGGTGTCACGGACATCTCAGCCGCCTATACGGCAATGTAGCCCAAAGCTCTCCGATATATCGGAAAATCGCTTCATATCGGCGTCCGTCGGAGGAGCTGTATCCGAAAGAGCGTATCCTCTTCCGAGCCACGTGTACTTGTCCGTCCCCATACGGTGATACGGAAGCAGATGATGCTCGCTCACACCCGGAAGGGAGGATGCAAACCGCGCGATCTCGGCGATCTCCGCGTCCGTGGCGTTAAACCCGGGAATAACGGGCGTACGGATGATCAGATGAGCGCCGCGCGAAGCTATGTATCGCGCGTTTTCAAGTATCCGAGCGTTACCCACCGAGGTAAAGCTCTTATGCTTGGCATCATCCGCGTGTTTAATATCCATAAGCACGGTATCTATATGCGGCAAGAGCCTTTCCAGCACCTCACGCGAGGTAGCACCCGTGGTCTCCACCGCCGTCGTGATGCCGGCGTTTTTCGCACTTTTCAGAAGAGCGAGCGCAAATTCGGGCTGAGCGAGCGCTTCCCCTCCGGAAAGCGTAAGACCGCCGCCGCTCCGTCTGAAATAAGGTCTGTCGCGAAGCAATTCCTCCATCACCTCACCGACCGTGACGTCACGCCCGACGTCCTTGACTCCCTCCGGCGTCCGCATCCGCTCACATTCAAAGCTCTGCGACTCGGGATTACAGCACCAAAGACAACGCAGTGGACAGCCCTTGAAAAAAACTATGGTACGGATGCCCGGTCCGTCGTGTACCGAAAATCTCTGAATGTCAAATATCCTGCCGCTCACCGAGTAAAGCTCATTCTCACTCATTTCCTCTCACTCCCGAACTGCCAAGATCAAAAATTTCTCTGCTCGGTCCTTGCTATGATGTCATCCTGGAGCGAGCGCGACAGCGTGGTGAACAGCGCGGAATAACCCGCAACTCTGACGACCAGCGAGCGATATTTCTCCGGGTGCGCCTGAGCGTCACGAAGAGTCTCGCGACTGACCACGTTGAACTGCATATGGCTTCCCTTCTGATCGAAATAACCGCGCACCAGTGCCACGAAGCTTTCAAGTCCGCTCCTTCCGGCAAGCGCCGTCGGGTGGAACTTCATATTGTACAGCGTTCCGTTGGATGCTATGTAATGATCCAGCTTCGAGACGGAATTTGCACTCGCCGTCGGACCTTTAACGTCTCTTCCGGCGGCAGGCGAAACACCGTCGGCTATCGGAGTGTACGCCAGACGTCCGTCGGGAGTCGCACCGGTCTGAGCACCGAGCGGCACGTTTGCAGACACCGGGTAAAGCCCCGCCTGGAATATTCCGCCACGGGGATTTTTATACCCTTGAAGCGGTCTTGTGTACGTGTACGCGATCTCTCGCGCAAAGCCGTCTATCTCGCTCTCGTCGTTTCCGTATTTCGGAAGAGAGGCTATATCCTTACGTATAGCTGCGTATCTGCTCCTATCCTCGGCGGACGCGGGATTTTTATGCAGAGCGAGGAATATATCGGCTATATCACCCTCGCCGACCGTCTTGCCCGCCTTTGCAAGCTCTCCGACGGCGCACTCCGTGAGCTTTTGGCAATGTGCCGTATCGATATCCTCGCCGAAGTTGTTATCCAAAGCTTCCTTAAGCTCTCTGAGGGTGTATTTTTTATCCTCGTATACCAGCTTGCGAACGGCGTAGAGCGCATCTGTCATATTCGCGATACCGAAGCCCTGCGGTCCGGTAAAGTTATATATCGCTCCGCCCTCCTGTATGCTCTTACCTCTGCCGATACAGTCCTTGACCATAGATGATTGGAATGGCAACGGGCACCGCTCCGCGTGAGCAACGTCTATCGCGTTATCCGCGTTGACGAGAAGCGATATGAAGTATTCCGTCTGCTTTTTGTAAGCATCGAAAAATTTATCGAACGTATCAAGCTCTTCAAGCTCTCCGCTCTCGGGACCGATCCTCTCCCCTGCGTCCATACCGTTGGAGAACACCAGCTCGAGCGGACGGCACATATTGAAGAACGCGGCATCGTGCCAACCGTCCGTCATTCCCGATTTCTGAGGCTCGACGCAACCGATTATATTGTAATCCCTCGCCTCTTCAAGTGAAAGACCTCTGTTCTGGAGCGCCGGTATTATCACCTCGTCGTTATAGTAAGCCGGGAAGCCTATTCCCGTCCTCGTAAGCTCTGCGGCACGTATCAGAAATTCGTGAGGCGTACCGTTCCACACTCTGACCGAAAATGACGGCTGAGGTAAGAAAACGTGCTCGGTAGCGGTTATCGACATAAACGAAAGATCGTTCGTGGCGTCTTTTCCGTTCTCATCCTGACCGCCGGCAATAAGATTTTGGAACAGACTGTAGCCGGCAAAGCCCTCGGCAGACGCCGCATCTCTGACCTTGTTAAGATCGTTGAGCTTTACCCAAACACAATCCATCAGCTCCTGAGCTTGCTCGCGTGTCAAAGCCCCGCTGTCTATATCCTTCTTATAATAAGGATACATATACTGATCAAACCGACCGGGAGATATGGAGTGACCGCTGGACTCCATCTGAAGGAGCATTTGAACGAACCAAAACGATTGACAAGCCTCATAAAAGCCGTTTGCGCCGTTAAGCGGAACTCTTTCGCAATTCGAGGCTATGATCTCAAGCTCCTTTTTTCTGACCTCGTCCGCACATTTTGCCGCAAGCTCTTTTGCAAGCTCGGCATAACGCTTTGCATAATCGCAAGCGGCACCGCAGCTGATGATCACAGCACGGAGGAAAGTGCTTCGCTTCGCGTAGTCCGCATCCCCCTCACAGAGACGGTCAAGCTCCGCCTGAGCCTCGGCTATCACACCTCTGTAACCGACCTTGAGTACCTTGGCGTAATCCACCGTAAGGTGTCCCACGCCGTTATAAAAATAATTTCCGGGCGTGAAGATATTGTGCTCTATCGCCGTTCCGGCTTCACGGGACATATAGAACGAAGCAAGCTCGCTCGTGGTCTTGCCCTTCCAATATTTGTACACCTCGCGGAGCGTCGACTTGGTCTCGTCCGATATATAGAACGGATCTGCGCTCCTCGTAGCGACGGTATCAAACTCTTTTTCGAGCCATTCGAACGAATACTCCGGGAACACCTGACATCCCCTCGGCGCTTTGGTGGCTGAGCCGACCACAAGCTCACGCTCGCGAATGACTATCGGTATATTTTCGAGAATGTGCCTAAACGCCAGCGCACGGCGCATGATGATGGGCATATCCTCCGTTTCGCGATACGCCTCCGTGAGGAGCACCGCGCGATCCGATTCTATCTCCGGAGGTTTAAGATAGAGCTGCTCTACCAGAAAAGGTATACGCTCCGAGCGCTCTATCGGCTCTGTATAATACTTCATAACCAAAACATATCCTTTCGGGTTATACACGCGGATATCATCCGCACGACCGTGGGACATAACCTCACCTATAATATGATAGCACATCCGCGTTGTTTTGTCAATAGTTTTTTCGTATTTTTACAAACTTTATGTTGTTTTTCGTTGTTTTGGTTTTGAAGCCGATCATAAAAACAACACAAAACCAACATACAACAAGCGTTAATCTTCAAAAAAGCGCAATGCAAGAGGTATCAGCATACCCCCAACGGCGTTTCCGAGTATCACCGTGAGCAGATAAGGCACAAAGCGTGCTTCAAAGCCGAAAAGGAACAGATAATACATATCCGCCACGGAATGATTAAATCCGCACAGAATGAACACCGCCACGGGAAGCATCACCATAACGGGAGCAACACCCGTGTACCCCTTTTCGTTCGAGCGTCTGAAGCCCTCGACCGCAATGAACATAAGCATTCCGCAAAACACCGCAAGCACGAACGAAGAGAAAAGCCCGTCATTTACCTTCGAAAGCACGGAAGAATGAACGTTCACTCGGAGCTGTTCACCGATACGCGACACCCTCACACCCCACGCCGCCATTGCCGAGCCGACAACGTTCCCGACAAGCGTACAGAGCACTTCCAACACGTATCCCGGCTTGCGAAGCGGTATATAACCGACCTTTCCGGTAAAAAGATTAAATCCGAACACCACGATCGTCAAAAGACCGAGCGAAAAAAGAAAAGCGCCGACGAGCTTATCGGTAACGGAAAGATACACCGTCCCGCCGATACCTATACAGACGCCGGCAATAACACCGTACAAGGACTGTTTTATCAAAGAACGCACGCTCATACCGGTCTTATCCTTCATAAAGCAAACATCTCCTCTCGGCATTCAGCCACACATATTCTCTTATGCTGATATGATACCATAAGCTCGGATCGAAATCAATGTATATTTTTTTAAAATCGGCGTCTCTCTTCATTTTTTGTCGAAATTTCGATGTATTTTGTGCAATATGTCAATTTACAAACGCTAAGTTATGTGATACAATATTTAACAATAAAAATTTAAAGGTTTGTTAACCTGAAAACGGAGGAAACACAAATGAAACTCATTTACGGTGTGAATGACAGACCGACCTTCGGTAAGACGGTAGTATTTGCCATTCAACAGCTCCTCGCGATCATGGCGGCAACTCTGGTCGTGCCTGTCATAGTAGGACACGGTATGAGCTCTGCCGCGGCGCTGTTCGGCGCAGGTATGGGAACGCTCGTCTACATCCTCTTCACCAAAGCAAAAAGCCCGGTGTTCCTCGGCTCGTCCTTTGCGTTTATCGATTCGATGTGCGCAGCATTCGCCGGTGGAGTCTCCGTCGCGCTCGGATATCTCGGTTTGATCTTCGGAGCGATATTCGCCGGTCTCGTTTATGTGATCATCGCCCTCGTGATTAAAAAGGTCGGCACTGCATGGATAGACAAGCTGATGCCGGCTGTCATCATCGGTCCGACGGTCTCCATCATCGGTCTTTCGCTTGCCGGAAACGCGATAGGCGACCTCACCTCGGGTAACGTAAAGATCGATGATGTATCGGTAGCTTCTCCCTTGATCTGCGCATTTTGCGGTGTCATTACCCTTCTCGCCACCGTGATAGCATCAAGCTACGGCAAGAAGATGTCTAAGCTTATTCCCTTCATCATCGGTATCCTCGCAGGCTATGCGGTCGCTCTTATCTTCACCGTCATTGGAAACGCGGCAGATGTACCCGCGCTTCAGGTGATCTCCTTCGAGCCTTTCAAGGCACTTGTCAGCGACGGCGTTAAGGTCACCACCTTCGTCGATCTTCCGGATTTCACCTTCATCAAAGCATTCGGCGCGTTCGGAGAATTGAGCGGTGAATACATCGCAAATCTCGCAGTCGCGTACGTTCCGGTCGCATTCGTCGTATTCGCCGAGCACATAGCCGACCACAAGAACATCTCTTCCATCATAGAAAAGGACCTTCTCAAGGATCCCGGACTTGATAAGACTCTTCTCGGCGACGGCGTCGGCTCCATGGTAGGTGCTTTCTTCGGCGGATGCCCCAACACCACATACGGCGAGAGCATCGGTTGCGTTGCCATCTCCGGAAACGCTTCCGTTATAACCCTCCTCTTCACGGCGATCGGCGCTATGCTTATCTCCTTCATCTCTCCCTTCGTCGCGTTCGTCGACTCGATACCCAAGTGCGTTATGGGCGGCGTCTGCATTGCTCTCTACGGCTTCATAGCGGTATCCGGTCTCAAGATGGTGCAGACCGTAGACCTCAACGAGAACAAAAATCTTTACGTGGTCAGCACTATCCTCATAGTGGGTATAGGCGGTCTGTCACTCACGTTCGGTAAGGTGACCATCACCTCCGTTGCTTGCGCACTCATACTCGGTATAATCGTAAACCTTGTCCTCAAGAACGCCAAGACCGACAACAACGACAGCGACAACGACGACAAATAAACGCATCACCCTTTAAAATGATGCGAGCAAATAAGACACTTTCTCGTTAAAATATCAAACAAGCGGATGCTCTTACCTCAACGGTATGCATCCGCTTGTTTTGTAATATGATATTTTTCCAAATAACGACGATATTCCGTACCCAACGCACGGGCGGATAATATCCGCCTACTCTTTTTCTATCGCCATCACCATATCCACGCGCGTCTGATGGCGACCGCCTTCAAATCCGGTGGAAAGGAAGATATCCGCTATCTGCATCGCAAGTCCCGAGCCGGTAACGAGCGCACCCATACAAAGCACGTTGGAATCGTTATGCAGACGTGTATATTTTGCGCTGTAGCAATCTCCGCAAAGCGCGGCGCGGATGCCGTGATGCTTGTTCGCGGCTATGCTCATTCCTATACCGGTAGAGCAGAGCAATATTCCAAACCTTGCTTTTCCCTGCTGCACAAGCTCGCAAACACCCTTGGCATATATCGGATAATGAACGGAAGCGGTGGAATCGGTACCGACATCCACGGTATCTATCCCCATATCCTCAAGATGCTTTTTCAGTTTTTCCTTTAATTCGTACGCTCCGTGATCACAGCCTATAGCGACCGTCATCTTTTCCATGGTCAAGCCTCCCGTAATGTATTTGATATATCTGCCGATACGCATAGCGGCAAGTGAGAAAGCGATGCATCAGCCTGCTTCCATATCGTCCAAAGGATATTTTTCAAAACGGTACACCTGCGTAGACTCGGGATACTCCTCGGTATCCACCTTTGAGTAAAAAATATCGAGCGGACGCGCGTACGTCTTTTTATCGCCGTATATCGCTCTGTATATCATCATATTTTCACCGGTCTCGGTATTCTCCGCAACTCCGATGATCTGATACAGGTATTTCGCAGGCTCACTCTTCAGCTCTTCAACGGGAAGAAGCCCCCGCTTGAAGTGGCGAACGATCTCGCCCGGCTCAAATTCGGGAGGCGTGACCGCAGTCTCCCCTGCCCACCCGGCATTCCCGGGAACGTTTACGTTGCTGATATCTTCCGTCATTTTTATGACCAGCCTTTCTTAATATTACAACAGCTTTCAAAAGCCCGACGCGACCGCAGGCGGAAACACCTTCCTATGTGCGAGCTTTTAGCATATCATTTACCGTGTCTCGGAACGCAGACTCTCCAGCCGAACGGATCGTCCCGCCTTCCCCACTGTATCCCGATTATCTCGTCGTATAGCTTCTGTGTAAGCTCGCCGATACCGCCGTCACCGATCGTCATAACGTCATCCCTGTAACGAAGCTTGCCGACGGGCGAGATGACGGCAGCCGTTCCGGTCCCGAACACCTCCTCGAGCGCTCCGCTCCTTGCGGCATCCACCAGCTCGTCCACCGAGATGCGGCGTTCCTCAACGTCGATACCCCAATGCTTGCACAGGGCAATGACCGAATTTCTGGTCACGCCGGGAAGTATGCTTCCGTTCAGCATAGGCGTCACTACCTTGCCGTTCATCTTAAAGAATATATTCATAGCGCCGACTTCTTCTATGTAACGTCTTTCAACGCCGTCGAGCCAGAGCACCTGAGAATAACCGCTGTCGTGAGCCTTGACCTGAGCTATAAGGCTCGCCGCGTAATTTCCGCCGGTCTTTGCAAAGCCCATTCCACCCCTAACGGCTCTCACGTATTCATCCTCGATCCATATACCGACGGGAGCAAGTCCGCTTTCGTAGTACGCTCCGCTCGGCGAAAGGATGATCATAAAAAGATAGGTCTTTGACGGCGCGACGCCTAAAAATTCATCCGTGGCTATGATAAACGGACGAACGTACAGTGACGTTCCGGGATCTGTGGGGATCCAATCGCGGTCCACGTCGACCACAGCCTTTATCGCCTGAACGAAATCCTCTTCGGGAATGCTCGGAATGCAAAGACGCTCGTTCGACGCATTCGCTCTTGCGGCGTTCATATCCGGGCGGAAAAGGTACGCCTGACCGTCCTCGCCCTTGTACGCCTTAAGCCCCTCGAACATCTCCTGACCGTAGTGATACACCATAGCGGCAGGCGAGAGCGATATATTTTGGAACGGCACTATCCTTGCATCGTGCCAACCCTTGCCCTCGGTATAATTCATTATAAACATATGGTCGGTGAAAATATGACCGAAATTAAGCTTTTCACCCTTTGCAGGCTTCTGCTTCGGAGAAGCCGTGAGTTGAATATCGATATCCAACATTTCTACCGTTACCGTGACCTTCGTAAAAACGAAAGCTCCCTTTCCCAAGCGTTGCTCCGACGGAACACAGCCTGTCCCGTCTGCATCCTTGATTATAGCATAACCGTCTTGATTTGTCAATGTTTTTTACGGACAATCTCGCGCCCACAGCGATACTTTTTTGCGTTTTCGCTTATGCGTTATCTCCGCCTTCTTCGGCTTTTTTCGAGAACATATCCTTTATGCGTATAGCCGCGAACAGATCGCGCACGGGATGGAGCGTAACGCCCTTCGGCATATCCTTCCGTCTCTCAAGAGAGCGGCGGTAGCTGTGATCCGGAAGCACCACGCGTCCAAATCCGAGACGCGCAAGCTCGTTCAGTCTGGTCTCGACCGACGCAACGGAACGGCATTCTCCGGAAAGCCCTATCTCGCCTATAGCCACAAGCTCGTCCGGAAGCGCTCTGTCAAGTATACCGGAGACCAGCGCCAGCGCCACGGCAAGGTCTGCGGCAGGCTCTTCGAGCTGTAACCCTCCGGTCACGTTGATATACACGTCGTTCTGTGAAAAATGCAGTCCCAATCGCTTTTCAAGAACTGCGAGGAGCATACACAGGCGGTTATAGTCCACACCGTTGGATACCCGTCGCGGAGCGGCAAACACCGTCGGTGTTACCAACGCCTGTATCTCCGTTATAAGCGGACGCGTTCCTTCCATCACACAGACGGCACAGCTCCCGGGAACGTTTTTCGGACGCTCGCGCAAAAGCGCCTCGGACGGGTTCGGCACCTCACAAAGTCCGCTCTCCGTCATCTCAAAAACGCCTATCTCGTTCGTTGAGCCGAAACGGTTCTTCACCGCGCGGATTATCCTGTAAGCGTGTTGCTTCTCGCCCTCGAAGTACAGCACCGCGTCCACCATATGCTCAAGCACCTTCGGTCCTGCGATACCGCCCTCCTTGTTCACGTGTCCGACGAGAATGACGGAAAATCCCTCCGCCTTAGCCTTGTTTATAAATCTCAGCGAGCATTCACGCACCTGAGTAACGCTTCCTGCCGTATTCTGAAGCTCCGAGTGATACACGGTCTGTATCGAGTCCACTATCACGATAGATGGCTTTATTTCGTCTATTTCCGCAAGTATATTTCCAAGCTCCGTCTCGTTGAGCACGTACAGCCTGCTTGCGTGAACGCCCAAGCGTCCTGCACGGAGCTTGAGCTGACCGCCCGACTCCTCTCCCGAAACGTACAGCACCGTCTCCGTGTCGCCGACGGCACCGCAGAGCTGCATAAGGAGCGTCGACTTTCCTATTCCCGGCTCTCCGGATATGAGCACGACGGAGCCGCTGACCAGTCCTCCGCCGAGTACGCGGTCAAGCTCTCCCATTCCACTGCCTATCCTGAGGTAGTCCGGAAGCTCCTGATCCTCGAGCAGTGCGCTGTGCGTTTCCCGTCTCGCCGTCCTGCTCGCAGCCGAGCCGTGCGAGACCGCCGGGGCAGTCTCTTCCATCGTATTGAAGCTGCCGCAACCGGGACATTTACCGTACCATTTACTACTGCGGTAGCCGCATTCGTTACATTCAAAATAACTTTTATCAGCCTTCATCCTGCGCTCGTTTCCTTTCCACGGCTTTTTGAAAAAAGCCTTGCAAAAACTTCTGTATAGCTTCGCGGTTAAAAATCGTTATCACATCACAGCGGTACGCCCGTCTGTGTTCGCACCGATTTCGGGGCGTACCATTGCCTTCCCCAGCGGGGGAAGGGGGGACGGCGGTAGCGGTGGATGAGGTGTCATACAGTTGCCTTCAGCAACTGTATGTCATAGCTCTTAAGTTCCCACTTATGGGGCTATTTCCCCGAGCTGTTCTTTTTTGCACGGCGAGCCGAAAGCTTTTCCTTCGTTCCGTCCGGACGCAATATATAAGTATTATCCAGCGTTCCGCGAAGCGAGGCTCTGTATGCGGCAATATATTCCTCGCGAAGCCGTGCTCGCTCCGCCGTTTCCTCTTCGCTCAGCGGACGCTCCTTCGATATCCGTGCAAGCTCGTTTATCCTGTCTATCCTACTCTGCTCCATCACACTCTCCTTCGCCGCACATCGGCGCATTCCTTCTGATAGCTTCGCCCCACTTTATGGAGAAAGTGGGGCGAGGCTTACCGATCAATGCTGTATGACCGCTATCTGACTGCAAGAAAATTCGTCGACCTTAAACTTGAGCACACCGTCGCGGTATTCGTACGGTATATCCCTGTTCTGCGGAACGAGCTTTACGCCCTTGACCTCGGACGTCTTGATCTCAAGCTCCGTACCGTATATCGGAAGAAGCTCTTCTATCACCTCAACTCCGCTTCCCCTCTTTATCGGAGATGCATAGAGCATATGGAGCACGTCTCTGTTTTTGCCGCTCTGCCTGTTGAGCGTCACCACGCCGCAGGACGGCAGATTGGTCTTAAGCGTCTTTTCCGAGCCTAAGAGCCTATCGATCACCCTGAGCACGGTATCCTTGAGTATATAGCTTCCGACCTCGGCATATTCGGTAAAAGCATTGAACGCTATATATCCGCCCTGTCTGCCGATGACCACCGCGGGAGAGTTATCCTGCATCACATACGGGGTATGCTTGTGAGAACAGAAATGCTCGGGAGCACGGTTGAAGAAGGTGTTACGGCTGTAACCGAGCACCTCACCGTCTCCAAGCTCGGTGTCGTACATCTGACTGTATATGACGTAGCTTGACGGGGTAAGTCCGAGCGCATCGTAATTCGGGTGGTAATACGCAGGTCTGAACTCGCTCTTTCCGCGTATCTTTACACCGAGATCGAATACGAGCGCATCGTTTTCGTCTGTTCCGGAAAGTCCGGTGCAAAGGAGCTTTCCACCTCCGTCAACGAAGCGCCTGAGCTTATCCGTAAGCTCGGGGGTAAGCTTTATGATGTCGGGAAGTATTATGAGCTTGTATTTACCGAAGTCGCACTCCTGATCGAGCACGTCATACAGATACTTTCCTTCAAGAAGCATACGGCAAGCGCCGACGTCGCAGGAGGGCGTCTTGCCCAAGCCCTCGACCATAGCCTCCGCCGAAAGCAGACCGATATCGGCAACGCTCTCGACCTCGTAGCAATATTCCTCCACGCGCTCAGCCTCGGAATACGCCTTACCTATAAGCTCGTATGTAGCGTCGTCAAGGAAGCCGTACGGATGCATCTGATCACCGACCGAGCACTTGGCACCGTTGGCAAGCGACAGAGCCACCTCGTATCTGAGCGCGTTCGGATGCTTAAATCCTCCGAACTCACCCCACGTAAGATGGAACTTTCCCGTCATTCCGAGATACTCTTTTCCAAGGCAGGAGACATACCTTGCGGATTTGGGGAAATGATCGTAGCCCCAACCGCCCGTGGGCAGGCTCTCAAGCTCCAGATGCGTATGTGCCTCGGCAAGATCTCTGCGACCGCAGGGGATGTGACCGCTGTTATGGAATATGCGGATATCCGGCTTTATCGCGCGTGCCGCGTTGTTTATAGCGGTATAATACTTCTTATAAGTGATGCGACCGAGCTTTTTATAAGTCTTGGGATCCTCCGTGTCCATACCGAGCCGCTCAGCCTCCGCTCTGCAATACTTGCAGTAGCAGTCAGTCTCGCCCACTATATCCAGAAAGATACCGACAGGTCTGAATTTCCGCACGACCTCCTCCGTCTGCTTGACAAGGACGTCAAGATACGGAGAATTCATACAGATGCGGTGATAGTTCGGTATCGGCTCGGCTGAGCACTTCACCCCGTCCTTCTCAATGATCTCGGGGTACTTCGCGTCGGGCGATGCAAGGACTATCTGATCCGGGTGCTCGACGAAATATTTTTCGTCAAGCCCGGCAGATATATATACGGGCGCCTGAACACCTATCTCGTCGCAAGCCTTGAGCATTGACGAGAGCAGATCGAACTTAAGTCCCGGATGCATCTGATTGGCTTCGGACGGGAAATACGCCCAACCGTGATGGCATTTCGCAAACACCGTGATGGAATTGACGTGACCTTTTTTCAGACAGCTCTTGAACTGCTCGGCGTCAAACATCGAGCCTATGCCGTCTATGCATCCGGATGTATGAAAATCAAGATGCACCTGCCTCTGAGGAATAATGTTCATATCGATACTATCCTTTCGGTTATTTTGTGTAACGCGCTGTAGATATTCAGTTTATACTCCAATCGTTGATATCCGTCCAAGTATAGACGGTACCAAGCTCCGGAACATCCTCAAGGGAATTGATAACGGTGAACGCCACCGCAAGTCTAAGCTCGGAGGTATCATCGACC
>CAZMWM010000009.1:0-30740 GCA_964570105.1 uncultured Lachnospiraceae bacterium | reverse complement strand
CATAATTTCCTATACTCGTTACGCTATTAGGTATAGTTATACTCGTAAGACTACTACAACTGGAGAACGCATCATCTCCTATACTCGTTACGCCATTACCTATAGTTACGCTCGTAAGACTACTGCAATAGTAGAACGCAGAATTTCCTATGTTCGTTACACTATTAGGTATAGTCACACTCGTAAGTCTATAGCAATAGTAGAACGCAGAACTTCCTATGCTCGTTACACTATTAGGTATAGTTATACTCGTAAGACTACTGCAATGGTAGAACGCATAATTTCCTATGCTCGTTACACCATCACCTATCACTACGGTTTTGATGCTTGAGCGTTGTGAATACCACGGAGCATATGAAGAGTAATATGAAGAGTAATAAGAATAATTCTTCATCGCTCCGTTTCCCGAAATAGTCAGAGTACCCTCATTATCCAGTTTCCAAGTCAAATTCGTACCGCACGTGCCGCTTGCGGTGACAGTCGCGGCGTGTGCGTCGGTCTCAGTCATAAAAGCGAGTCCGACGAGCATAAGCAGACACAAAACCCCGCAAATTACCGCGCCGAACGCCTTTCGACGGTCAAAAATAGATTTCGCTGTCATAAATTTTCCCTTCCTTTTTTAAATATTTTATATTCCATTTTCATTTGCTGCTCGGATTTATTACCAATATTATGCAAATAAACCTCGAGTCGGCAAACTATGAGTACATTATATACCATTATGAACTATTTGTCAATAGAAAACAAAAATAGTCTTTATTTAATAATAAAAATTATTTTTAGAAACAGAAACTCTATAAAAACAACACGTGAAGTTAAAGCACCGCGCCTTTTTAAGAATTTTTTCGGAAATTCACGAAAAAATCTTGACAGACGGACGATTTTATAGTATACTGATAGTTGGTGACCGAAATATCGGCAGGCATAGTTTAGTGGTAGAATTTCAGCTTCCCAAGCTGACTGTGCGGGTTCGATTCCCGTTGCCTGCTCCAAAGCTCCTGCGCTGATGTGCAGGAGCTTTATTTCACTCAAGCGCCGCCGCGGAAATGTCGCGTCGGTGTCGGATACACACCGTTTTGATGCTTTTACCGTGAGGTAAAAGCGTGATATTCAGAAAGGCATGGTCATAACTATGAAATATTACGTAGTTTCAGACGTACACGGATACTACAGCGAGCTTGTACTCGCGCTCACCGAAAAGGGTTATTTCAGCGACGTCGAGCCGCACAAGCTGATCATCTGCGGAGATCTTTTCGACAGAGGTCAGGAAGCGCTCAAAATGCAGAGCTTCATCCTCGAGTTGCTCGCAAACGACGCGGTCATACTGATAAAAGGCAACCACGAGGAAATGACGTTAAAGCTTCTTAACGATTGGCACAAGCAGAGCTACGAGCAACACTCGCACAACGCGAATATGACAGTCGACACCGTCTATCAGCTGACCGGCACCACTCCCTCCGAGCTTGCCGCGTACCCCGATGAGGTCGGAAAAGCGTTTCTCCACACCCCGTACATACAGAAAATAATTCCGTCCGCCATAGACTATCTTGAAACTCCGCACTACATCTTGGTCCACGGCTGGATACCGTGCAATATCGACTTTTCAAAGCCTGAGTTCGAATATTCGTATATGGACGGCTGGCGGAACGCGGACGAGGAGCATTGGCACTACGCGCGCTGGGTAAACGGAATGAAGGTGGCGCATTTCGGCGTTCTGGAAAAAGGAAAGACCGTTGTATGCGGACATTACCGTTGCTCGTTCGGTCACGAGAAATACGAGGACGGAAACGAAAACGACAACACCCCGTACTACAGCGACGGGATCATCGCCATCGACGCCTCCACCGCACGTTCCGGAAGGATAAACTGTATAGTCATTGATGACTGACGCGCATATTCAAGGATCACGCAACGCGCAAAAGGAGCCGAAGCTGACGCAAAGCTTCGACTCCTTCTTTTTCATTTTCATTGCGGCTTGCCGTCAGAGCACCGCCCATCGGCTCATACCGCATCATCTCCGCCGCCGTTTTCCAGAAATCCTGACATAATGGATATCCTGTCGGAAAGACGGTCGACATCATACGTCAAAACTGCGCGGTATGCCGAAAGTGCCGCCGTTATGGAAACGGAGATCATAGTGGCAAGGTAAGGGATGCCGCGCAGGAGACTTTCGAGCGGATCTGAGCCTAACGACGCCGTGAGAGTGAAGGTGAACAGGCTGAAAACGGCTATCTTCAGCACCGACCACCACGATCTGTGACGCATATAGCTCTCGAAGGTCGGCTTGGTCGGCGCGTCGTACGGCGTCTCCTTTTTTCGGGGATCTGCCGCGCGCGAGCAAACGGTGTCGTAGGTTATCCGTATCGGTCTTTTCTTCTCCAGCCGCTCGAGCCGTCTCAGCGTTCTTTTGAGCTTACGCGCAGCTGCGCCGCCTTTTTTGAGCATCTCCTTGACGCACTCTCCGTCCACGGTCGCATCGTATATCCCGAGTTGTTCGAGTGCGCGTTTCCTGCGAGCGATCGAATACTGCTTCTCAAGCTCGCGGCAATACCCGTCAAATTCCCTTCTTTTATACCTGAGCCTTGCGCACATTCCGTTATACACTGCGTTCACGGAAAGAAACTCCTCGTCCTCTCGCCCCTTCTGTATTCCGAGATCGCGGCAAAAATAATGCGCAAGAACGTACAGCACCAGCCATGGGAGCTTGCTCTCGGCAAACTCCCAAGCTCCGTCTACGTGAAACGAAAGATCGTTGATGATGAAGAAGAACGCCACCGCGTACAGTATGATTATAAGTATCTGCCGAAACGCACCGAACGTCTTTTTTATCATCCCCGCTCCCAGCCGATCAAGCTCCCCGAGCGAAAATCCGTAACCTTCCCCGTTATCCTTCATTCTCCTTCACGCCCCTTTCCCTCGTCCGCCGTCTCACCACCCCTTCGAGGAATGCACCTGTCGCGTATCACCCTGCGTGCCAAGGCATACGGAACGAGAGCCGCAAGGCTTCCGAGCGCCCACGCAAGCGTTATATAGAACAGCTTATCCGCTATCACCCTCGAGGCGGCGGTCATCAAAAAGCTCGCGCAGGCGACCGACCACGGAGACGGGGTGTGAAGCCTCTCCTTTATCAGGTTTCTCACCAGACACAAAACCACCACCGATATGATCACTGCGGCAGACAGCGTAAGTCTCAGCGACGCGAGCACGCCGTCCGTCTTTCCGTACGGAAGGACGTTCACCGTCTCGTACACCACCGGAAGGAGAGTCAGTGCGTGACCGCAGGATCTGAGCAGAAGATATTTGACTCCCGTGCTCATTCCGCATCACCTTCCCCACCGTCCGCGTGCGCATCAGCTTCGCCTTCAAGCTCGATGACGCGGTAATTCTCGAGGATCTCAAACTTTTTCGAGGCAGGAAGCGCCGAAAGCGAGATCATATCCTTAAAGGTCTCACCCTGCAACCTGAGCGCGGAAGCATGACGCTTTTCCGTGCTTTCCAGCCTTCCGCCTATATCCGTCACCAGAGCCTTAAGCTCCTCGCTCCGACTTATTGCCTTCTCGACAAGCGCGGCAAATTCCGGATAAAGCTCCGAGACCTGCTCCGCCGCCTCAAGAGCCGAGGAATACCTTCCAAGCTCTGACTTCAACGCTTCTATCACCTCCCGTTTCGTCTGTAACGCCGCCGCACCGGTAAAATTCACGTACCTTCTTGCAAGCGGAACGTACCTGAATATTATGACGAGCACGAGTATCATAGCGGCGATCGCCGCGGATATACCGCCGATATCGCCCTTATTCCTCCACGCAAGCTCCACCGCTCGCTCAAAAGCGTTGTCGCCTTTCACCCCGTCATTCTCGAGCCAACTCTCGTAGAGAGCTTCCATAAACTCATTAAAGCTCCTTTCGCCATCCGCCCCCTCCGCTTCTACAGCTTCGGAGGGTGAGCCTTCCATATCATCGGCATATCCGGAAGGCTCGCCCTCGGCAAAGCCTTGTACCCCGGCAAACGCGGCTAAAGCCGCCAATATGATCGCAACGAATATCCTTTTCACCATCGCAATAATTCCTTTCTTTTTTGATACGTTATCATTTTTTTGATTACCGAGAGCCTATATCCCGAGCACCTGCGATATCGGCGCGGCAACGTTTGACGCCAGCTCACAAAGACGCTCTCGCATCGATGCATTCTGAGCAAGAAGCTCGAGCAGCTCCGCCTCGGTCACGCTTTCCGAAAGCGAGGGCAAACGCCATCCCGTCCCTGTACCGATAACCTCCGCACAGGCGTAGCTCACCCCGGAGCCGTCCGTAAAGCTCACGCAGTCCCGTCCGTGCTCCGAAAGCGCATCCGTGCTCACGCTTGCCACGCTCTCTGACGTTTCAAAATCCCTTCCGTTCACCGTAAGCGTCCCGTTACAGGGCTTTCCGCAAAGCTTCACCGTGACCTTTATCACCGAGCACAAGTACGGAATGACCGCATCCGAGCGCCAAAAGCCCTTTATCTGCGGATATATTTCAAGCTCTGCCGTCATATAGCCCCCATCTCCTTTCTCACGTCACTTTTACAGCTCTCGACGTACGCGTTATATTCCTCGAACTCCCCCGGCTTTACGTCTCTTTGCCGAAGTATCGCAAGCTCGGCTGACACCGTATAACGTTTTCTCACGGCTCGCTCCACCTCTGCCGCATAGTCCGCCTCAAGCGTACCGTTCAGAGCCGACAGGCGCAATTCAATATCGGTCATTTTCCCACCTCACCTTCTTTTTACAGCTTTCTTTTATAGCTCAGCACGCTCGGAACAGCCCGTCTCTCCGCGTTTCTGAACACCACACGACCGACACCGGTGAGCGGAAGCGTATCGAGCGTCTCGTCAAGCTCGCCCGAAACGTCGGTCACCTCAGGCTCGTTAAGCGCATTAAGCTCTCCGTCAACACATCTGTAATACTTCTTTTCAAGAAGATCGATATAGTTGTACAGCGTCTCCCCTCCGCATCCGTAATCGGCAAGCGAGGTTATCATCTCCGGTACCGTGAGCACCGCGACAGGCTCGTCCCCGACGTACGGCATGTAAGCGCTCGCACGGTCACCGTACTCTATCTGAAGCTCCCCTATACGCATATCCGCGACCAGAGCCGTCGCCTGCGAATACTTGCAAAAGCGAGCCTTTGTGATATTTCTGTCGAGCGTGACGGCAACACCGAGCTTTACGGTGATCTCCTCGCCCATCTCCCCGATATACGTCACCTTTTCTATCCTATCGTTTTCCGCGCCGCTGTAAACACAGCTTGCGGTCACGACAGAGCCGGACGGAATATCCACCGGAAGCTCCAGATAGTATTTCGAGCCGCTCGCCCACAGTAGTGTATCACCGTCGATGCTCACGCTTCCGCTCGAATGCGCCGTGATCGCCCCGACGTTCGCAATATTTTTCCCGTAAAGCTCCACAGCCGTCACCGCGGTTGGCTTCTCGCTCGGGTAGGTGTGCAGAGTGATACCGGAAACGGTAGCATCACCGTAAACGGTCACCCTAAGCCCCGTATCGGGATAACCGCTGTCGAACACCGCATCATCCGGCACGATCGCCTCCTCGCCGAGCGAAGGATAAATAACGCCCAAGCTGTCTATTTCCGTACTGAAATATGACAGGGACAATACGACGCCCGACGTTGTCTCTTCACCGTCGCATTCCGCCGTAAGCTTGAAGCGTGCGCCCGGAGCAAACCATTTACTAAGCTCGCCATCGCTCAAAAGCGTGCCGCCGTCACTGCCGTAGCTACCCTCGAATTTAAGCTCTTTTCCCCATTCTGTATAACTCTTACCGCCAACGCGCGAGAGTATCCCGTACGGAAGAGCGTCACCCACGACGTATTTTTCATAAGCCACCGAGCTGTCCGTAACGTTTTCGTATATATTGCCTTTGGCGGCGCATTCAAGCTCCTCTATCTTCCTTTGCATAGGAGAGAGCAATGCGTCCACATCATCCTTGCGTATCGCGCATTTGTACTGCTTGATCGAAGGCATATCTTCTATTCGGGGAAGATATATACCTCCATTCGAAAAACGGCGCGGAATTTTACCCCACTTAAATTCAGAGCCGCCGGTGTCCAAAGTCAAAGTTCCCTGCGCTCCGCTTGACGTTATCTGATACACGCGGGCGCAGTCCCCTTCGCTCGTTACCGTGTCAAGCTTTTTCGCCGCCTCGGCGTCCACGTACCTCTTCACCGCTCCGGATGTGGGAGGGATAGATGCTTCGGTTATCTCCGAGGCGAGCGCAAGCTCGCCAAGCGGCTTTCCGCTCACCGAATAAAACCCAACTCCGCCGCCGCTCGCCACGATACCGCCGAAGCACTTGTCCCACACCTCGGAAAGCGAAGCGCCAAACGCTTCGTTTTCGCCGTTTATCTCGGATATGACGCGGTTAAGCTCCGTGACCAATGTGTTCAAACGGTCGGCTATAGCGCACGGAAGCGCCGAAAACGCCGCCTTTAACTCATCCGCACTCATTCCCTTTTTGCCGTAACGCGGAGACCATTCGTTCGGTCTGTCCGCAAGAGCGGTAACGGAAAGCCTGACCTTCTCGCTCTCGCTCATAAACGGCTCGGATAATTTGTCTGCCATCTTTTGACCATCACCTTCGCACACGCGAAGGCTTCCTTTCTTGTTGATATTTTTTGTTCGGATGCATAATAGCACCCGACGCTTACCGCACCTTTCCCGAAAGGGTGTAAAGGTACGATATACCGTATATCCCGAACGGATGCCTAAAGCCGTCGGAATACAGGTGGAGCTGTTTTTCACACCAGCCCTTGAGCTTCTCGCTTGCGACCAATATCCGCACGCCACCGCCGCCGAAGCTGAAATTGCTCATATCAAGCTCGTCAAAGGAGCCGTTCGACGCGGTAAATCGCTGGGAAAACTCCACATCCTCGCGCTCGCTCACCGCCTTTAGCGAAAACTCTCCGCCGCTCAACGCCTTTGCTTTTATCACCAGCGTTTTCGGGACTGTCGATTTTTTGAGCGTCGGATATCCGCAATCGTCCGCGAGCGTTGAAAAGCCGCTCGTATACCTGTGTCCGCAACGGTCGTACCAACAGCTGAGCAGCTCAGCGGAGCCGACCGTCTCGCCGTTGATCCCATATCCGCGCCTGTCCGTGTTGAATACGCAGACGTCGCCGCATTCCGTCCCGAAATACAGCTTTCCGCCGCGCTGTGCGAGGGCACAGGCAGGAGAGAACTCTCCGCCTATCCGCTCATCGCTCTGCCGCACGGGACAAAGAAAATACGCTCCGCCGTCGCCGCGCACAAGAACACACTCGAGCGATGCTCCGTCGGCAAGCTCGTATCTCACTCCGGAGCTGTACAGTACGGAATAGCCGTATATCTCGCCATCCGCACACACCTCTCCGCGTCCGCGCCGTATCGGCAATCTCGAATAGCTCAGCTCGGGAAGGGACGGAAACATCCCTGCGCTCACCTCTGCGCTCGTTCCGCTAAAAAGCTCGATCTGCTCTTCCTCACCGCTTTCGGTATTCACAGCGGATATATAAAGGCTCTCGCTGTATACAGGCTTTGCCCTGTCCCCGATCCAAGTACCGATACCGTCCCACGAAAACCATTCGTACTGCCTTTCGCCCGTTCCGCCGTCCTTAAAGACGGATGTCCCGTCCGCCAAGTACATCTCACCGTTCCTTCCGAGCACGCACAGATAACCGTCCCATTCCCTGATAACGGCATCCCGACCAAGCCCCCGCAGCCCGCCTGTGATCTGTCGCGAGCGGCTCTGCACCCGAGACTCGATATATCCGAGACTTCCGGTGATGCATTTCACTCCATCCTCAGAGAGATATATCGGCACTCCTTCAAGCATCCCTACCTCACCGACGCACGGCGAGGTGTGAACGCTCCCGACGGCGATATAATACCGCGGACGGAGCGAATAAATATCCGCGACATTGGTGTCCTTACCTCGGTAATAGTATACATCGGCGTCAGACGAGCCGTCCTTAAAGACCGCAAGCCTTTCAGAGATGGCGAGCATAGCGTTATTGCGCTCCGTGCCTCCGCCGACGTTAAAGAAATTGTAAACACCTATATACGCCGCCCTTTCCACACCGTTCATATCGGTCGAGGTATAGAACACGGTATTCGGAAGCTCCGGCGCTCCGGTAAAGAACACCTTCCCGTCAAACCGACAGCAGACGGTACAGCGGTCGATCATCGCGCTCGTCGCAAGCTCCGCGGGTGCGCCTTTGTCGTATATATCCGGTATGTCGGGAAAATATGTACTTTCAGCCGATAGCCGAATGTCGCCCCTTCCGCGGATATCCAACGTTTTGCCCTTGTCGCTCGGAAAAAGCGTTACGAGCACGTGTCCCCTCTCCCCATCGCGCGCGTATTCCCTTGCCCGACCGTCGATCTCCACTCCGACGATCTCGCTTGTGTATTCGCGTAAGAAATATGAGGACTTTTCCTGCCGCTCGTCGTTGGTCATACCGTTCTTTACATCGCGCAAAAGTATACAGTACATAGCGTTCTCGCCCTTTGCTCCTTTGAAGGCGAGGGTGCAATGGGTATATGCACGATCATCCGAAAACCGTACCCTGTACCCACCCGAGATCTCATCGATCCCGACGATACCCTCTCCGCCGCTGTTCACGGCGCTAACGTCGCTCGCCCCCATAAGCTCGATGCATCCGGACGTGACGCCCTCGTAAAACCTTACGCCGTAGACCGTGCGCGTCCTCGTCGGGCACCACGCCCCCGAGCTTCCGTACCACATATCGGTGCCCTGAGAGGCGTATACGGTAACGCTCTCGGACGAGGAGCATATACCGTATTCGGAATGCGAATACGCATGCTCAGCGCCATCGTAGTACAGTGTAGCGTTCGTCCAAAGCTCCTTCAAGGGAGCACTGCCCGCAACGCCTTTCCCACCGTTATTGAAATCGCAAGCGTTAAAGGCAAAGCTCGCATCGGGTGATCTCAGCACCACCCTTTCAAGGCTCGACATCCTCCCGAGACTGTACTCCGCAAAATCGAGCGGAGCATCGCAAACGAGCTGTACCGTCTCGCTGAGCGCCTCAAAAGCGCTGTTTTCATAGCTCAACACACGAAGCGGCTCGCTCTCCCCGTCGATATATACAATCTGCGGTATATACGCGTATCTCATATCTGCCGGCGTGCACTCGAGACCGATGATGCTCGCGTAACACGAGCCGTCACTGCTATGCCTTTTTGCATATTTCCAGCCGTAACCGGGAGCGTTAACGTTCTTTCCGGTGTAACGGTTGATAAAATCGCGCGAGAGCATATTGCGAGCTTCAAGCACACTGTTGTCAAGATACGTTATCGGAACGTACGCCTCATCCTCCACCGCGCGAAGCCTTCCGACCGCACCGAGCACGTAATATCTTTCCCCGTCAAGGATATACAGCTCTCCCCCAAATTCAAACGCCTGCGAACGCCTCTCCGCCATTCCGGAGCCGACAAGATAAGCAGATATATCACTCCCAAGCCCCTCCGCAAGCTCCGGCGGAATGCGGTATAAGTCGTCCCCGGCGTGGATAGCGAGATACTCCGTTCCGTCCGCGCCGCTAAAAGGGTGCACACCGTATATCTTCTTTCCGGACGCCGAAAATATCCTCCTGTACCCGGGCGCGGTCACGAGCGCCGCTCTGCTCTCCGCGACATCCTCACGGTCGGATGCACCGTGATCTCTCCACATATTACGCGTGCAAGCCAACCGCTCGGTCGAAAGCTCCCCAAGCTCCCGACAGTAAACGCCGCCGCGCCCTTCAAGACCTTTTTTGTATTTGTTTCCGTCAGCCACTACTCTTCTCCTTCCCATAAGCTTTTCCGTTTTCCCCAAGAGCATATCCGAGCACCGCCCGAGGGACAGCAAGCCATTCCGCTCTCACCGTCCCCTCGGGGAGATATCACCAGCCGTTGCTCCCAACGCTCTCGCATCGGGCGCGCCTGAGCCGCAAGATACCTTCAAGCGCCACGTCAAACTCCTTTCGGTATTCCTCAGCCTTGCTCGGCTCGTCCTCCAGCCAGACGTAATATGCGCACAGAAGCGGCATCAGCTCTGTAAGCAACGGATCCACATCCAGCTCCTCCTTCATACAGTCGGGCGTCAACCTTCTCGGAGCACGTATATACTCTACCGTATATGCGCCCCGAGCGCCCAAGGGCACGAGCACCGAGCTTCCGGATACGTCGTATCCACCGCCCCAAACTCGGCTTATCGCGACAAATCCCGGCTCGCCCGACATATCGTACCGAAGCCTGCCGTTCTGCATCTCGAACGAGCCGTGTGTAGACTGACCGTCGAAAAGCTCTTTCCCAACGGCTCTGCGATCCGCAGACAAGGAAGGGACAGCGCCAAGCTCGACCGTTTCCTTTCTCGGAAGTATCGCATTAAGGCGCAATTGTGCGAGATTTGCCGCGTCAAAGAAGGATTCATCATTCGGAAGCGCGGAATTGAATCCAAGTGCGCACACCGTTTTTTTAAGTTCGTATCCGTTCATATCAGAGCTTTATCTCCGTAGCCGCGCCCACGCTGTCAACACCCTCCGAGCTTGCCGCGTCGTACGCGGAGCCGGACTTGCCGACGATCGAGCACATCATAAGATGCTTGTACGAATTGTGCACCACGCTCATTCTCGCCCTTCCGTGCAAAAGAACGTTATCGTTACGGTCGAACTGATCGTTTCTGGTTATCTGGAAAGGCGTGCGGTCGTAAAACATCGAGCCGCAATTGTATTTATTGGACTCGTCCGACTCAAGTATGAACCTGTCGGTGTCGGACTCCCAGAGCGGCAGGACGACCAATTGCCAACCGCCGGCGATGACGTTTATGTCGTTATCCGAGCCTCCGGGCTGATATTGAGTTCCTATCGCACGTCTGACCGCACCCTCGAGCGCCCAACGGTTTCCGGGTATGAATATCTTGTTGAAGGTATAACCGAGCGGAGTGCCGTTCTCGCTCCTCATCTGCCTGCCCTGCACCGCCATAGCCGACATAAGCTCAGCTATCATATCGGAGTCCACAGGCGAGCTGTTCGCGTAATAATAATTATTTGACTGCACGCCGGCATCGGCTCCGACACCGTAGGTATGCGCCTTGTTGAAAAGAGATCTTCCGTCAGCCGTTTTAAGCTCAAAGCTCTTGCCGGCAAAGCTCATCTCACCCTCCAGACCTTTATAGAGCGCCTTTTGAGCAAATTCGTATCTCGTAAGCCAATACGAACGTATCAGCTTGCGTACCCGCTTGGCTATCTCGTTGCGGTTGCTGTCCTCGATAAGCGTCTTGTTTATGATGCAGTCACCCTTAAATTCGGTGTGCTCAACATAATATTTCGCCACCTCCTTTGAAGAAAGCTCCTCACCGGCAGCCCCCTCGTCGACGGCTGAAAGCAGTCCAAGCTCGTTCTCAAGGAAGTACGCTTCGGCAAATCTATCGGAATTTACCACGTTGTAGATAAGCTTATCGTATCTTCCTTGCTTGCGGCAAAGATCGCTCTCCTCCTCGATCAACATTCTTATCGGTCGGTCAAATTTACCGATCGATGCATTTACATCGGCTGAATAACCGACGTTTCCCGTGTACATATATGCCATATTTTCGATTCCTTTCTCTTTTTTGTTTTTGACCTTATTTATACGGCGGTCAACCGTTCCTCATACCGGCGCGTCTCCAGAGCCTCTCAAGCTCCGCACCGGTGGACTCGATGCCCCAAAGAGCAAGCTCCTCGCGTTCCGCTCTCGTAAAGACCTCGCCGCCCGACTCCTTGTTCCTTACGGAGGATAGATGCCCTCTCGTATCGTCACGCTCCGTGCCGACATCATAAGTTCCGACCTCGCAAGTGCCGCCCTTTTCGGAACGGCGCGGTAATTTCCCGGAATTTACCGCGTAAAGCGCTTCCTTCACCGAAAGCAGACCGCTTGCTCTGAGCTTAAGATATCTTTCGTGATTTGGAAGCTCCTCAAGCGCGCTGAGATCGGCTCCGCATATCTCATTGATCTCGCGAAGCTCGTCCTCCTCGCTGTAAGCATCACTCGCCTGCTCTTTCTCGACACCGTCCCCGTCGGTGGTGCCGGCGAGTCGCGCAATATCTTTTTCCTCCGCACGCTCGCTCTCCCCACCGTTCTCCACCTCGTTCACGGCGGATCCGACCTTTTCTCCGATCTCCATTTTTTGTTTCCCTCCTTTTCTTTTTTGTGATCTCACCGAGAAGGATGATAAGTCAAAACAAACGCGATCTCGGCGTTTTACCGCGTCATTCGACCTTTCACCCACTTAGCGGAGCCGAAACGCGATACGCCGATATCGCGTTTTGCCCCCACCGTCTCGGTGCGTGGCGGCTTACCTTTTCCCTGCGCCCTTAGAGCGCAGATCTCCGCCGACTACCTTAGTAGAGTGCACTCCGTTCCCCCTCACCGACCTTGGAGAGGCACTCACATAGGCAGCTCCGCGCACACTGTCTGAATAACGCGCGTCGCCTTGAGACTTTCTTTTCATCACATCACCTCCTTTCACGGCTGTGACCGCGCCGTATTTTGCAGCTCACCTTGCAGTGCAGACCACGGCTCCCCCGACAGTTCCTTATAGTATTCCGCATTAAATCGCCCGAGCGGATGCTTCAATCTCTCAAGACACTGCCAGAAACGCCGTATAGACGCAACGTCGGAGCAGTCTCCGAATATACCGTTCTTGAAAAAATCAATGCATTCAACCGCAAGCCGTCTGCGCTCGGTCTCCACCTCGTTCGCATCGTCCGCGGAGAACAGATAATTGTCGTCGTAATAATATTCTCCCGTGTCCGCATCGCGACGCACAAAGGAATATCTGTTGAAGCTCTCCGTACGGGTGCGACCGAAAGCGTCGGTATAAGAAACGCTTCGCGGCTCATCGGCATACGCGAGATACAGCTCAAATATCAATCTGTCCATCTCTGCAAATGCGACTTGCTTCATCACCCGTTTTGACGCCATTCTGCCCGCCGATTGGTCTACCTGTATCTGCTTGGCTTTGCCCGAGAGGGCGGTACTGTCCGCCTGTCCTTGAAACGACGCGGTAATTCCCATAGCTTTCTTCGCCATATCGTAAACTCTTTCGACATTTTGAAGCTCCTGCGTTATATCCACCGAGGTATCGATGACGCCGTACTGACCGCGATCCTCACCCTCGCGCAGACGCAACACCCGTGCATTTATCGAATTATCCAATCTCAGCTCCGAGTCGGCAGGAAGCACGGGTATCACGGATGAGCTTATGAGCTTGGAATGTATCCTGCTCTCAAGCTTGTTGATCTCCTGCTGATACGGTCTTATGAACTCGCAGTCGCTCTGACCGTACCAACGGTCTGATCTCGTTATATTCGTGCGTATCACTATCGGCATTTCCCGGGGAATATACCACGGGATATCAACGTATCCCGCACCGCTTTGGGATGTATCGCCGTCCGCGAGCAGAGCCGCGCTGATATGCTCCCTCATCTCGTCGGTAAGCACGAATTTCGGCTCCTCGCAAACACAATGCCGCTCTCCGAGACCGCAGTGCGAGCAGATGCGCCTTTTCCTCGCATAGTAATTCTCTATATCCTCAAGCACGGTGTCGCCGCTGAATATGAATTTCGATAGTCTGCCGTCAGCGTCGTAATAAAAGCACGTCACAAGCTCCACAGTCTCCCCGTCCGTACCGAGCCTGTCCTCCATAGTCTCAAGGCTCATCGAAAGCTCAGGCGAGACTCCGTACCGCTCGCATACGTCTCTGCGAGTGGTGCGCGAGCGTATAAAGCAATAATCCATATCGCATATCCTGTACCGCCCCGGCTGAGGAATGAGATCCTCGGGAGCCACGGCGGAGATGCAGACGTCTCCGCGCGTGCCGTGCTGACCGATCAACCTGTCATCCCATTCAACAAGGTAAACGGAAGCTCCGGTCACCGTGGTGTCGCGCTCTGTAAGATCGTTTATCCTTTCAAAGTCTATCCTGTTTCTGAGCTTCTCGCAGATGCGCTCGATCAACATAGCACGTCTCTCGTTCTCCGGCGAATATACACCCGCTTCCACCTTTGCCTTCGGTATCACGGTCGACACCTGCGACTCGATTATCTCATATGTGATGTTACGAACGAAAGCGGCACGTTCGTTCGAGCCGTCCACACCTCCGTCGCCGCCGTACTGCGCGCGATATTTCGCGAAATCACTGTGCGCCTCCTCGACAGCACTCAAGGCGGACGCGTAAAGCTCCGATATGTATCTGAGCTTATCTCCTTCTATCCTCATATCTTCTTCCTTTCTTTTAATCGGGATCTCCCCATCTTTTTCTCATCATCTCCCTCTCCTCATCATCCGCACCGTAATAATCCGAGCGCATATCCTCCGTCCAGCGCCTGCGAACGTCCTTAACGCTCGGAAGAGACGCGGCTCTTGCGCGTGATACCGCAAAGTAACGGAGCGCATCGGGAATATGCGTTATATCGTGCGGCTCCACCGCGCAATCCGTCGGACAGCGCATATCCACCTGAAGCAGAGGCAGACACCTTATAAGCTCACGGCAGGACGAGAATATCTTCAGTCTCGGCTCTCCGTCGACACCCAAACGCAAAAGCTCCTTCACGCAGAGCCAACCGGCTTCGCGATCGCCGGACGTTTTGACGATGCCCGCAAGCCCGGCACGTCTGAAAAGCTCCGCCTTCTCCTTACCGCTCTCCTGCGAGCGTGACCACATATCGGGCGGTGCGTACGTGCAGTAGATGCGCTCACCGCTCGGCGTCATACCGATAGCCGCCTCGGCGGCTTCGGATATTCCAAGCCCTCCGCGGGAAAGCTCCCGATAAACGTAAACGCACCCCGAGCCGTCCACGGCTACCCAAAGGCACGCAAAGCAGTCAAGCCCATAATCGAACGCCCTAAATCGGCGCCACGTATCCGGTATAGCAAACGGCTCCACCACGTGCTTCTCGCGCCTGAATTCCGAAAAATACGCTCCCTCGCAAGCATCCCAATCACCGTCGCGCCAAGCACGCCGAAGCCCTTCCGGAAGCGCGTCGAGCTGCTCAAGATATTGCGGCTGTTCGCGGCAAAGCGCGGCGTTATCGGTCACAAGCGCCTGTATGAACGAATAATCCTCGGGGCGCTCCCCGTCAACGTACCGACGGTCGATAAATATCCTCTTGATGTAAGCGTGCCCCACTCCGCCGGGATTGCAGGTGAGGTACAGGCGTTTCGGAAAACGGTTGACGCCCCTTATGCACGCGCGAAGCACACCGATCTGAAGCTCCGTCAGCTGAGTAGCCTCGTCTATGTACACGATATCGTATTCCTGACCTTGATACCTGAGCAGATCCGCATCCCCGGCGCAATAGCCGAAGCTTATCGCCGAGCCGTTTTCAAACACCAATCGCTTGTCGCGGTCGTTGTATTTAACAAGACCGTTCAGCTGACGCCGAAGCGGAAGTATATGATTGTTAGTAAGCTCCGGATACGTGCGCCGAACTATCAACTGCTTGATACCGTCGTGCGCCAACGCCATTATAACAGCCTTCGTGCGCACAGCCCAGGATTTTCCTCCGCCGCGAGCACCGCCGTAACCGACCACTGCGTGCCTGTCGCTCAAAAAGAGCTTTTGTTTTTCACTCGGACTCCCAAGCTTGAGTATCATCCGTACCTCCCCATAGGCTCTCGCATAAGCGAAAAGCTCACCTTCCTTTGATATCGTATCACATACACCGAGCTACCGTGCCTCCTCCGACCTCTCCGCGTAAAGCTCGCCTATCCCGTCGTCAAACGTGATCTGCACAGCGCAGTCGCGATCGCGCTCGGATAAGATACGCTCGCGCTCAAGGTCAAATCTTTTCATCGCCAGATCGTAATTAAGCTCCTGCTCCACCGTCGGTATGCGGTTAGCCCGACGGAATATCTCCAGAGCTTCGCGAAGCGAGACCGCCATATCCTTAAGCGATCTTGTGTCCATCTTGGACGATATCCGCTCCTCACCCGCATCCTCACCCGAAGAGACGGTATATCTGTAGAACTGCTCCTTGTCCTTCAGAGCAAGCTCTATCTGCTCGATCAGCGCACAGGCGGCAGAGCTGACCTTGGCAAAGCTCTCAACGTCCGAGCGTATCCTCTCCTCGATTATCCGCTCCGAAACGCTCTCGCATCGCTTACGTCTCATACCGCGCCAATTTTCACCTGCGGAACGGGCGGCGATCGAGGAGACGGATGCGCCGTATTTTTCGCTGAGAGAGCGATACGTGCTTTTCACGTCCGATACGTATTCAGCCCTTAAGGCTTCCCAATCTATCCGCGCCGCCATTTTTAAACGAATGCTCCCTCCTTCTCTCCCGTCTCACCGTCTCGGACGGCAAGGCGTTTTTTGAACGTAGACCGAACGCCCCTTCGCCATCCTTGAAAGAGCCTCGGCAGACCGCGAGCACCGCCGTCGCTCCCGATCACACCAATACTATACCTCCCCTTCTACTGCGTATGGGTACGAACTTCACTCCCATCCCATCCCGCCGTCAAAGCCCGGATAAACAAAAAAACAAAAAAAGAGATGCCGCTCGGTCACCCGAGATCGCATCTCAAAATATCATTGGGCAGACAGTTGAATTATTCATCAATACGTGCTACAATAACATTATACGAACACACATCGGAGCAGATAAGATGAAGAAACTCAAAATAAACGGCTCACGACCGTATCTATCCGTTATACTCGCCACTTTATTATTATTCGCCTGTTTCCCCACGTACAGCTGCGCCTCGCGCGAGAACTACTGCGTATCGACCGAGCTTTACGCAATGGACACGTATATGCAGATAAAGCTGTACCCCGGCTCGACCTCCGAAAAAGCGGCAAACGAAGCCTTGGCGGCGGCAAAGGCTGAGATACTGCGTATCGAAGCACTGTTCTCCGTCACGTCGGAAAGCGGAGCCGTCGCCGCCATCAACCGCGGCGAGACGCTGACGCTCCCGTCGTCGGACGAGCTTGTGACGCTCCTTGAGCTGTGCGGAGAGCTTAACACCGTCACATCGGGGCGCTACGACGTAACGGTATATCCGCTGATGCTGACTTGGGGCTTCACGGGTGAGCGAGATGCGACCGTCCCGTCACAGGAGGACGTGCAAAAAAGCTTGCAGAACGTCGGCTTTTCGAATATCACCGTCACAGATAACGGAGACGGAACGAGCACGGTCACATCAAACGGCGCTATGCTCGACCTCGGCTCGGTCGCAAAGGGCTACGCGGCTCAAAGAGCGGCGGACGTGCTGACCGCTCGCGGATATTCTTCGTTTCTGATAGATCTCGGCGGAAATATACAGACCGCGATCACCAAGCCAAGCGGCGATAGCTTCATCCTCGGCATAAGAGATCCAAACTCGTCGGATCCCAACAAAACAAGCCTTCTCTTGAACGCATCCGAGCTTTCCGCGCTCCCGTTCTCAAAGGACGGCTCGGGAACGCTCGCGATAGTCACGAGCGGCACATACGAACGGTATTTCGAGGAAAACGGGAAGCGTTATCATCACATTTTGGACGCGACCACCGGTCATCCGTGCGATAACGGACTTTCCTCGGTGACCGTGATCACCGACGACGGAGCAAGAGCGGATGCTCTTTCCACCGCACTCTTCTTGCTCGGATACGACGACGCGCTCCGCTACTACGGGGAGCAAGGCGGATTTGAAGCCGTTTTCATCAGCTCGGACGGAAGCGTGACCTCCACCCCCGGAATACGCGCACTCATTTCGGAACAGCTCTGAGCCTTATACCGACGCCCGGCGCCATTAACAAAAAGTTAACACAAATATTCCGCGATACCGTTCGGATTTTTTTCAAAATCACTTGACAAAGCCGCAAAAATATGGTATACTGATAAGCGTTGATGTACAGATATACTGCATAACATTGCGGCATCGCCAAGCGGTAAGGCAACGGACTCTGACTCCGTCATTACCTAGGTTCGAATCCTAGTGCCGCAGCCAAAAACCGACAAGCTTTGATCGAAGCTTGTCCGTCTTATTTTTTTCACTCTTCACTAAAACTTTCCGTCGATTTTCGGCAAGTAATAAGTAATATTGGATAGCGAAAAGGTGCTTGAGATCAAAAAACGCGCCGCTTCACAGCGACGCGTTTTGCGTATTGGAGTGTGTCTTTCGCTAAAGGTGTAAGGTCGATATTTCCGATGCCGCTCTTGCCAAGCATCAGTCCGCAAGAAAAAACTCGTTCAGTTCCCTGAGCTTATCGGCGCAGAGCGTCCAACACGGATCCTCGGGACCGCAGCAGGTCTTGATAACAGCGCCCCATAATCCGATATCCTTATAACGCTGTCTCGCGTGCCCCACGAGCTTCCAAAAAAGGTCTGAACCTTCCTCCCATACCACATCCTGCGCGGAGCAATAGGTAACGCCCTCTCCGCAGACGATCAATGCGTTCGGAGAGAGGGACATAACACGCTGATAACCACTGCAAAAATTCTCCAACCTTTCGATGTATCTATCCCAATTTTCCGATAACCGCCTGTTCAAATAAGCATTTAATTCGGCTGTTCTGCTTCTGTCGAGATCGTTACACGAGGCGATCCGATAAAACCAATCTTTCGAGCCTTGCGGAAGCGGGTATTTTCCGTTTCTGGAAGCGATAACATCATCGATGCTTATCTCGTGACGGAAGAACTCCTCCTTTCTTTCGTGACCGCTTTCCAAAGTGTTGCTGTATATATCCCAAAGGAAATAGTTGTGCCCGTTAAACACCTGAAAATTGTCGGGCAATTCGGCAAGGGAGGAGCTTGAGACTCTGTCCGAATCCAGCGCAAAGAGCGTGTTCGGGTGCCGTTGCATCAACCAATCGAGCGCCTCCGCGTGCTTTTCCTTAAAATCGATATGACTGACATCCTCGTTCTTCAATTCGCCGATAAATTTCGGAACTGCGTTGACCTCGTTGAATATCTCGGCGAACGCGATCCTATCCGCAAGCCCCCGTTCCTCCAGCTCCAACAGGATATAGTGCAAAAACTTCGCGAATGACATAAAAACATCTTCCGTCGGAATAGAAAACAACCGATCGTTCAGCTCGTTCGGAGCATACCAATAGGTGTGAAGAAAATACCACGACGACAGGATCACGTACACGCCGTGCTTCTTGCAAACGGTGCACAGATCTATCAGGCGTTGCATAACGTCGCAATATCCCTCTCCGCCAAAAGAAAAGGTCTGACGGTTGATGCTGTATTTTCCAAAGGGAGCGCCGATGAATACAGGTCCCAAGCGCTTTCCGTTCAGATCGTGCGTAAGACCGGATCCGCCCTCAAGTCGTATACAGTTAAATCCGCGTTCCACATGCTCCGTGACCATTTTCTCAAGATCGTGATAATCACCGCTGTCCGAGGTGTCAAAAAGCCCCCAGATCGGAAAAGAGATCGTCAGGCGTTTGGGCAGGCGTCTGCGGATATCCTCAATTTTACCCATTTCATTCCCCCTCCGTGTACATTACCTTGAATATACACCATTATATCATCCGCACACCAAAAAGTCAATACCCCGGTTGCATTTCTGAAAACGCTTTATTTCCGCCCGCATTTTTGCAAAAAACGCGATACAACAGCGTCACGCCTCACCCGCCACAGATCCGCACAACTTGGCGCTTACCAAAACAAGCGGATGCTTTCGCCCTCGGGTAAAAGCATCCGCTGTTTTTAGTTATTTTCACACAGATCTTATATGCTCGGCACAGTCTCCACTATCTTGTTCGTGATAGTAAGCGTACCGGTCGCCGCATCGTACGTGAACACATCCCAATAGATACCGCTTCCGGTAGGAGCGCTGAGCGAATGTACCTCTCCGCCGATATATATATTCACCACAGCACCGGAATTGGTCAGCCTGTCGGACGAGGAGTTATTTCTGTCGGTATAGTTATGCACGTAATACCTGTACACACCGTCCGCCTTTATGGACGTGACCGTAACAGTCTCCGGTCCATACGAGGTGGTATCGTCGACGTCAAGATTTGCGCCGGCGCCCGACGGCGTTTTATCGTGGTAATACACGTGATATTCGTCCGAGCCGGAGCTTATCAGAAGGTGAGAGTCAAGGTCATACGGCGTCTCTCCCCAAGTAAGCACCACTCTGAACTCATAATCACCGGGCTGTACGAGCGAGATATTGTTTTCCGCCGACGTCTCATTTCCGCTTACGGTAACGTTTATCGAAGAAGTGTTGAACGGTATCTCGGCAGAGCGCTCGTCAACGAACTGGAGCGTGTAATTTCCCGCACTGAGACCGTCCGTGATGTAATATCCGGATGAATTTGTGGTCAGCGTCTGGAGCACCTCCCCCGTGGTATTTCCGCTTCCGCCGCGTACATAGACCGTGATATCGGAGATACCGATACCCGTAGTCGCATTCTTTGCATATCCGCTCGCATATCCGGGAAGCCTCGAAGCATCGAGGGCAAGATAGATATTCTCTATCTGCGCGTTCTCGCTTGCGACGGTGTATGCAAGGTCGTAATCGAGATAACCGTCAAGCGAATATATCACCTCGTATGCCCCATAGAGAACGTCGGAAAATCCGTAATTACCGGTGCTGTCGGACACCGCAGAGCCAACGAAGGAGCCATCCTTATACAGCTTTACCGAAACGCCCGAGAGAAGCTCTCTGCCGGACGCCGAATACACGCGTCCGCTGAGATCTCCGCGACGGATGACAGTCACGTTAACCACAGCCGTATATCCGCCGTCAACAGTCGTTACGGTAACGGTCGCATTTCCGCCGCCCACAGCGGTAATGACACCGCCGGATACCGTCACGACGCTCTCGTCGGAGCTTGACCAAATAAGGCTCTTGTCTGTGGCATTAGACGGAAGCACCGTAGCCACCACGGTCATGCTCGCGCCCTTTTCAAGCTCGACAGCATCGGTGTCAAGAGAAACGTCGGAAACGGATATATGCCTTGCAAGCACCTTAACGTGCACGGTAGCCGTATAGCCGCCGTCAACAGTCGTTACCGTAATGTCGGTCTCACCGACGCCGACAGCAACTATCCTACCGCCGTCGACCGTGGCAACGCTCGAGTCCGCGCTCGACCAGATGACACTGCGGTCATCCGCTTCCTCGGGCTGTACATCGGCGCTCACGAGAACGTCGTCCCCCTCGGTCAGAGTGACCGAAGCATCCGATACCGTGACACCGCTTACGGGAGGAGCTATATAGACTGTCCAGACCTTGGTATAATAGCCGGAGATAAGCGCCTTGATCGCCTCATCTTCGCTTGCAAATCTGACGACCTCGCCTTCTATATCCCATCTGTTACCGCATTCAAGGGTAATGCTCTTCAATCCCACCTTGCGGAATGCATATTTACCGATAGTGCCGACAGATGCAGGCACAGTCACATCCGCAAGCTGCTTACAGCCGTAAAACGCGTAATTACCGACAGAGACCAAGCTCGAAGGAAGCGAAACGGACGTGATGCCGGCGCAACCGTAGAACGAGCTGTTTCCTATAGAGGTCACACCATCGCCGATAACGACGCTGTTTACATTATCCTTGTAGCTTGCCCACGGCGCACCGTTAGTTCCGTAGTCGTACATAGCCCCGGTGCCGCTCAAGCTGAGCTTGCCGGTATCGTAGAGCATCCAAATGATATCGTCTCCGCATTTTCCGAGAGCGATCACCGCCTCCTCGGGAGCATCGACAGCCGTCCACGCATTATCGTAGAAGCGGCGAAGCAGAGCCTCGATAGCCGCCGTGCTGTTGCCAAACGCAAACGTACCGTCACCTATCATCCAGCCGTTATCGCCCTCAAACGTGATATCGGTAAGCTTCGCCTTGCGGAAAGCGTATCTTCCGATGGTCTTGACAGATGACGATATGACCGCATCGCTGAGCTTCGTGCAGCCGTAGAAGGCGCAGTTACCGATGGACGTTACGCCCTCGCCGATGATGACACCCTTGATGGCGTTCTTGTAGCTCACCCACGGAGCGTTGCCCGCTCCGTAGTTGTACATATCTCCCGTGCCCGTTATCCTGAGCACATAGGCATCGTCAAGCGTCCAGATGACGTTCTTGCCACAGCTTCCGATAGCAACGATAACAGTCACGTCAGTGCCACCCTCGACAGTCGTCCAGACCTTGCTGTGATGACGGTTGACAAGAGCTTCAATGAGCGCAGTCTTGTTTGCAAACTTGAACGTGCCCTCCTCGCCGATCCTCCAGCCGTTATCACCCTCAAAGGTGATATCAACGAGTCCGCACTTGCGGAACGCAAACGCTCCGATAGTCTTAACAGACGCAGGAACGCCGATCTTAGTAAGAGACGCGCACTTGTAGAAGGCATAGTCTCCGATAGAAGTCAGGGTGGAAGGAAGCTCTATCTCCCCAAACACAAATCCGGCTTTTTCGCTGTTGAATGCATTCTTGCCGATCGAGGTCACACCCTCACAAATAACGACCTTCTTGATATCTGCCGCAATGCCGTACCAAGGCATATTCTTGGAGGAATAGTCATCCATCGCACCGAAGCCGCTGACGGTCAAAGTACCGGTCACCTCGTCAAATGACCACTTGATGCCCTCGGGATCGACAGTCAGCCCACACTCGGAGCAGACCTTGTGCCCATCCTCGGTAACAGTCCAATTCGTGCTATTCTCGCTATGCGCGTGCTTGGAATAGACCTTGTATTCCACACCGCCTATCATCACACTGTCAACACAGGCGAAATTCGAAGTAATGTAGCTTCCGACATTAGTTATATCCGCCCTCACAACCACGGTCGTAGCATAATATGCAAGCCATCCACAAGCATCACTTGAAATGATGCCCGAAGCAACATCCGCGCTGTCTATGATAACGAGTTTTAGCCTACTACAACCAGAAAATGCTTCACCCTCTATACTCGTTACACTATTCGGTATAGTTATGCTCTTGAGATTACCGCAACCCGAGAACGTATACATCCCTATACTCGTTACACTATTCGGTAACGTTACGCCCGTAAGTTTACTGCATTCGTAGAACGCACCGTCCGCTAAAAGCGTACCGTCTTTAATCGTATATGATCCGGATATTGTTGTTTTAGCATTTATCAACCATTTACCGATGTATAATACTCCGTTTTCCCAATTTTCTTCATCGTTATAGTATCCGGTACCCAAGAAGGCTTTCCAACCCATGTATGTTACACTATCGGGTACAGTTATGCTCACAAGATCACTGCAATTCAGGAACGCACTTCTTCCTATACCCGTTACACCATCAGGTATAGTTATGCTTGTAAGAGTACTGCAATCGCGGAACGCCATGATTCCTATACTCGTTACATTGTTAGGGATAGTTACACTCGCAAGATAACTGCAATACCCGAACGCCCAATCCCCTATACTCGTTACACCTTTACCTATAGTTACACTATCAATACTTCTGCAATAAGAAAACGCGTAGTTACATATACTCGTTACACTATCGGACATAGTTACACTCGTAAGACTATTGCAAGCCTCGAACGCAGAAACCCCTATACTCTCCACACCATCTTCTATAACAACGCTTTTAATGCTATCACGATATGAATACCACGGGACATTTGAAGATATGTACCAATCCGTCATCTTCCCACTTCCGGAAATAGTCAGCACCCAATCACAGTCAAGCACCCACGTCAAATTCTCGCCGCACGTGCCGCTCGCGATGATCCTCGAAAACTCAAGTCCGCAATCCGGGCAGATCTTCTCGCCGTTTTCCGTAATGCTCCAGCCTTCACTGTTAGCACCGTGCGCGTGCTTGGAATAGGCTTTGTACTGCACACCGTCTATAATGACCGTGTTAACACTTGTGAATTTGGACGTGATATAGCCACCGACACTCGTTATATCCGCTCTCACAACCACCGTCGTAGCGTAATTCGCAAGATATCCGCAAGAGGTCGAAGATGTGATCCCCGAAGCGATCTTTGCGCTGTTTATTATCACGAGCTTAAGACTACTGCAATCCTCGAACGTATTCTCCCCAATGCTCGTAACGCTCTCGGGTATGATAATGCTCGCAAAGCCGTAACTACACTTGTAGAAAGCATGATCGCCTATACACGTCACGCTTCCGTCACTCGGGATGACGCTGTTCTTACATCCAAGTATCAACGTCTTGCTCTCCGTGTTTATCACGCAATTCCCGTCGGAATGATAGTTGTTATTGTTTTTCGATACCGTTATGCTTTCAAGATTTCTGCGTGAATTGTAGAACATATTCGCTCTTAACGTCTTAACAGCGTTACCTATGCTCACGCTCGTAAGATTGATGCAATCGGAAAAAGCAAAATTGCCTATTCCCGTCACACCGTCGCCGATAACTATCCGCTTGATGCTTTCGCGGTACGGGTACCACGGATAGTTTTGATATAACGAACAGTACGACATCTCCCCACCGCCGGTGATCTTCAACGTTCCGGTGCTGTCAAGGCTCCAGTTAAGAGTGTTGCCGCACTTGCCGCCCCAAATAGTCCAACCCTTGCCGTCATCGCCCTGCGAATGCTTTGAATAGATGTCGTGCTCCACGCCATCAAGCACCACATTGCCGATATTCGTGAAATTATCGGTTATATAGCTTCCGATATCATCTATGTCGGCTCTGATGATCACCGTGCTTGCATTGTTCACAAGATATCCGAAGGCACTTGACGAGGTGATCCCGCAGACGATGCTCTCACTGTCCACAGTCACGTTTATAAGGCTACTGCAACCGTAGAAAGCATCCTCACCTATGCTCGTTACACTCGCGGGTATCGTCACGCTTCCGAAAAGATTACACTTGTAGAACGCATAAGCACTTATGCTCGTCACACCCGCGGGAACCGTAAGCTTGTTCATCTGTTCCCTGTTGAGATAAAGATTTGCATAGTATGACGGATTTGAATATTCGTTTTCGAAGTCTATGGCGCACCACGCCGCAACGTCGCTTATGAATGCACCGGCGAGCTTATTACAGCACCGGAACGCATCGCGCCCTATGCTCGTTACGCTTTTCGGTATCGTAACGTTCTTAACGCTTCGGCAATTGTAGAACGCATAAGCACCGATGCCCGTAACCCCCCCGGGGATCACGACATCGGTCACCGATCTTCCGTTAATATAAAGATTTCTCGCGTAGAACAGCGGATTTGAATACTCGTTTCCGAAGTCTATAGAACACCACGCCGCAACGTCGCTTATATACACGCGCGAAAGAGCGTCGCAGTCCGAAAATGCGTGGACGCCTATGCTCTTCACGCTGTCTGGCACAGTTATGCTGACAAGACTATCGCAACCCGAAAACGCGGATGCACCTATGCTCTCCACACTCCCCGGTATCACCACGCTCTTCATATTGCCAAAGTCGGAAAACGCATGATCGCCGATGCTCGTCACACCCTCACCGATAACGACATTTTTGATGCTCGAGCGATAAGGATACCACGGATATCTTTGATATTCCGAATAGTACGACATCGCGCCGCTTCCGGATATGCTCAGCGTGCCGCTACCGTCCAGCGCCCAGCTGACATTCTCTCCGCACCAGCCCTCGGTCTCAGAGGGCACCGCGTCCACGAACTTGACGGACTTTACATAAACGGCGTATCCGTCGGCGGCATTCCCCGTTTTATTGACACCGACCATACTCTTCCACTCGGAAAAGTTGATGATGACAGAGTTCACAGCCGCCATATCGGGGCAACGTGCGAGCTTCATATTCGCGATCTCATCGCTGTAAGTATAGAAACCGTCATTTTCGGTAAAATACGAGCCTTTGGTCTCGAGCGATCTCATATAATACGCCCAACCGTCAGCCGTACTGCCGCAGTCGATACGCACAAGAAATCCGTACGTCGCATCATCTCCGTATACATCCGAGGGAACATAAAATTCTATCTCTATCCCACGGTACATACTGAGATCCCAAGATCTTTGACCGTTTACATCCTCTGTCTGACGGATGCCGAGCGCATTCATCGTATTGGCATTAAAACCAAAAGCGACCGACGTCATAAACGACTCGAAGTTTTTGAGCTGAAGATAATAATCATAGCCATCCGAGATAGCGTATGTATACGATAACCCGGAGGAGCTGAGCATCTCGATATCACCGGTATCCCTCGAAATGCCCACGAGCGCGATACCGTCACGTGCATCAAGCGCACCGGAATAGATCTTATTAAGTGTTGCCGAATTGTAAAAGGAAGCAACATTCGTATATTGATTTGCCTCAAATACCGTAATATCATCCGGTGCGGTATCTGCGGCATAGGCGTCGGTCTGCATCACGGTCGCAAGCCCGAAAAGCATTGCGAGACATAACATCATGCAAATTACCGCGCCCATCGCCCCACGGCGAGACGAAAAAGCCCTTGCTATCATTGTATTTCCATCCTTTATTGTTATTAGCGACCATCTCTCGGCATCGTTACAGCTGAAATATGGTAACAAACCCCAAGTCAGTCGCTTGGTCAAATTATACACCCGAATTAATCATTTGTCAATAGCCAGAGTCATGGTTTAACATAATATCGCATTTTTCTAAACATTTTATTCACGATTTATTGACTCCCCTTTCGGATATCCCACCCCCATAGGTGGAATATCCCCACCCCAACCACCTCTCCTTGACAAGCCCACTTCCTTTTCCCTCTCCTCTCCTCTCTCCTCTCTTCACTTCACTTTCCTTTTTCTTTTTCCTTTCCCTCTCCCTTTTCTCACTTTCCCTCTTCACTTTTCCCTCTTTATAGCAAACCAAAAAGGCTTCGGAAATTGCTTTCCAAAGCCAATTTGGTCGAGCGGAACTCTTAATATCCGAACTTTTTGCATAGGGCTGTATATCAGATAATGTTACGGTGGATTTCACATTATTGCTTGTATTGTAGGTGATAACGATTTTTCTACCGCCATCATCTGTATCAAATACAAACACTCTGTGTACAAGAGTATCTATTATCCGCTGTTGATACTCTACATCCTCAATATTGCCGTTGTTGACAAAGTTGGTGAGCCAAAAGGCAATCCTATCTTTACTCAACATCGGCTTTTTATTTTCCTCTTTGGAGATTTGTTTTTGGAGGTCGGCTTTTTGAGAATTGAGGTCGAGAAGTCTATCCCCGACATCCTCTGTGTCAATACCTTGCTCTACAAGTCTCAGGAGATTGCGTATGGCTGTCTGTACGCTCTTTAAGTCCTCTCGCAAGGAAAGTAATCGGCTTTGGTCGTTAAACTCTTTCTCGGCTAATTCTGCCACTCTCTGAGCGATTGTATCAATCACATCGGGTTGGAGAATTTTCTGAACGGTCTCGGAAACGACCAATTTCTCTATCCAATCTTTCCGCTCGTTGATTTTGTGGCAGTTACCCTTTTTCTTGCGGTCGCTACATTTATAGTAATTATAGATAGTACCTGTCTGACTTGTACCACTTTCGCCCACCATAGAACTACCACAATGACCACAAAACAATTTACCTGTCAAGAGATATTGCATAGGTGCCTTCATTCGTCCTGTGCTACGCTTGTTCTTTTTGAGCATATCTTGTACTTTATAGAACAGTTCCTCGTCTACAATCGCAGGAATACCGTCTTTAATTTCAATATCGTCAAAGGAATATATGCCTATATACTTCTTATTTGACAATATAGCCGATACACTTCCCAAGCGGAACGGCATATTCTTTACGGTTCGGTAGCCCTTTTCATTAAGAATATCCACCACCTGTCGTTGACTCTTTCCGTTTGCGTACAAATCAAAGATTTCCCGAACAATCGGTGCGGTTTGTGGGTCAATTTCATATTTCTTATCGGCGGTTTTGCGATAGCCGAGCGGCATATAGCCACCTGTTATCATACACTTTAAGGCATTTTCTTTCATACCTCTACGGACACCTCGTGAGAGGTTTTCCGAATAGTATTCTGCCATTCCCTCCAAAAGAGACTCCAATATGATACCCTCAGGTTCGTCCGAGATGGACTGCTCTGTATAATAAAGTTTGATACCGTTCTTTTTCAATCTCGCTTTATACATAGCGGAGTCATAACGGTTTCGGGCAAATCGGTCGAGTGTGTACATAATAATAACCGAGAATTGTCCTTTTTCAGAGTCCTTTATCATTCTCTGAAAATCGGCTCGGTTATCTGTCTTGCCCGATAAAGCCCTATCAATATATTCCTCTATAACAATGAGGTTATGCTGTTCGGCAAAAGCGTGGCATTTGCGTAATTGCCCCTCGATACTTTCCTCACGCTGATTATGACTCGAATACCGAGCATAGATTACCGCTTTTTCCACAATTTCACCTCCAATATCTTTTTGCGCTTAGTCATTTCGTTAAAGGTCTGTACGACCTCGAACAGAATGACTTTTTGTTTTCTTATTTCAGCCGACAGGCGAGTCATTTCCTGTCGTATCCCTCTGTAATTCCGTTTTACTCTCAAACTCATATACCATTGCCATAAATTCGTGTTTTGTCCTGCGGTCAAGCATACGGAACACCCTAAGAATGTCAAACTCATCATCGTTCTCAGGTTTAGCCGCTCTCAATAAATCGTCCTCGTCAGCAAAGAAATCCATAACAGAGCATCCTAAGTGTTGAGCGAGTCTAAGGAGCATTTCCTGCTTAGGTAATGAGCCATTATTCCACAGGTTGACTTTGGATGTACTAACTCCTAATTCTTTACACACGGAGGTGGGGTTTGTTCCTTTTTCGTTGCAAATACGCTTAAAATTCTCTTTGAAACTCGCCATTTCAGAGTCCTCCCGAAAAATAAAATAAAAATCTAAAAATTTGAATTTTCCTCTTGACAATATCACTATCCGCCTCAATAAAGCTCTCGTGATCCTCGTCGGCGAATATTGGCTCGCCACATGCAATCGACCGATATATAATATCACATTAGGATTATATCGAGCTTTAGTTTTCCGGAGAAGTTAAAAGAAAGCGAAGATAGTCGCGGAACTGCCGTTGCTTTTCAGGAGAAAGAGAATTAAATGCTTCCAATATTCCTTCCCCCTTTGTCATTTTGGCAGATGGTCTTTCTTTTGCTTCTTCTCCGTAAAGCAAATAGATTGGCGTAACGCCTAAAGCGGTTGCATATTTTTCAATCATAGATTGACTAATATCGCGTTCCCCTTTTTCAACCTTGGATATTGCGGAGCGTCCTTCATATCCGACTTTTTTGGCGAGATCGTACTGACTCATTCCCTGTGCCAAACGTAACTGTTTTATTCTCTCATATATATTCATAAGTACAAACCCTCCAAGCATCATATCATTGTTTATTCAAAATGTCAACACGGAATGTGTTTTCTTGTCAATATCACAGGTTATATTTCTTCATGTTGTAAGAGTGATAAAAGCGTACCATATCACTTAATTACATATTGCCCTGCGACAACTTTGCCGAGAATGCGGACCGAGTTAAGTTCTGCACCGCGCAGGGTGCGCATTCTAATTGTCGGATTTTCGGGAGCGAGCGTCAACGTCTCGCTTTCTTTGTCAAAATAAATGCGCTTGACTGTTGCTTCATCGTCTATTAGTACGACCGCGATCTCACCATCGGCGACGAAGTTTTGTTTTTTTACGAAGAGTATATCACCGTCGAAGATGCGCGCATTGATCATACTATCCCCGTGTGCTGTGAGACAAAAATCCGCATCAATATCACTATCCGCCTCAATAAAGCTCTCGTGATCCTCGTCGGCGAATATTGGCTCGCCACATGCAACGTTCCCGAGCAGAGGGAACGACTTTTTGGACAATGGACGAATAAGATGGGAGAGGGATGCAGAAGAACCGTCTGTTTCCCATCCGAGAAGGTATGCCGGGGAGACTCCGAGAGCGTTTGCGATAGCGCTAATTTTTGATTGTGGAAGGTCGACGAGTCCCAACTCTATCTTGTTTATGCTCGACCGAGAAGTATAGCCAACTTGGCGAGCCAACTCTTCTTGTGTCATATCAAGTTCGAGCCTTCTGTGTTTTATTCTCTTTCCGAATTCAGTTAAGTAAGACATAATACAATCACCTCCGTGTACCTATATAATATCACATCGAGGAACAAAAATCAACATTTTTTCAAAGAAATTCAACTTTTTTTGAAAAAGTGCTTGACATTCTACAAAAATGGTGATATTATACTTGTAGAAACTAATTCAACAAATGAGGGGGGTAAAAATGACGAATACCGAGAAATTGCAAGGGAAAATGAGAGAAAAGAAGTTCACTATCAAATCTCTTGCAAGCGAGGTTGGTCTTTCTTCTACGGCTCTTTTCAACAAAATTCACAACAAAAAAGAGTTTCTTGTAAGCGAAGTTCAATCTATTGGCGGCGCACTCGCTCTTGATGGCGACGAAATACAAGCGATTTTTTTTGCCAATTATGTAGAATTAAATTCCACAAACAAAGTCTTATGAAGGGGGGATTCGAGCAGGTAAGCTCAACGACAAATTGCGATGAGGTTATCAAAGATGTAGAAAATGGAGCGGATTGAGTTGTCTCAGGAGCAAATCAACAACCTTGCAAGACCATTAGTGGGTATGGTCGAAGTCATAACAGATTTTTTCAAGGACTCACAGAACGAAAAGGATTATCGAGAATGGTACTTCAAAAAGTACGGTCGTTATCCTAAGGAAGCTCTTGCCGAGTTCGAGAGATCCGAGAACTAAACAGCGAAGAATGGGATAAAAGAAAGGGGGAAGAGAAAGAAAATGACAGATGATCAGAT
>CAZMWM010000008.1:0-36603 GCA_964570105.1 uncultured Lachnospiraceae bacterium | reverse complement strand
ATAACAATATCTTAAAAAGTTCTTTACAAATACCAATGCTTATGTTATAATAGTCTTACTGTCATTTAGTGCCTGTGAGAGATCGAAAAGGAGCTTTTCCTTATGCTGAAGCTTGAACGGAACTCGTTACTGTATAACAATCGCGATATCACTTGTTGCTTTAGCGGACACCGAGATATCAATGCGACGCCCTTGATGATGCGAGCGTTGGCAGACCGTATATATGCGGCATATGCTTGCGGATACAGAAATTTTTGCACCGGAGGTGCTCGGGGATTTGATATGCTTGCGGCAGAGGTCGTAACTGCGTTAAAGCAAGATAAGCTCCGTGATATCAGATCTGTTTTGCTTCTGCCGTATCCGGGACATCAGGAGACTTGGAGCGGGGAACAAAAGGAAGCTTGTGATTATATCCTGAGACAGGCTGATGAGATCATTTACACGAGCAGTTTTTATTATGAGGGTTGTATGCAGACGCGAGACAGAGCCTTGGTAGACGTAAGCAGTCGCTGTATAGCGTATCTGACCGAATATCAAAGCGGCACTGCGTATACCGTGGCTTACGCTCAAAAAAACGGTCTTGAAGTATACGATATCGCCGAAGATATATTATCACGGCAGAATTGAAGAAAGGAAATTCATATGAGATATACAAGGGATGTATTGAAAGAGATAGTTTTTCCGCTCGGAGGTATCGGGAGTGGATGTATAGGACTTAAGAGGAACGGCAAGCTTTGATACACGCGAGATATGTAAAAAGCTTGAATTGACGTTTGATAACGGCATTTAAACGCATCAAGTGCATACATATATCAGCAATATTTATCTCGATATCGGCGTGGCATAAACCAAACAGTTCGCAAAACACCGATGTGCTCTAAAACACGGAACGAAAAACGAAAATGAAAGCCGACGGTCAAAAACGACCGTCGGCACGATATTGGCGGAAGCGGTGGGATTCGAACCCACGGTACCGTTAGGTACAACTGATTTCGAGTCAGTCCCGTTATGACCACTTCGATACGCTTCCGTATTCAATTGAGGGTGCTACCGAGCTGGGACAGATACGCAATAATGCCTCAAAACTAAACGATATCACCGCGCCCAATGTCCTCGGTGTCGCTGGTGACCTCGCATTGCTCCATAAAAACTGCCCTCAAACACGCAACGTTGATATTATAGCACATTTTTTTCAAAAAATCAAGAGGATTTACAAAAAAGTCTTGTAATTTTTTCATTTTGTCGCTATAATATTAGAAGATAGTGTAACGTGGGGCGTTTCGTGATGGAAGTTGCACAAAAAACAGTGATATTTTTGGAACATACTGTTATAAATATGAATAACGAGCGGTGACAATTCTGAAAGAAAGATCTCTCGGATGCGTTTTGCGCCTTGGCGGTCTGAACGATCGCCATTTCGGCAAAGCCGAAACCGTCACAAAACCGCCGTGATTTAGAAAGGCATGGTCATAAATATGAAGGTAGGCATTATCGGTTTCGGGGCAATGGGCAAAACTCATTCATGGTGCATCAACTCTCTTAAATATTTTTATAAGCCGTTTGACCTTGACGTATGCGTTGGCGGAGTGTGCACATCTAATATCGAAAGCGCTAAGGCGGCGGCTGAGCTTCTCGGAATTAACAATTATACCTGTAACGAGGACGATCTGATATACGATCCGAGTATAGATATCATCGATATATGCACACCAAACATATATCATTACAAAACGCTGAAAAAAGCAATTGCCGCCGGAAAGCATATATACTGCGAAAAACCGCTTTGCGTTACGTATGAACAGGCGAAGGAGATATCCGAGCTTGCCGAAGCCGCCGGAGTAACGGCGCAGATAGTGTTTAATAACAGATTTTTGCCTGCGGTTATGCGCGCTAAGGAATTGATATCATCCGGTCGCCTCGGAAGGATACTGAGTTTCAGGTGTGAGTATCTGCACGCCAGCGCGGCGGATCCTTCAAAAAACGCCGGCTGGAAACAAAACAGGGATATCTGCGGAGCCGGAACGCTGTACGATCTCGGAGCACACACAGTCGATCTTATGTATCATCTGTGCGGAAAGATGGTAAAGGTGATAGGTCAAGGGCAGATAGCGTATCCCGAACGAACAGGGATCAACGGTGATCTATGGCGCACGAACGCGGACGAGGCATTCTATATGATCTGCACCACAGAGGACGGTGCGGTCGGTACCATAGAGGTAAACAAGCTTGTTTCGGGCGCAAACGACGATCTGAATTTTTCCGTACGAGGGGAAAAGGGCACAGTCAACTTTTCGCTGATGGAGCCGAATTGGTTGCATTATTACGATGCGTGCGCCGAGGGTGGCGAATACGGCGGAAGCAAAGGTTTTACCAAGATAGAATGCTGCGGAAGATACGAAGCGCCCGGTGGGGTGTTTCCATCCTTCAAAGCGCCGATAGGTTGGCTCAGAGGTCATCTCCACAGTATGTATTGCTTCCTCACCGCAGTTAAAAACGGCGTCGCCGCGACACCGTCGTTCAGTGATGGTGCAGAAGTGCAGAAGATACTACAGATGGCGATGGATAATGATAATTCAGGGATTTATTGATAATATACAAATATGATAGTGATAGGAATTACCGGTCCGATAGGATGCGGCAAGAGCTACGTTTCGCACTTGCTCGAGCAAAGAGGACTTCCTTCGATCGACGCTGACGAGGTATACCACTCGTTGGTCTCATCCCCGTCCGCTATCGTTAAGGCTATAGCCGATACATTCGGTGACGGGGTGCTCACAGAGACGGGAGCATTAAACAGAAAAGCCCTCTCGACAATTGTTTTTTCAGACTCGGAAAAGCTCGCACGGCTCAACACTATAACTCACGCCGCGGTGACAGACGAGATCGAGCGCCAACTCAAGGAATACGCCGAAAGAGGGACGCAAGCGGTCACGGTGCAAGTACCGCTCATGTTTGAGAGTGGATTTGATAAGCGTTGCGATCACGTTATAGCTGTCGTGGCATCCGAGGAAAAAAGAGTGGAACGGATATGCTCGCGTAACTTGATCACGAGAGCGGAAGCGCAAAAACGTATAAAAAATCAAAAAGATATTCAATTTTATATTGCAAAATCTTCCGAAACGGTGTATAATAACGGTAAAGAGGATCTCATTGAGCAGATTGATAGTATTTTGGAGTGGCTTCGGAGCGCACCGCAGAACTGAAAAAGGAAAGATATTTCTTGTATTTCTGTGCTGTGTTTTGGTGATAGCGATATTTTTCTGCTGCATCGGCGGACGCAATTTAATCAGGAAGAAGCTCTATCCGCTCGAGTATGCGGAGTTCGTTTCGAGATATTGCTCGGAGTATTCGCTTTCGCCCGAGCTTATATACGCCGTTATACTGTGTGAGAGCGGTTTTGGCACAAGAGCCGTGTCGCACGCCGGGGCTTGTGGGCTTATGCAGTTGATGCCTGCAACATTTGAATGGATATCCGAGAGGTGCGGATTTGATGACGGTGCGGATATATTTGATCCGGAGACGAACATCAGAGCAGGCTGTGCCTACATCAGATATCTTTATGGGAGATTTGAGGATACCAAAACGGTTTTGGCGGCATACAACGCCGGCGAAGGCAGAGTGTCCGTTTGGCTGAATGAGTCGGAATATTCCGCGGATGGGATAGTGCTTGACGTGATACCGTATCCCGAAACAGCAAATTACGTTAACAAAGTGTACGAAACGGTGCAAAGCTACCGTATAACATACAAAAAATGAAAGGAATATGATCATGAACAAAACTGAAGGATCTATCGAGAACATTCTCTTTAAACCCAAGACTGCTTACGAGGTGATGAATGAGGAGCAGTGCGCAGAAAGCTTGAAGCTTGCTTCCGATTACATGAAGTTTATGGATGCGGCAAAGACAGAGCGTGAGGCTGTAAGCTATTTCGTTGAAATGGCAGATGCAAAGGGCTTCAAGGAATACAAGCTCGGCGGCAAGGTCGAAAAGGGCGGAAAATACTACTACAACAATCGCGACAAGAGCCTTTTCCTTTTCGTCATAGGCAGTGATGATATCGAAAACGGAATGCGTATCTCTGCCGCGCATATAGATTCTCCCCGTGTGGATCTCAAGCAGTGTCCGCTTTACGAGGATGAAAAGATCGCTTACTTCAAAACTCATTACTACGGAGGAATAAAGAAGTATCAGTGGACGACGATACCACTCGCGCTCCACGGCGTGGTGACCAAAAAGGATGGCACTACCGTCACCGTGACTATAGGCGAAGAGCCTGACGAGCCGGTGCTGTACATCAGCGATCTGTTGCCGCACCTTGCGAGAACGCAGATGTCTCAAACGATGTCAGAGGGAATAAAAGGGGAGTCGCTCAACCTTATAATAGGTACGAGACCGTTCGGCAACGAATACAAGCAAGACAGTGTCAAGCTCAACGCTATGAATTTCCTTTATGAAAAGTACGGTATCACCGAGGAAGATCTGCTTACGGCTGAACTTACCGCAGTACCTGCCGAAAAGGCGCGTTTCGTTGGCTTTGACCGCTCACTCATAGGCTCTTACGGACACGACGACCGTGTGTGCGCTTATCCTGCCGCACTTGCCGCACTTGAAGCCGATGCTCCCCGTCATACGATCATGACGGTGCTCGCCGACAAGGAAGAGACCGGCTCGAACGGAGTATCCGGAATGCAGTGCTTCATCTTCCACGATCTTATCAGATCCATCTCAGAAGCACTTGGTGCAAATGAGAGCGTCGTACGTGCAAATTCAATGTGCCTTTCGGCAGACGTTAACGCGGCGTTCGATCCGAATTTCCCGGATGTTTACGAAAAGCGCAATTCTTCTTACATCAACCGCGGTGTCATAATGACCAAATATACCGGCGGCGGCGGAAAGAGCAGTACCTCGGATGCTTCCGCGGAGTTTATAGGAAAGATCCGCAAGATGCTTGACGACAGCGATATCTTGTGGCAGACGGGAGAGCTTGGAAAGATAGATCAGGGCGGCGGAGGAACCGTTGCAATGTATATAGCTAAGCTCAATATAGAAACGGTGGATCTTGGTGTACCGGTGATCTCTATGCACGCCCCCTATGAAGTTATAGCCACGGCAGACCTTTATATGACTAAGCGTGCGTTTGAAACGTTCTATAAAAACTGACCTTGAGAACAAAGGTCAAACATAAATAATTCGGAGGATAAGAGAAATGAATCAGATATGCAAGGATATTGAAAGCTACGGTCTCGTACCGGTCATAAAGATCGAAGATACTTCAAAGGCGGTACCGTTGGCAAAGGCGCTTTGCGACGGCGGCTTGCCGGTCGCAGAGATCACGTTCCGCACCAAATGCGCCGCCGAGGCTATCAGCCTGATAACCAAAGAATATCCCGATATGCTCGTCGGAGCAGGTACCGTCCTGACCACGGAACAGGCAGCCGCCGCTGTAAACGCCGGCGCCAAGTTCATAGTCAGTCCGGGATTTAACCCCAAGGTGGTCGGATATTGCGTCGAAAATAACATACCGATAGTTCCCGGTACTTCCCGTCCTTCTGACGTTGAAGCCGCACTTGAATTTGGGCTTGATGTCGTGAAGTTCTTCCCGGCAGAGGCTGCCGGCGGCGTTCCGATGCTTTCATCTCTCGCAGGTCCTTACGGCAACCTCAAGTTTATGCCCACCGGAGGGATCGACGATAAAAATCTGCTTAATTACCTCAGCCTTAAGAACGTTATCGCATGCGGCGGTAGCTTTATGGTCAAAAATGCCTATATCGCAGAGGACCGTTTCGATCTTATAACCACCGATGTTCGTAACGTAATGTCGGCTATGCTCGGCTTTAAGCTTGCTCACATCGGGGTAAATTGTGACGATCAGCAAGCCGCGCTCAAGGCGGCTGCGCTTATGCAGACCATGTTCGGAATGAGCGTCAAGGAAGGCAACAGCTCCGTATTTGCCGGTACCGATTTTGAATTTATGAAATCACCGTATCTGGGAAAGAACGGTCACATAGCAATTCAGACCAACTTTATAGGTCGTGCAGTTGATTATTTCAAGCGTAACGGCTTTAAATTCAACGAAGCGTCGGCGAAATACAACGATAAAGGTGCGCTTGCCGCGATCTACTTCGAGGATGACTTTTTTGGATTTGCCATACACCTCGTGCAGAAAAAGTGATCAGACCGTATATCCGTCATATCTTGTATCTTGAAGGGTGAGAGACGTGCTTAACAGACTTGCAGAGATCGAGAAAAACTATATCATCATCGAAAATAAGCTGAATGAGCCTGCGTTAGCATCAAAGCCCGAAGAGTATGCAAAGGCTATGAAGGAATACAAGGCGCAGAAGCCCCTGATAGAGACGTACAGGGAATATAAAGCGGTGCTTTTGACAGAGCATGACGCCAAAGCACTTCTTGGTGATACGGATGCGGAGCTTGCCGCTCTCGCCGAAGCCGAATGCTACGAATGTAAAAAGAGGCTTGAGGAGCTTGAGCATAAGCTAAAGCTCCTTCTGCTCCCCAAATGTCCCGATGATGACAAGAACATTATCGTCGAGATACGGGCGGGCGCAGGCGGTGAGGAATCGGCTTTGTTTGCCGCGGTCCTTTACCGTATGTACTGTATGTATGCCGAGCGTGCGCATTTCAAGATCGAAAAGCTCAACGTAAACGAGACCGAGCTTGGCGGTATAAAAGAAATATCGTTTATGGTGGTCGGTGACGGAGCGTATTCGAAATTCAAATACGAGAGCGGAGTGCATCGCGTACAGCGTGTTCCGGAAACTGAGTCTCAGGGACGTATACACACGTCTACCGTAACGGTAGCTGTATTGCCCGAGGCAGATGATATCGATGTTGAAATAAATCCGTCTGATCTGAAGATCGAGACCTGCAAAAGCTCCGGAGCGGGCGGACAGCATATAAACAAGACTGAGTCGGCGATCCGTATACTTCATAAGCCGTCCGGTATTGTGGTAGAATGCCAAGAGGAACGCAGTCAGTTTAAAAATCGTGACAAAGCAATGAAGATGCTTAAGACCAAGCTTCTTGATATAAAACAGCGCGAGCAGAATGACGCTATCGCGTCGGCAAGACGTTCTCAGGTCGGCACCGGAGACAGAAGCGAACGTATACGAACTTATAACTATCCGCAGGGAAGAGTTACAGATCACCGCATCGGTGTTACTCTGTATTCGCTCGAGAGCTTTTTGGATGGAGATATAGGACAAATGCTGGACGAGCTTACTGCCGCTGATACCGCCGAAAGACTGCGCGGAAGCACGGAGTTATAAAATGCAAACACTTATACTTAACGATGACCGATATGAGGATATAGAGACTGCCGCGAGTATTATAAAAAAAGGCGGTCTCGTGGCTTTTCCCACTGAGACGGTATACGGGCTTGGAGCAGATGCGACCAACGCTCAGGCTTGTAAAAATATATTTCTTGCCAAAAACCGTCCCGGGGACAATCCGCTCATAGTTCATATCGCTTCACCGGATGATGCAGAGTTATACGCTTATACGAACGAACTGTTTTATAAGCTGGCAACCGCATTTATGCCGGGACCGCTTACGGTGATACTGCCGAAAAAAAGCACGATACCAAGCTCCGTATCTGCCGGACTTGACAGCGTTGCGATACGCGTGCCTATCCATAAAACCGCGCAGACATTGATCAAGCTTTCCGAAAGACCTATTGCCGCGCCGTCCGCAAACCTATCCGGAAAACCAAGTCCGACCACAGCGTCGCATGTTATCTCGGATATGAACGGACGGATCGACGCTATCCTTTGCGGAGGAGCTTCGGACGTCGGTCTTGAGTCCACGGTCGTAAAGCTCGTTGACGAAAATTCGCTCGTTATATGCCGTCCGGGCGGCATAACCCCGGAAATGCTAAGTGGGGTATGTGAAAAAGTAACGATCGATCCCGCTGTGCTGTCTAAATTCGAAGGGAAGCCCGTCTCTCCCGGTATGAAGTACAGGCATTACGCTCCGACAGCGCCGGTCACGGTCCTAATCGGCGACGAGGACAAGATAGTTGCATTCCTTTCGGATAAAAAGAACTTCGGCGTGCTCTGTTACGAGGAGGATACGAGATTGCTCGCGTATCCAAATTCACTTTCGTTCGGAGCATGTGAAGATATCTCGGCGCAAGCTCACCTTCTTTTTGACAGATTGCGCACCTTTGATAATATCAAAGGCTTGGAGCATATTTATGCCCGCATGCCTTCACGAGACGGAGTTGGGTTGGCTGTGTACAACCGATTGATAAAAGCCGCAGGATTTGACGTTCTTGAACTGTAGATCAGATCAATTTTACGAACAGGATCATAAGAAATGCCGAAAAAAAATCAGAAAAACGAAAAAAAATCAGGCTCTGAGGTGATATATGCCCCTTCGCGTCCTCAGCTTATAACGGATGCCATAGTAAGCAATTATATGCCTTACGCGATGAGCGTTATAGTTTCAAGAGCTATTCCGGAGATAGACGGATTTAAGCCGTCACACCGAAAGCTTTTGTATTCTATGTACAAAATGGGGCTTATGAACCCGAATGCTCCGTATACCAAAAGCTCCACCGTTGTCGGACAGGCTATGCACTTAAATCCGCACGGCGATGCTTCGATATATGAGACGATGGTCAGGCTTACACGAGGTCATGATGCGTTGCTCCATCCGTTCATAGACTCAAAAGGAAGCTTCGGAAAGCACTATTCTTCCGAAATGGCGTACGCCGCGAGCCGTTATACCAACGTAAGATTGGATGCGTTCTGTAATGAGATATTCGGCGGCATCGATAAGGACGCCGTCGATATGATTCCGAATTATGACAATACCACGGAAGAGCCTACACTGTTACCGACGGCGTTTCCGAACATTCTTGTTTCCGCAAATTCAGGTATTGCAGTCGGACTTGCGAGCAACATCTGTTCCTTCAATCTTGCTGAGATATGCGACGCTACGGTCTTGATATTAAAACGTCCGCATATAGAGTGTGAAAGGCTTTTGGACGTCATAAAAGGTCCTGATTTTTCGTGCGGAGGCTATCTGATCTATGATAGGGAAGCGCTGAAGGAGATATACGAGACGGGACACGGCTCGTTTAAGTTGCGCTCACGCTATGTTTATGACAGTAAAGAAAACTGCATTGATATAATGGAGATCCCTTACTCCACATCAATGGAAGCGATACTCGATAAGATATCCGAGCTTGTTAAAGACGGAAAACTCAAGGAAATAGTCGATTTCAGAGATGAGACCGACCTTGACGGCTTTAAGCTCACGATCGATCTTCGCCGCGGAACAGATCCCGATATGCTTATGCGCAAGCTTTTTAAGCTTACGACGCTTGAGGATACGTTCGGATGTAATTTCAACGTACTTATAGACGGCTCTCCCAAGCTTTTGGGAATAAAAGGAATACTCGAGGAATGGATCAGCTTCAGACTGAGATCTCTTGGAAGAGAAATGAGCTTTGAATTGAAAAAACTCAAGGACAAGCTGCATTTGCTCGTTGGTCTTGCGGCGATCATGCTCGATATCGATCTGGCGATAAAAATAATTCGCGATACCAAGCTTGATAAGGACGTCGTTCCAAATCTTATGACCGGCTTTGATATCGATGAGATACAGGCTGAATACGTAGCAAATATCAAGTTAAGATCTCTTAACCATGAATATATAACCGGTCGCATCTCGGAAATAACCGAGCTTCAGGAAAAGATAGCGAATATTGAAGCGATCTTGTCCGATGAGAGCAGGATGAAGGCTATCATAGTTGAACAACTCAATGCTATAAAAAAGAAATACGGCAAAAAAAGAAAGACCGATATACTGCTTTCCACGGATGTCGTTGAATATAACGAAGAGGATTACATCGAGAACTACGATGCAAAGCTGTATCTCACCGAGCAGGGGTATTTCAAAAAGATCAAGCTTGCTTCCCTAAGGATAAGCGATGCTCAAGCATTAAAGGAAGGCGATACTATACGCTGTGAGATCGACTCGGATAACAACGAGGAATTGTTGTTTTTCACCGACAAAGGACAGATATACCGTAGTCGAGTATCCGAATTTGAGGTATGTAAGGCTTCAGTTCTCGGTGAATTTATAGCCGGAAAGCTTACGTACGACGAAAACGAGCACACCGTCGGAATGCTCGCTTTTAAAGACATCGAGAATGAGAACGGAAATATCGTTTACGTGTTTAAAAACGGCAAGGCTGTCAGGATCCCGATAGCCTCGTATAAGACCAAAGCCGTCCGCAAAAAACTCGTGAAGGCATTCTACGCCGATCAGGATATCGTGGGGATATATTATGAGACCGAGCCTTTGGATATAATGCTCGTATCGGACAATCGCCGCGCTCTGGTGGTAAATACCGGTGACCTTCCGCTCAAAACCACGCGAACTTCTTGCGGAGCTACGGTGATGACACTTAAAGCCAAGCATTATATAGACTCGACCTTGAACGTGACCGGACGCCTTCCGGATGTTCTCAAAAAATATCGCAAGAACATTCCGTCATCCGGAGCAAATCTGATAGATAAAGACGCGCAGACACTGTCGTTACCGCTCTCGGTCGAGGGCTGATACGCTGATAAAAATTCAATTTGCGCCGCCTGACAGCGGCAGAGGGAGGATATCAATGTCAAACAAGAAGGAAAAAGATGAGCTTAGACAAAAGCGTATCATACGCATAGTTTGCTTTACACTTGCCATTCTTACCGTTGCAAGCTGCGCTTCGGTATTGATCTATATGTTGGCGAATTTGCACTGACTGTAACTATGGAGTACAACATCTACAAGGCGATTTCTACACGTATTACGAAAACAGCTTAAGGTTGCCGGACTAATTGTTCGGTGACCTTTTTTCTTTCTGTATACTGCTTGCATCATTTAAAAATGACCGCACGTCAAGCATGCGGTCATTTGAAACTCTCTGTCGCAGTAACGGCAGATCATTCACTCTTTGAGACGGATATTCCAAGCTCAGAGAGCGCTTTATCATCGGGAAGAGCAGGGCAGCCCGTCATAAGCTCGGAAGCATTTTGTACTTTCGGGAAAGCTATAACGTCACGAATGTCCTCTATGCCGAGTAAAAGAGCTACCAACCTATCAAATCCGAATGCAAGTCCGGCGTGAGGCGGAGCGCCGTATTTGTACGCTTCAAGGAGGAATCCGAATTTAAGCTCGTATTCTTCCTTGGACATTCCGAGAACGCTGAACATTTTCTGCTGTATCTCGGGAACATGTATCCTCACCGAGCCACCGCCGGCTTCAACGCCGTTTATAACTATATCGTAAGCGATAGCGCGCACTCTGCCGGGATCGGTGTCGAGATACTGTAGATCCTCAGCCATAGGCATCGTAAAAGGATGGTGCTTGGCATAATAACGTCCATCTTCTTCGTCATACTCAAGGAGAGGGAACTCGGTCACCCAAAGAAGCTTATAAACGTGTGGATCGAGCAGTCCGAGCCTTGATGCGACCTCGCGTCTGAGAGCACCGAGTGAATCGAATACGATCTGATCCTTGTCGGCTACTATCAAAAGAAGATCACCCGCGCTGATTTTGGTGCGCTCGAGGATCGCGGAGTTTTCTTCCTCGGTGAGAAATTTAGCATACGACGAAGAAGCGGTTCCGTCCGCAGAAAGCTTGTACCAGGCAAGACCTTTTGCTCTGTACGACTTTACGAATTCCGCAAGGGAGTCTATCTCTTTTCTCGAAAAGCTTCCGCCGCCGGTGACATTTATTGCGCGCACTGAGCCGCCGGAGCTTACAGCACCGGAAAATACCTTAAATTCACTGTTTGCTACTATGTCAGATATATTAACAAGCTCAAATCCGAAACGCAGGTCCGGCTTATCCGAGCCAAAGCGCTCCATAGCCTCGCGATACGGCATACGCAAGAGCGGAAGTTGAAGCTCAATACCGAGAAATTCCTTGAATATCTTAGCGAGGAAGCGTTCGTTGGTCTCTATGACGTCATCCTGCGTGGCAAAGGAATATTCCTGGTCTATCTGCGTAAACTCCGGTTGTCTGTCGGCACGTAGATCTTCATCGCGATAACAGCGTGCTATTTGTATGTATCTGTCAAATCCGGATAGCATAAGCATCTGTTTGTAAAGCTGAGGAGATTGCGGAAGAGCGTAGAACTTTCCCGGATGGACACGGCTCGGAACAAGATAATCACGCGCTCCCTCCGGAGTCGGCTTGATCAAATTCGGGGTTTCTATCTCTATAAAGCCGTTATCGTAGAAAAAGTCACGCGTGAGCTTAGCGAGCTTGCTCCTTGCTATGATATTCGCCTGAAGGTCGGGACGGCGAAGGTCGAGATAACGGTGCTTTAAACGAAGCTCTGCTTTTACGTCGCTGTTTTCAACTATAGCAAACGGAGGGGTGGCGGAAGAGGAAAGTATCTTAAGCTCCTTTACGAATATCTCGATCTCTCCCGTGGGCAAATTCGGATTTACAGCGCCATCACCTCTGTGACGTACCGTTCCCTTGGCGCAAAGCACATATTCGCTTCTGACGGTAAATGCTGTTTCGAACGGTTTCAGCTCTTGATTTTTGTCAAATGCGAGCTGTACTATTCCCGTACGGTCACGCAGATCTATAAATATAAGCGTTCCAAGATCGCGCTGGCGTTGACACCAACCCATTACGCATACTTCGTTTCCTATATCGGAGGCTGTAAATTCTCCGCAATATTTTGTGCGCTTATCCTCATTCGTAAGCAATGATGCCATTTTAATCGTTTCCTTTCGGTTTAGTTATTATTCAGTCGGATATGAGCTTCGCGATATTATCGGCGGAGAGCGCGACCTCAGTCTGTGAGCTATCGGACATATTACGAAGCTGAGCGACACCGTTCTGTATCTCGCTGTCACCCAACAAAAGAACATACCTTGCCGACAGCTTGTTGGCGTATTTCATTTGCGCTTTTAGACTTCTTCCGACGATATCTGTCTCGGCTCTGATATCCAACTTGCGCAATTCAGAGCACAGTCGAGTAGCCTCAAGGGAAGCTTGTTCGCCGAGAGTGGCTATATAGAGAGCAGGGATGTTCGGCTCCGGAACATAATTTGATCCGTTTTGCATAGAAAGGACCAATCTGTTTATTCCTGCGGCAAACCCAATTCCGGAAAGCTTAGGTCCGCCTATCTGTTCGACCAGACCGTCGTATCTGCCGCCACCGCAGACCGTGCTTTGAGCGCCGATGCCGTTCGTTATAAATTCAAACACCGTCCGACTGTAATAATCAAGCCCTCGAACTATGTGAGGATCGACGGAAAACGGGATACCGAGCAACGAGAGACGCGCTTTTACGCCCTCGAAATGTGTGGTGCATTCTTCGCAAAGATGATCGACTGTGACAGGCGCATCTGCGGCGATCTGTGAGCATATCGGGCTTTTGCAATCAAGTATGCGAAGTGGGTTGGTCATAAGTCTGCTCTTACAGGTATCGCAAAGCTCGTCCGTATGCTTCGAAAAAAACTCCACCAGCGCGGCTTTATATTTAGGACGGCACTCGGGACAGCCTATGGAATTGATATGAAGCTCGGTATCTTTTATACCGACGCTTTTCAATACATCATCGGCGAGGGCTATAAGCTCTGTGTCGGCGGACGGCGTTGATGCACCGAACAACTCTACTCCGAATTGGTAAAATTCACGGTATCTGCCCGCCTGAGGGCGTTCATGCCTAAAGCAATTTACGATATAGAACAATTTCAGCGGCATCGTATCACCCACGAGACCGTTTTCGATTATAGCGCGCGCAACTCCGGCGGTACCCTCGGGGCGCAGGGTGAGACTTCCGCCATCACGATCCTCGAATGTGTACATCTCCTTCTGCACTACGTCCGTAGTGTCGCCGACGCCTCTTGAAAATAACTGAGTTTCCTCGAACGTCGGGATCCTTATCTCTTCAAAGCCTCGTTTGCGGCACACCTCGCGCGCGGTCTTTTCAATGAATTGCCATTCGCCGATGTCCTTTGGAAGTATATCTTTCGTTCCTTTTGGTTTTTGAATCATATCGATCTCCGTTCCGCCGACTTTACGGCACGAATTAGTATAGAAAATATTATGTCTGCTCTCCGTTTCTTTCGAGAAGCATATGCTTGCAATCCCAAAGCTTCTGGGAAAGGTCGACATAATAATTATGCGGGTTTTCGAAGCGTTTGACTTCATCCCATTGAAGCTCGAGCTGAGATGCACAGTAATCGCGTATCTGATCGGTGGTATAACGGGGATATACGCACTCACCGTTATTAAATACCTGTCTTTGCAGCTCTACCGCCTTGAACGAGGTCAAGGTCTTACGCTTCCACGTATAATCCGGATCGAATATCTCGAGCGGTTTGGTATCATCTATGACCTCGTCGTGAATACAGATCAGATCCGCGATGGCCTTTCCGTTTTCTTTATCGTAAAGCCTGTAAAGCTTTTTATAATGAGGATTGGTGATCTTCGCGATATTCTCACTGACCTTTATCTTGGGTATTATATTACCGCAAGCATCCTCTATTGCGGAGATCTTGTATACACCGCCGAATACCGGATCTGATTTTGAGGTTATCAAACGCTCGCCGACGCCGAATGCATCGATCTTTGCGCCTTGATTTAAAATATCGCGAATAATATACTCGTCGAGAGAATTTGATACTACTATCTTGCAAAAGGGCAGACCGGCATCGTCCAGCATCTTGCGAGCCTTACGCGTAAGGTACGCAAGGTCACCGGAGTCCAAACGTATAGCGCATTTTGTTATCCCTTGGGGAAGTAATACGTCCTTGAACGCCTTGATCGCGTTCGGAACACCGCTCTTCAAAACATTATAGGTATCCACGAGCAGAGTTGCGTTTTCGGGATATATCTCACAATACCGTCTGAAAGCCGTGTATTCATCCTCGAACATCATCACCCAGCTGTGCGCCATCGTACCTCCGGCAGGAACTCCGTAACGGATATCGGAGATCGTGCATGCCGAATTTGCCACCCCACCGATAAAAGCGGCGCGTGCGCCGAGTATTGCTCCGTCCGCACCCTGCGCTCTTCTCGAGCCAAACTCACTCACAGGTCTGCCGTCTGCCGCTCTGACTATCCTGTTAGCCTTGGTGGCAATAAGGGATTGATGATTTAAGGTGAGCAAAACAAAGGTCTCTATGAACTGCGCCTCTATCGCCGGAGCGCGCACTGTCAATATCGGCTCTCCCGGGAAGATGGGAGTTCCTTCGGGCACTGCCCATATATCTCCCGAAAAGTGAAATTCCGAAAGATAATTCAAAAAACTTTCACTGAAGATATCTCTTGAACGAAGATATGCGATGTCATTCGCCGTAAACTTAAGATCGCAGACGTACTCGATTATCTGTTCAAGACCTGCGGCGATAGCAAATCCGCCTCCGTCGGGAACGGTCCTGAAAAAAACGTCAAAATAAGTTATACGGTCCTTGAGACCTGATTCGAAATATCCGTTAGCCATGGTAAGCTCGTAAAAGTCGCAAAGCATGGTCATATTTTCTTTCAGATAACTTTCGTTCATACAGTTACTCCCTTTGATTTCATACTAATCATAGTATATGATAAACCTTTTTTTAGGATTTGTAAATAGTAAAAAGTAAAAAAAAACAAAATAATTCGCTTTTCGGTTTTTTCCCCTAAAGTGAATTATTTTTGTTGACTGTTTTTGTTGAAATTGTGGAAGCTCAGGCGGGTAATACAGCTATATGATTTGATCCCAGATCAAAAAGCGAACTTAACAGCTCTATCACCGTGCTTTTCAACTGCTCGTTTTTTCCGTAATCGCACACTACGGCTATACCGCGAAGCTTTGCGGTTATTTCGGTCAGCGGTATTGCATTTTCGCTCCCTTCCGAATCCTTGATTATCACATAATCCGAATTGTTCCCCTCGGTGGCATAAACGGTCTCGGCTGAGCTTTCCACGGTAACTATGACGGATACATTGCTTATTCCGCCGACCTTTTCGAGAAAATCGGATATCTTTTTTTCAAGTGCGGCGGTATATGTTTGCAGCTCGTCGCTTTCATATGCGACGGGCACGTCGTTTTTGATCTCATTGCGCGTGGCGTTTACACCGTTAAAGATAAGCAATACACCGCATATAATACCGGCTACGGATAGCAGCAGATTTTTGTTGCTCAATAACTTCTTGATCATATCTTTTAAGTTGCTTCCGATACAGAAGCATCCTTCCGTTCATATTCTGAGTCTCTGTTCCACTCATTGTCTCAAGGGACACCGCTGTCTGCTTTTTGTTGAAAAACGGTGCAGGGAGCCGCGGTGACGTCCGATACGTAATCCGCTATATCGGCGGCAAGCTCCGCGGAGCATTCAAAATCAAGCTTTACGCTTACCGCCTTTAGAATTACCTCTCCGTTTTCTTCACGGTCAACAGTGACGCTTACCTTGATCGCATCGCCTTCTATCGAAAAGCGACTTTGTATCAAACGAGATATCTCGCGGCACAATTCACCCGATATGTCTTTTATAAAAGCATCACCGCCATCATCTTCATCGATATTTGTATCATTGCTCGGTCCTTCTGCTTTAGTCTCTTTCATCACGTCGATCACTGATGCAAGTGACGTGAGTATAAACAGCGCAAGCACGGCACCGCTAAGCAGTTCGAAGCTCTTTGAAAAGCGTTTGGACACCAATAAAGACGACAGTGATAATACAATTGATATCAGAAGCAATTGAAATACGTTGTTTTTGATAATACCCATTCTGTTATTGATAACTTATACGTTTATTGATAATGCGAAGTTTGAAAAAGAAATAATCAGGAAGAACACAGATATCATAATTCCTATAATGACAGCTATGAAAATATCCGAGATGCCGGAAATTCCGTCAAATACATCGAGGTCATCTCCGTCAGAAAGCAGTCCGGATGTGATCGCCGATAAACGCATAATAAATCTGAAACAAAATAATTTGAGCAATGTAGGGAGCGTTAAGATAAGCAGAGCGTATGCGGATGAGACGCACATATATACCTTTAGATATGTAACTCCGGCGCTCACCGTTTTCATCGCTTCGCTAACAGAAGAGCCTATTATCGGAACGATATTTGAAGCGGCAAATCTCATTGTTTTCAGCGCCGCGCTGTCTTTCGCTGTGGCGAGCGATCCGTTTAATCCGACCAGGGATATCATCATTGAGAAAACAAATACAACGACCGATACAAGGCTCTTTTTTAGCGTTTTGGAAAGCCCGACCTTGCGTAATTGAGGAGAAAAGCGTTCAAAAACGAATATACATAACACGATGCGAGCCACATCAGTCAACTTATCACCGAACATTTTTCCTATAACTCCGGAAAGCATAGTGACAGAAGCGGAAGAAGCGACCGCCGAATAATTTGCGCCGCCCAAAAGATGAACAGCAACAAAGCTCGGTAACAGCGAATTTAATAATTTATCCAATTCCGATACGCAATCGGTTACAACTCGCATTATTTCCGAAGTATAATCGATAACAACGCAAATTATTGATAATTTTGATACAAATTCAATCGTGAACGCGCGATTTGTTATGATCAGTCGTTTTGTAAGCGAATTTAGCATTATCACGACCATTATTATCAATAAATACTTGTTGTTATCACTTATATCGCTAACGAATTCTTTTAAACACTGTCCAAGCACGTCGTTAGGTGATATATCCTCGATGTCCAACTCATTTTTTTGAAGCACTTCTTCTACGTATTCCGGTATGTATCCTTCGATATCTTCTGCGAATGCATCTTCTTCGGAAAACGTAAATTCTTCTGCATATATCGGCAGTGCGCATCCTGCAATCACAAGTGATATGATGACCGCTAACAGTATTTTCGTTTTCATTTCAACAGCCCAAGTGTTTTCGATACCAATTCTTTAACAACGGGAAGTGAAAGCAAGAGCATTGCAACGTTACCCGCGCGCTCTACGGTAGAAGCGAGCGTTTTTTCGCCGCTGTCATTACATATATCACTGATGGTTTGACAAAGATAAGTGATCCCGAGCGCCTTCAAGACCATCTCCACTATCTTTGTTCCGCCATCCACCTCATTACCGAGTTCCCTTAAATAATTAACTATCGGAAGCAGGGAAGTAAGGATGGTAACAGTGAGCGTTATAACCGTCACTGCAGTCAAGTGCGTAGATAAAGGGCTTTTCAGCAGCTTTAACACCTCGGTCATCGATAAGCTCAGTACGGCTATTCCGCATATTTTTAAAATATCCATTACAATAACCCGAAAACATTTTCTATGACCGATATCAACTCGGAAAGCTTAGATATCAAAAGCATGAGTACAAGCATTATCCCGGCGATCGAAACAAAGGTCGCGTGATCGTCACGTCCCGATTTTGTGAGCACCTGACAGAGGACGACTACTATCAGACCGATCCCGGCGACTTTTAAAATAAGGCTGATATCCATAACTTTATTTCCTTATATTTTTATTCTTTCTAAGATACCAATACGAGCAGAAGCCCGAAGATCATAGGGCAGAGAAGCGACGCCCATTTGTCGCGCACATATGTACATCTTGCCGTATCTAACAATCTCTGTGACTCACTGATAAAACGCTCCGTTTCCGCTTGTAGTTCGGTAATGCTCATCACACTGTATTTCTCTAAATATGCTTTAATATCAGCGTTTTCCTTTAGTGCTGTTGATGTCAGGAGCGTATCAACGGAGCTATGTTCGAGCCGCAGGTTATCATTTGCTTTATTGGCAAATTCGAGCTGTTCCTCTGCATTACGCACCTTTTTTAGAAGCGAGCTATACCATTCTGCAGATATCGCGATCGACAGTAGCATCACACATACACGAAAAATACTTACGTTCAACACGCTCACCGTCCGTTTCTATGTATCGGGCAATATCCAATTCATTATAAAGCTCAGCTACCACAGCGGAGTCTTTATCGCGTTTCAAAAGGGCAAAACATGAAAAAGCTTTATTTTTTATCAACTTATAAATATTGGGCTTTGAGAGCATATCCGCAATACTTGCACAATGCGCCGAAGCTATGAAGGTGACGCCCGAATACAACGCGGAGCTTATCGCATCGATATCCGCATCAGCACCGATCTCATCGCAAACAATGTATCGCGGAGACAGGTATTTCGTGGCGATATCTATTCCGCGCTCGAGGGGATATCCGGCAAGTATATCAAGCTGAGCCTCCGGCAGACCTTGCAACGGAGAAAGCTCGAAATTCTTGTCCACGACGCATACCCGTTCAGATACGGGAGGCGTGGATAAAGAGCGTGCTATGTCGCGCAGGAACGTAGTCTTTCCGCCACAGGGAGGCGAAATGATCAAACAGCCTCTACCGGGAGCGAGCTTATTTCGGATATGCTCGCTTAATTTTTGGGCACAACCGATATAGCTTCTCGGAAATCTAATATTTATCGATGTATATTCATAGATATTTTCTATACGTCCGCCATTTAAGAGAGCTGTGCCGCATATTCCGGCTCTAAAGCCCGAGCTTAACGGTATCACGCCGTTTGATATGTGATCCTTGAGCTTGTACAGGGAATTATTTATAAGTGATCTCATACATTCATCAAAAATATCACGAGTACATAAAAATCCCGTGATGATATTACATCCCTTCGAAGTGAATGTAATATATCTTCCGATGCGCAAGCGTATCTCGGAAATATCGGTGTAAGCGGCAATATAGCTTGTACACAGCGGAACGAGCGAAGAAGGGAGAATATCCTTTAGATGTGAGCGTATGTATTCGTTATCATCCATTCTTTATGCGAAAGCCTCCTTTCTCGCATTTAGCTGTTTAATGATATGCGGACAAGCGGTACAATATACCTTCGTGATAACGTTTTTATATTGATGTTATTATACCAAATGAAAATTTAGTATAATAAAGGGAACTGAAACAGCTAAAAAATGTATATAAACCGAGACTTAAAGTATATTATTATTCTTGACTTTGTGTGATATGTATGCTATAATTATTCGCGTGGGATACCAATACATCGCATAATGGAGTTGACTATGAATTATATTATTTTTTCCGACGGTAACTTCGAGATATCCGTAAACGGAAATAAGAATTTATCCGAATGCAAGATAATAAAGCATTATAACGATACCTGCGAACAGCTCAGACGCTCGCACGAATGGAAGAGCGCCACCGATCATGTATTCGGTGATAACTTTTTGATACCGAACGATGCTCCATATTTTTCCCCGCGTATGCACGGAATTGCATCTGACAATGACCGTTTTTATTATACTCTTGAGCTTGAGAACGGCGGCGGTATATATAAGAAGTCAAAGTACGATTCCGGAGACGAAGGCTTTGTTTATACTTCCGGCGTCTCGGTACCTCAGTATCCAATGGTCGCAGGAAATCGCCTTGTATGCTCTATGTTGTTCTCGGATCTTACGAAGCACCTCGTGATGTTTATTTCCGAACGTCCCGACTATTATCAGTTAACGGACGGCGAGTCTATCGATGAACATCCGTATCTTTACGGCGAAGATATATATTTTACCACATCCGGCATACATCGGGATGACAACGGTAACGCTATCACGTCAAACAAGGGTATCGCAAGATATAATATAGCGAGCAATTCGGTAACCGAGCTTTTTTCTTCCGAGAGATATGAATATCTTGTTCCCAAGATAGATGCGCACGGTGTGCTGTACTGCATCCGTCGACCGGCGCAGGACGCATCCGGTAACGGAAATCTGCTTATCGATCTTATCACTGCGCCGTTTTGGATCTTTATGGGCATAGTCGGATTTATACTCACGTTCACGCGTATATTTACCGGAAAACAGCTTATGGGAAAAAACACAAAGAATTCAGCCGCGGAATCGGCAAAGGAGATCATCGACGGTTGCGAGATAGATATAGCTCGCGAGGAAAAGCGAAATTCAAGATCCGGAGACAAAAATTACAGTTACGCTCCGCGAAATTGGGAGCTTATCGAGATCGGAGATGCAGCTTTGGTCACACCGCAGACGGCTCCGCGTATGTTCAAGGATGCCAAAGTGATATGTCACGGAGTTATCGGCTTTGAATTTCTCGATGACGGGACTTTTGTTACCTCAAACGGTAATTACCTTATACACCATCTGCTCAACGGAGATACCGAGATTATCGCCAAAGCTCATGGGATAGACCAAAATTTTACAGTGCTAAACGTATAAACGAAAGGGATACTTTTATGAGTCTTTATATACCGACAGACTACAGACCAAAGCTCGATGTTTACCAAACGCAAAAAGCCATATCATTTATCAAACGTACCTTTCAGGACAGGCTTGCCGCGACATTAAATCTAAAACGCGTCAGCGCTCCTTTGTTCGTGACCGAAAGCTCCGGGCTAAATGATGATCTGAACGGTTACGAGCGTCCCGTCAGCTTTGACATTCCCGCGGTCGGCGAGAACGCACAGGTGGTGCATTCATTGGCTAAATGGAAAAGGTTAGCCTTAAAAGAATACAATTTCTACGTTGGAAACGGTCTTTATACCGATATGAACGCCATACGTCGTGATGAAGAGCTTGACAATATACATTCGATATATGTCGATCAATGGGATTGGGAAAAGGTCATAACACGTAATGAACGTACGCTTGATCATCTCAAAGCCGTGGTCGACAAGATAGTCGGAGTTATATGTGATACGAACGAGCTTTTGAAGATAGATTTTCCCGAGCTGTCCGTAGAGCTTTCAAGAAATGTATCTGCCGTGACCACCTTGGAGCTTGAGGCTATGTACCCCTCGTTGACACCTAAACAACGTGAGGATGAATATTTAAGAGAGCATCACACCGCCTTGATAATGCAGATAGGTGGAAAGCTGAGAAACGGAAAGCCGCACGACGGCAGAGCGCCAGACTACGATGACTGGCAGTTGAACGGCGATATAATGTTTTATAACGAAATACTCGGTCACGCGTTCGAGATATCATCTATGGGAATACGCGTAGATGAAAGTGCGCTTGAGCGTCAGCTTGAGGAACGTGGATGTAACGAAAGACGCCGACTTCCCTTCCATCAAAAGCTTCTTGCGGGCGAGCTTCCGTTGACAATAGGCGGAGGCATCGGTCAGTCAAGGCTTTGTATGCTTATGATGGGGTGCGCTCACATCGGCGAGGTACAATCGAGCATATGGGACAAAGAGACTGTCGAGGGTTGTAAAAAAGCGGGTATCCGCTTGCTTTGATCGGCTTATCAAATAAATAACGGGGCTATCAGCGATGTGATATCCGCTGATAGCCCCGTTATTTATAAATTCAGATCTCTCCGCAATCGGAAAGAAGCTCGTATACTTGCAATAATTCTTCCTCGGCAGTCTCTTTCTCGTTCCAAAGCTCGGCTAACCTTTCGTGACCAAGCTCGGCGTTATTACACTCGCGCTCAAGCTCCGTAAGCCGCTTTTCCAGCTCTTCTGCTTTTTTCTTTGCGTTTTCGATACGGCGAATACGCTTTCTTTCCTCAGCCTGTGCTTCCTTTTTTTGAAGATAAGCCGTTTTGTTTGCCGTATCCTGCTTGATATTCACGGCGCCCGTGTTGTCATCCGACAAAAAGCGCGCCTTATAGCTGAGATATTCCGAATACGTTCCGTGATGATCGAATATACGTCCCGATTCCGCGGCTCCGAATACAAGCATCCTCGTTGCAAGCTTGTTGACAAAATATCGGTCGTGACTTACGGCGATCAGTGTACCGTCATAATCGAGCAACGCTCGCTCAAGCGCTTCTCGGCTGTTTATATCAAGGTGGTTGGTAGGCTCATCAAGTATCAAAAGATTGTTCTTCCGAAGTATGAGCTTTGCTAACGACAGTCTTGCTTTTTCGCCTCCCGATAATGACGCGACCTGTTTATAGCAATCGTCTCCGCGAAACAAAAATAATGCAAGTGTATTACGTATCTCGGTCGGAGAAAGTGTCGTATCGAGCGACCAAAGCTCGTCCATGACCGTGTTTTTCGGATCAAGCTGCTGATTTTCCTGATCGTAATAACCTGAGATCACATTGTAGCCGTATTCGACAACGCCACTGTCAGGAGTAAGCATTCCCGATATTATCTTTATGAGAGTGGACTTTCCGCAACCGTTCTCGCCGTAAATAAAAGCGCGGTCGCGGTATTTGATCTCGAACGAGACGTCCGAAAACAGCTCTCTTCCGGGGTAGTTCTTCGAAACTCCGCGAACGGACAAAACGTCATCTCCGGAGCGCCCGGCGGAATTCAGCCTTAGCCTTATCTTATCCGGCAACGCATCCGGGCGTTCCTCTTTTACCATTTTGTCGAGAAGCTTTTGTCTGCTTTCGGCGGCGATGATATTACGCTCGCGGTTCCAACGGCGTTGTTGTTCTATATACGCCTCGATGCGCGCGATCTCCCTTTGCTGATTTTCGTAATGTCTCTCCTGTATCTTTCGCTCCGTTTCTTTCTTTTGCGCATATACGGAATAATTGCCGTTATAGAGCTTGGCGTGATGATTTTCTATCTCCAGCGTTTTTTGTGTAACGCTATCCAAAAAAAATCTATCGTGTGATACCACAAGCACAGTTTTTGAACTGTTCTTAAGCAGAGCCTCAAGCCAATTCAGTGACGTTATATCGAGGTGGTTAGTTGGCTCGTCAAGTATGAGTATGTCATCGTTACGCAACAGCATCGCCGCAAGCAAGAGTCTGTTCTTCTGACCGCCGCTGAGCGACGAGACCTTCAGCGTATCGCCTTCCGCTTCGGAAAATCCCAAATTTTTCAATATTCCGCGACAACGGCTGATATACTCACCCCGATGGCTCTCAAGAAACGATATCTCGCTGTCCTTGGGCGGAACATATTTTGAAATCAGCTCTCCGCATAACGTAAGATCGCTCGTATATTCAACGTGTTGCTTAAGATATCCGACCGTTTTCCCCTTACATATGAAAACGGAGCCTTCATCCGGCTCGCTTTCACCGCAAAGCATACGAAACAAAGTGGTCTTTCCGGCGCCGTTGACACCGACTACTCCGACCTTATCACCGTCGTTTATACTGAAGGTCACACGGTCGAGGATCACGTCCGTGCCGTAAGCAAGGGACAGCCCGTCACATCCTATCGCTATCATTCGCATATCCTCCGTTCGGGGCAACGGCGCAAGCTTCGGATAGTGTGTCGTTTATCACAGCGACACTTATGTTGCGCAAAAACAGCGCAGAAAGGACCGTGCATACGATCTTTTTTCTCGTAATCTTGCGCCAGGTCTGCTTTTCAAGCTCGTCGATCATAAGATACGTCCAAAATATTCCGTATATACCGAGGGTAATAATGAAAAGTGTGAGCTGTTTTACAGGCGGATAACGGCGTATATTCACTCGTTCGGAAATAGTATATACCCAAAAAAGATCGCTAATGCCGAATGTAAAGAGACCTAAAACGATTATGATCGGTATCTGCAATTTCGTACTGTTCTTTTTCATTCCTTCAGATCAAAGCTCCCTAAAACGAAAACAGCATTTGAACGTTCCGTTCGAATCGCGACCGCTCATTCTTCGGAACGTTCCTCTTCGGCACCGTCTTTCAAACGAGCACCGCAATCGGGACAAAATACCGCATTTTTGGGTACTTCGTTACCGCACTGACCGCAAAAGGCTTTTGAACTTAATTTTTTCAGTTCCTCTTCGACAGCCGATATCTCCTCTTGTACTCTTTGTATCTCTTCGACCAGACCGGCGCTTTCTTTTGAATTATCCGCTCCTTCTGTAAGCTCGGTAAATCTGAGGCGTCCAAGGGCATCAAACAGCTCATACAGATCGTCGTTCAATCTGTTTCGTTCCGTGCGCAATCTAACGGTATCAGCCGCTTTTTGTACGCCCTGCTTGGCTTGGGCGGTCTTTTGAGAAATAAAGCTCTGAAAGCTCATAATACTTCCTCCTCTTTTGTATGTAGCGGTAAGACGGATCTATCGCTTATAAAATCAAATATATCGGATACGGTCTTTACTTTCATTATATCGCTGTCCGATATCTCCAGACTAAGCTTATCCTCCAAAGCAACAGAAAGCTCGACGATATCCAATGAATCGGCTCCGAGGTCATCTATGATCCTTGAATCCTCGGTGATATCCTCCGCGTTCAGTGACAGCTGAGCAGCTATCGTTTCTATTACATCACAACGCAATTGTTCCGAAAGCGTCATATTGACAGCTCCTCTCAAATATCAAAATCAAGTTGCTTCTACATTGTATACTATAAAGCTTATAAATTCAACTGTATTTTGTAAATTCAGCGTATTTTCGATTGACATTTTACCGCTTAGGGTATATAATGTACTTTGTTTGCAATACCCGAATGAACACACAGGAAAGGAAGCCTTCGCTTACGCGATAGGCGTGATCTCGAAATGTATATATGTCCAAATTGTAAAGAAGAACTGATGCTTGACGGTAATAGCTATCGCTGTAAAAAAGGTCATTGCTTCGATATCTCAGCCAGCGGATACGTCAATCTTCTGTTATCCACCCATCACGGCAACCACGGCGATAACAAGCTGATGCTTCAAAGCCGCAGACGTTTTCTCTCGCTCGGACATTATTATCCGATAGTCGAGGAGCTTTTCAAGCTCCTTTCAGGTTCAACGGCGCACTCGGGAACTTTAAGGATACTTGACGCCGGGTGCGGAGAGGGCTATTATACAGACGCACTGTACCGGCAGTTCCGAAGCGTGGGGAGGACGGTCGAGATATACGGTATCGATGTTTCAAAGACAGGGATCACTATGGCGGCAAAAAAATATAAGCAATGCGATTTTTGTGTTGCGAGCGTAAATTCACTTCCGTTTTCGGACGGATACTTTGATATAGTGGTATCGCTTTTTGCGCCGATAGCTGAAAGTGAATTTAATCGGGTTTTAGCCGACGGCGGTACGCTCGTGACCGTCAATCCCTCTCCGAGACATTTGATCGGACTCAAAAACAAGATATACGATGAAGTATATGAGAACGAACCGACCACCTTCTCGCCGATTTTATTCTCGGTCGCCTCCGAAAGTAGTTATACCGGAAGTATGATATTGGATAACGCATCCGAGATACGCGATCTTTTTATGATGACGCCGTACTGTTACAAGACCGATGACAACGGAAAAGACAAGCTTTATGCGCTGAATAAGCTCGAGACTGAGATCGGAGTTATGCTCTACAGCTTCAAAAAGCGCTTTTAAAGTTGGACATACCGTCTTACATTCTTGAATCTATGCACACAAGATCTTCTCCTTCAAGACGTATCTCTCCGCTGTTTGCGGGAAGGAATAACGTATCTCCCTTATGCACATCTGTCACTTGATCATCGCACTGTACTCTTCCCTTGCCTTCTATCACGGTAAGAGCTGAAAAACTGTCTTGATCAACGCGGAACGCCTGCTCTCCGTAACGCCTGTATACCGTGAAAAATTCGCACGAGAAGAGCTTTTCTCCACCGTCGTCAAGAGTCTGCGGAAGCTCGTAAAAACTGTTTAGAGCTTTAAGAGATGCCGAAAGCGTCCCTTCTTTTATATGAAGCTGACGCGGTCTGCCGTCCTTATCCGTGCGACCGTGATCGTACAGTCTGTATGTGGTGTCCGAGGTCTGCTGTATCTCGCAGATCGTTATACCTGCACCGATGGCGTGAACGGTTCCCGACGGAATAAAGAACACGTCACCCTTTTTCACCGGCACTCTGTTCAAATGCTCGGTCAGAGTGCCGTTTTCCAGTATAGCCGAAAACTCTTCCCTGCTCATATCATGCTTGAGTCCAAAATAGAGGAAAGCCTCCGGAGATGCTTCGCATATCACCCACATCTCCGTTTTGGAAGCGGCGTCTCCGCCTATCTGCTTGGCAGTAGCGTCGTCCGGGTGCACCTGAACTGATAGAGGTGCCGCCGCATCTATGAATTTTATAAGCAACGGCACCTTCTGCTCTGTGGGTGCCCGAAGCCCCAACGCTCGCGCTCTTCCAAGCGTATCTAACAGCTGATCCAAGGTCATACCGTCATATTTTCCACCGTCCACCCTTGACTCTTTTCCTTCTATAGCGGAAAGCTCCCACGTTTCGGCAATTTCATCATACCCCTTTTTTCCGTATTCCTTATTTAATTTAGTCCCTCCCCAAATAGCCTGTTTTTCATATGCCTTAAGCTTATAGATTCCCATTTTTATGACCATTCCTTTCTGAATCATAGCAGTTTTGTGACGGTTTCGGCTTTGCCGAAATGGCGATCGTTCAGATCGCAAGGCACAAAACGCATCTGAAAGATTTATCTTTCAGACTTTCCTCTCCTTATTTTGCTCTTAACTTATATTCCGTAATAGCTTTTTATACCGTTGTATATCCCTCTGGCATACAGTCCCGGCTCGTCATTCATAAGTGCCGCTTCTCCCGGATTTGTAATGAAACCGATCTCTATAAGAGTAGCAGGCATTGCAGTCCTGCGCAAAACATACAGCGAAGGGCGTGTAAATACTCCCCTTGCAGGATATCCGGTAAGAAAAGCTATTGAGTCTACTATGTTTTGAGACAGTAATACCGCAGGTGATGCCATACTGAAAACATATCCTTCGCTTCCGGTCGCCGACGTTATATCGGACGCGTTAACGTGTATGGAAATAAAGGCGTCCGCGCCCCAATTATTGGCGGCTGTAACTCTTGCCGCAAGGCTTTCCGCGTTCGTAGTTCCAAGTATATCTTCCGGAGAATTTCTTGAAAGACGAACTTCAAAATTCTGATCCGCCTCCAGCATAGCCGCAAGCGAAACGCCGACGGCGTAGGTTATATCCTGCTCTTTCAGCCCGTTGCCTTCAGCGCCGGCATTCGGATTTCTTGGATTATGCCCTTGATCAACGAATATTTTGATAGCCATAAAAAAACTCCTTAACATAGATCTGTAATAAAGATTATATGCAAGGAATTTTTTTTAGTTATAGCCAACCCACAGTCTCCTTACCGTCACTGCAAGGTGTGCCCCTGTACGCATACCGTTTCCAGCTTCCGCTGAAATAGAATATGCAGGACAATACACACGATACCAACCACCCTGCTATCCAAGCGTACATAAGCGCATCAAGCGCAAAGCGACCTACGAGCGCAAACGACAGCACAACGCGGATCAACAGATCCAAAAACGTTGATATCATAAACAGCTTCATCGCTTTAGCGCCTTTGAGAACACCGTCTATCATGAGCTTCACGGCGATAGCGATATAGAAGAACGCCACGGTGCTCAAAAATCTTTCCCCGATCTCAAGTGCCGCCGCGCTTTCGTTTTTGTCAAGGAATAATGAAAGCGCAAATTCTCCGAAAAAGCAATAGAACGTCATAAAGATCACGGAAGCCACCGCCGCTATCACCATAGCCGCTCTGAGCGCTTCATTTACACGGCGGTACTTTTTCGCACCGATATTTTGAGCCGTAAATGCGGATACGCCGTTAGTCATAGTGGTAAAACAGGTCGTTGCAAGCGTATTCAGCTTCACTGCCGCGGAAAATCCGGCTATGGTAGCTTCACCGTAACCATTTACCAACGATTGTATAAGCAGGTTTCCGACCGAGACGAAGCTGGTCTGAAGTATGCTCGGGATAGCTATTCCGAGTATCGTTCCGAGTAGCTCCGCAGACCAATACCTGTTCTTTATATGATGCTCGTATGAAGCGGTCTCTTTCGTATCATCCACAGTATTCAATCTTTTTATAACGAGCAATACGGCGCTGAGACAGGCTATCCCTTGTGTAATGAAGGTTGCCCACGCGGCTCCGCCGACTCCGAGATCAAATACCGCCACGAACAGCAGATCAAGCCCTACATTTCCGAGTGAGGAAAATATAAGCAGATAAAGCGGCGTCTTTGAATCTCCGAGCGCAGTAAATATTCCGTTAGCCATATTGTAGAGATATATAAATATATAACCTAAAAAATATATATTCAGATATAGCTTTGCATCCGAAAAAATTCCGCTCGGAGTTTTTATCGCCTCAAGCATTGCCCCGGAGCAAAAGAGTGAAACGGCGGTTAGCACCACGGATAATACTGTACCGAAAATAATAGCCGTATACGCCGCGGTCTTTACACGTTTCATATTCTTTGCGCCGAAGAGTTGAGATATGACCACTGTGCATCCGGTACTGCTTCCGGTCGCTATGGCAATGAATATCATTGTAATGGAGTACGACGCTCCGATGGATGCCAACGCGCTCTCACCTGCAAACCGTCCTGCAATAGCACTGTCAGCGATATTGTAAAACTGCTGAAAAAGCGTGCTTATGAATATCGGAAAAGTGTACTTATATAATACTGACGATACTTTTCCTTCCGTAAGATCGTGATTCAAGTTTTCTCACCTCTATTGCTTTTCTCCGCATTCCGGACAGAATTTAAAGCTCTGCGATGAGGTATATCCGCATTTACAGCTGTATCCCGGTCTTGAACTGCCGCAGTTGGGGCAGAATTTACCATCGTTTACGGAGCCGCAACTGCATACCCATTTTCCGTCCGACTGCTGTGCCGCAGGCTTTTGCGTACCGCATACGGGACAGAATTTTCCGGCATTGTTGCTTCCACAGGTACACCTCCAGCTATCCGATGCCCCCGACGTATTCGCAGTATTCTTTAGTTTTTGTGCGGCATTTAAAAGCTCTGCTTGCGAGCCTGCGCTGTTGCCCATAGCATTTCCCATCATACCGAGTCCCATAAATCCGGTCATCGCTCCTGCTGAATTTGAAGCCGCCTTTTGCATAGCTTGCATTTGCGAATAAGCAAGCCCTCCTGCCATGGCATCGGGGGATGAATGCATAACGTTCATATCGAATTCTTCTATACGCTGACGGCTCTTATCGTCCGGAGTTACCTTTGCGATAGCTACCGATACGACATCCATTCCGCGACGCGCCATCCAATCCGCATCAAGCGTGTCCGACATATATTCGGCAAGCTCGCGCTGCTTTATTGGAAGCTGACTGAATTTTACACCGGTCGTCGACAGCTTCGCAAGGGCGCTGTCAAGCGCGGTCATAAATTCATCCTTGCACATATCCATAAGCGCGGCGCGCGAAAACACCTCGCTCACTCCTCCCGATATAGACGTAAAGAATACTATAGGATCCTTTATCCTGAAGCTGAACTGTCCGTGATATCTCACGTACAGTGCCGTCTTGTAGTAAGGATCGTCATAAACCATAGGCGTCGTCGTTCCAAAACGGTTATCCATTATCTCTTTCGTGTTTACGTAATACACTCTTTGCGTCTTGGCACGGTCTCCGCCGAAGGTAAAGCGCTCACCGAACTTTTTGAACGAGTCTGCAAGCCCCGATAAAAATCCGCCGCAGAACATAGACGGCTCGCTTGATGAATCCCATATAAACCTTCCCGGCTCGGCGCAAAATTCGACTATCTTTCCGTCCTCGACAATAAGCGCTACCTGACCGTCTCCGACCGCTATACACGAGCCGTTGGATATGATGTCGTTCCCGCCCTTGTTATTGCCCTTCGTCTGCTTATACGCCTTGACGACGAGCTGGTCGTTCGACATTGAGTCGACCTGAAAATATTCCTTCCATTGATCTGCAAGCACACTGCCGCCGGCAGAAAACGCGGCTCTGATAAGTCCCATCGTTATATCCTCCTGTAATATAAAGATCGTTTCGGTGAATTTAGATAGATAAAGTATAAAGCTTGTTATTTATGTTTTTCTTCGCTCACTGTCAAGATAGTTCTGCAGGATTATTTCGGCAGAGAGAGGATCGATCACAGCTTTGCGCTTGCTTCCTCGCGTATCGGTGAGATTAAGTATCTGCGCCGCCGCCATAGTGGTACAGCGTTCATCGAAAAGGATGACCTCGCGCCCGGAAATCTCTCTTACGGCGTCTGCGAGCTTGGCTATCCTTTCGGCGCTCTCACCGCGAGTTCCGTTCATATTTATCGGATTCCCTATGACTATCAACCTGACCGAAAATTCCTCTGCCATCTCCGATATTTTTTCGGCAAGCTCACGTCTGCCGTTTGCTTTGACCGTACAGACAGCACGCGCCAAAAAACCGTCCACGTCGCTGACCGCTATCCCGGTACGGACCGTTCCGGCATCCACACCGAGCACTCTGCCAACAAGATGCTCCGACATTGTCAACAGCTCCTTTTGTTTACATTTAGATCACTATGCCGTTCTGCCTGATAAAGCTATCGCATTCATCAGCAGTGGGAATGGAATCTCCGGCTCCCGGTCTTGAGACAGTAAGAGAGCCAACGACGTTACCGAAGCGGCAAGCACGAAGCATATCTCCGCTTCTCGTATATTCGAGAGCGAGAGCGGCGGTGAACGCATCCCCGGCAGATGTGGTATCGACGACCTTTACATCATAGCTCGGAACTATCACGACATCACCTTTTCTTTTGCAGTCGTACACAGCCGCGCCTTTGCCCCCGAGCTTTATGACTATATATTCGGCTTTGACACGCTTAAGAAGCTTTTCCGCCGCCTCGCGACAACTCGCGGGATCCACAGGTCTTATACCGGTATATATCTCGGTCTCGGTCTCATTGGGAGAGAAAACGGTCACGGGAGACAGTTCCTCAAGAGGATATTCCGCGCTCGCCGGTCCTGCATCGATGAAAGACGGTATGTTTTTTTCGGCAGAAGCAAGAAGTGCCGCCTTCACCGTATCAAACGGTATCTCGAAGTGGCAAAACACCGCGTCCGGAGCCGAGCGCTCTACAGCTTTCACCACATCCGAAGGCTCAAGCATGGAATTTGCTCCGGAAAAAACGCATATCCTGTTGGCGCCGTCAGCCTCTACCATTACAGTGGCAAGTCCCGTCGACACGTTCTCGCATACCTTAACAAAAGAGGTATCGATGCCGTCTTTTTCGTATACGCCAAGCAGTGTCCTTCCATTGGTATCGTTACCGACAGCGGTACAAAAACAGCTCTTCCCTCCCAATCTTGCAACTGCGGTAGCGGAGTTTGCTCCCTTTCCGCCCGGAACGTATGAATATCCGCAACCCATGACCGTTCGCCCTTTGTCGGGCATCTCAACGATCCGCATATTCAGATCCATATTCGCCGAGCTTACGATGAGTATTTTACCTACCATAGCTTTTATCTCTCCTCAAGAACGTATTATCTTGTTTTTTTTAGATTACTTGAATTTGAATTGTGATATTATCTGCTCGTATTCGGCAGTATGCAAGTCCGCCGTCTCCGCTTTCGAACAACAGGTTATAAGATAAACGTATCCGTCGCGTATCAGCACCGTTTCCGAATATCTGTGATCAATACCGCCCCGTGAGATAGTAAAATCATATGTTCTCGCATCGTATCCGTCAACGGTGATATCAACGTATCTGCTCTCCGATATATAAGTCATATTGCCGAACGTATTTATGATATCGGTCTCGCGCGAGCTCCAAAATTCGTCTATTTGTTTATAGGTATATCTCGTGTTGAATGCAGTCGTGCTGACCGTCGTTTCATCCGTATCCGATACGCGAGCCGCGGAGACACCGGTGTTCATCAAAACAGTCCAGCTCTCCGGAACGAACATAAGGTAATCCACAGCGCCGTTTGAAATGAGCTGCATGCCGTCCGGGACGGAGACACCTTCTTCGCTCTCCGGCGGAAGAGTGTTGTTATCCTCCACGGAGAGTATCTCGTTCGTAAAAGTGAAATTATCATATATGTCACCAAGCAGGATATCAAGGTGAGTATCATATTTTTCTTCGGAGGCGCTGTAAGTGATCATATACAGTCCACCGTCATCGGATCTTAAAAGCGCTTGCCTGTAATGATATTCAAGTCCCGTGATATTCCCGGTAAATTCAAATTCGTAAGCATCCTTGCCTGCTATGATCCTCGTGGAATAATCCTTTGCGTTTTCGTCATCCTTGACGACGGAAAAATCCGATATCGCTTCACGAAACTGCTCGGCATAGCTGTTCCAATATTCCTGCGGTGAACGTCCGTCAAGCTCGTCCGCCGATACGTACGCCAAGGTGACCATAGTTCGGTCGTTCGTGGAAACGTACCCCATAGGTATGCCGGCAGATGTATCCACGCTCCAATAGCTCGGTACGAACAACACAGCTCCGATAGAGCCGTCGTTGATCGGACGCATCCCATCCGGTGCGCCGGGATAAGCCCTTTGCACGGAGCAAGAGATGAACGAAAAGCAAGACAGTACGGCAACGCATACAAGCGCTGTGATCTTTTTGAAAATTCGGTTATTCATAATATCCTTCATTCGTTTTTCCTTACGTTTGGATAAAGCTCGATGCCATTGCGTGATAACTCGTTCAAGGTCTCGGGTGATATATAACGCCCGACCGTTAATTTTTTGCATTCATTTTCAGATACGCATTTATAAAGCCGTCTATCTCCCCGTCCATGACTGCTTGGATATTACCGTCCTCATACCCGGTACGGGTATCCTTGGCAAGTGTATACGGCATAAATACGTACGAGCGTATCTGACTTCCCCACTCAATATTGTACTTAGTTCCCTGGATATCCTCGATCTTTTCGAGATTTTCGCGTATTTTGATCTCAAGGAGCTTAGCTTTCAGCATCTTCATAGCCGTTTCTTTGTTTTGAAGCTGGCTTCGTTCGGTCTGACAGCCTACCACGATCCCGGTGGGAAGATGCGTTATGCGTATGGCGGAGTCGGTCTTGTTGATATGCTGACCTCCGGCGCCGCTCGAACGGTGAGCGGTCACCTCTATATCCTCCGGTCGGATCTCTATTTTGTTGTCATCCGGAAGCTCCGGCATTACCTCCACCGAAGCAAACGAGGTGTGACGTCTGCCCGAAGCGTCGTACGGAGAGACTCTGACCAAACGGTGAACTCCGTTCTCGCTCTTGAGATATCCGTAAGCATTTACGCCCTCTATCCGTATAGAAGCGCTTTTGATCCCGGCTTCTTCTCCGTCGAGCCAATCAAGCAATTTGACCGAGTAATTATGCTTTTCTCCCCATCTGGTGTACATACGGTAAAGCATAAGCGCCCAATCCTGTGCTTCGGTTCCGCCTGCACCGGGATGGAACGTAAGAATGGCGTTGTTGGCATCATACTCCCCGGAAAGCAGTATCTCTATTCTCTGCTTTGCTTCTTCTTTCTCTATGTCGTTTACCGCCGCAAGCACTTCCTCGGTAACACTTTCGTCCTCCTCCTCGATCGCCATCTCCGTAAGCGTGAGCGTATCCTCAAGATTTGACGCCAAAGCATCGTACGCCGCGACCTTATCTTTGAGATATTTGATCCTTCTGAGTATCTCTCCGGAACTATCCGCGCTGTTCCAAAAATCGGACGCCAGCGTTTTTTCCTCAAGCTCCGCTATCTCCTTCTTGAGTTCATCGAGCTTGAGCGCCGCCGCAAGCTCTTCTATATCTCCTTTTTTGGCAAGCAACGTTCTTTTTGCCTCGTCGAGCTGTACTATCAATTTCAAATTCTCCTTTTATGAAATATTACTGCGCAGTCCCACAAACGCACTGTGAATTTAAACAATGCTGACTAACTTTATATTATATCATATTTTTCGCGCTTGTAAACCCTATTTACGTAAACTTTTTCCAAACTTACGGGCAGGTACGTTTTAAGATGTGCGACGTGAAATAAAAAATAACTGTCTAAGCTTTATTTTGTAGCATAAATTTCACATACAGCTGTTGACAAAAGATAAAATATTTGCTATAATCAAAGCAGGATTGAGGATGACCTGTTTTCACCCTCAAAACAATACTATAAGGAGATGCTTCCTCAAGGGAAGCGATACAGATCATGAAAGTCGTTACATTCGGTGAACTGATGCTCCGTTTACAGCCTATGAACTATGAGAGATTCGTTCAGGCTTCTACGGTGGAATTTACATTTGGCGGCGGAGAAGCAAACGTTGCCGTTTCTCTCGCTAACTACGGTATGGACGTGGCTTACGTTACCAAGCTGCCCTCACACGCCATCGGACAGGCTGCGGTCAATTCCCTTCGCCGCTACGGAGTGGATACCTCGAAGATAGTCCGCGGCGGAGACCGTGTGGGCATATATTACAACGAAAAGGGCGCGTCGCAGCGCGGCTCCGTGTGTATATATGACAGAGCCAATTCCGCCATCCAAAAGGCAAGCCGCGAGGATTTTGATTGGGACAGCATATTCGAAGGTGTGGATTGGTTCCACTTTACCGGTATCACCCCGGCGCTCGGACCGAACGTGGTGGATATATGCGTAGATGCTTGCAAAGCGGCAAAGGCACACGGTGTCAAGATCTCCTGCGACCTCAATTATCGCGGAAAGCTTTGGACGCGTGCAGAGGCAAATAAAGCTATGACCGAGCTTGCCAAATATATCGATGTCTGCATCTCTAACGAGGAGGACGCCAAGGACGTATTCGGCATCGAGGCTGAGGCGACCGATATATACGGCGGAACCATCAATCACGAAGGATATAAGTCCGTTGCAAAACAGCTTGCGGATAAATTCGGATTTGAAAAGGTCGCTATCACGCTTCGTGAATCCTATTCAGCGTCACACAACGGCTGGTCTGCCATGCTATACGACGGAAAAGATTACTGCTTCTCGAAGAAGTACGATCTTACGGTCATCGACCGCGTCGGCGGCGGAGATTCCTTTGGCGGAGGTCTCATATATGCTCTGCTTAACGGCAAAGATACTCAGGCGGCAGTTGAGTTTGCGGTCGCCGCATCCGCTCTCAAGCATTCCATCCCCGGCGACTATAATATGATGACCGTTTCCGAGGTCGAGAAGCTCGCAGGCGGAGACGGCTCCGGAAGAATACAAAGATAATGTATCTCTTGAAATGATCCGCGTATAACGCGCAAGGAGTTAAACGATCGTGAACTATTGGACACAAAGCGAACAGAATATTTGGGTAGCAGCGCATCGCGGCTGGTCTGATAAATACCCGGAAAACACCCTCGAAGCCTTCAAGGCGGCTATAGGGCTTGGCGTCGATCAGATCGAGACCGATGTCCGTATGTCCAAGGACGGCAAGCTTGTGATCATGCACGACGGGACCGTGGACAGAACGACCAACGGTAGCGGTGCTGTATCCGATATGACGCTTGAGGAACTCAAAGCCCTTGATGCCGGCATCAAAAAAAGCTCGGAATTTGCCGGGTGCAGGATCCCCACATTTATTGAGTTTATGGAGCTTGTAAAAGATCATCCGACAATGACGCTCGATATCGAACTCAAGGAATATCCGGTCGACGGAAACGAGGAGACAGCCTACGACACCTGCGACCGCGTTCTTAAACTGTTGGACGGTTACGGATATACGGACAGATGTGTGGTAAATACCTTTAGCGGCAAGCTCCATGAGTATATTCGCGAAAAGTACGGGAACAAATACAAGCAACACGTCTTTTATCCCTCGCGATACTTGGGCGAGCATACGGTCGATCCGTATACGTACGGTTACTGTGCCTGTATGTTCAGTAGCGACAGCGGCTTCATTGCCACAAAAGACGAATTTGATGCACTGAAGAAAAAATACGGTATACAGACTTGGGCGGGCGCGGGCGTAAAGGATGCGGACACCGTTGATATCGCGATCAAAAACGGCGCTC
>CAZMWM010000007.1:0-37617 GCA_964570105.1 uncultured Lachnospiraceae bacterium | reverse complement strand
GCAAACATTTTGACAAGAATGAGAAGAAACGAATATATTTCTTTGGAAAGCATTGAAAAAATCTGTACTTATCTATCTTGTACTCCGAACGATATTTTGGAATTTATAGAGTCAAATGTAGGTAGCCACAAATTTACCGCCATTTCACTTTTCACAGGAGCAGGCGGAATGGATGTTGGTTTTGAAAGAGCTGGTGTGAAAATTGCACTTGCAAATGAGTTGATGAGAGAAGCATCCGAAACATATTGTGCCAATCGTTCCGGCGCTGTTATGCTGAACGATGACGTTCGTAATATTTTTCCTGAACTTGAGAAATACAAAGGCGTCGACCTCGTATTCGGAGGTCCTCCTTGTCAAGGTTTCTCGATCGCAGGAAAAATGAATCCCGAAGATGAGCGTAGCCAATTGATTTTTACTTTTTTAGATGTTGTGGAGATCGTTCAACCCAAAGCATTTGTTATGGAAAATGTAAAAGCGCTTGGGGTTTTGGATAAATGGGACGCTGTTAGAAATAGATATCTCGAACGTACTGCCGAATTAGGTTACACTTGTTATCCGTTTATGTTAAATGCCACCGAGTATGGAGTTTCTCAAAAGCGAGAGCGAGTATTTTTTGTTGGCGTAAAAAACGACAGAAATCCATTTATGATCAGCCGAATCGAAACTCTGATCGAAGAGCAAAAGCATAAGGCGCCTGCTATTCGAGAATTACTCAAGCCATTAGGCAGAGCCGGAACAAAAATCAATCCTAATACTTGCACTGCAAAAATAACTTTTGCGACACGTCCTATTATGAGAAAATCTCCGTATGCAGGTATGTATTTTAATGGTCAAGGACGTCCGATCGATATTGACGGATATGCCAATACATTACCCGCTTCTATGGGCGGAAATAAAACCCCGTTTATAGATGAAGAGTATTTATACGGTAATGCTACCGAAGATTGGGTCGTTAAGTATCATAAAGGATTAATGGACGGTTCTATTACACCAAGTTTTGAAGAAGCTCCCGCGAGGCTACGTCGAATAACTGTAAAAGAGGCTGCGAAAATCCAAACTTTCCCTGACGAATATGTTTTTTGTGGCAATAAAAGTATGATCTACACTCAAATAGGAAATGCTGTTCCCTGCAAGCTTGCCGAAGTTATCGCCAAAGCTGTGACAGCATATTTGAGGGAAGAGTAAAAATAATTTAGATTTCTTGGTTCAAACTTTGCCACAACTGTTTGACTCTTTCGGCTGTGTTAAAGTCTGATATATAACTGTTCAGTTCTAAGTAGAATAATTCTCTTGAGTCAGCGGTCATTCTTTGCAATGTTTCGGCTACCCACTCCGAAATGTTCCAATAGTAATATGTAATTTCGCTGTAAGAATAACTGCCCATACATAAGTGTAGATTATTCTTTTTCATTTCCGCAGGACAATCTTCCGGGCGGCAAATAACAATTACCTCCGAAATGGATTTTCCGCTATTTTCTTTGTAAATCTTTAAGCAATCATAAGAATCTCGAATGCGAGCAATGTCGAAAGGTTTTAATGTAATTTCGTAAACCTTGAGAATAACTCCTTCGGGATTCTCTTCGTTTATATCGCCGGGCTTTTTGCTTGTAGTGCTGGTTACAGAAGCTCTGTCATCACTGCCTGTTACAACTACCCCTGTGTGTGTAGTCCAATATGGTAGTTTTTCAATAGCAACGCCGAAATCTTTTGAGGAGTATTTCCTGCATCGGGGGATTTGTGTATAAGTTCGTCGCACAAATAAAACAATACCTCGGGATCGGAAGAAGGATCACGCTCTATGTTATATTCTTCGAGATGCACAGTTTCGGCGGTAAGTCTTCTCAATAACGATACACCGATATAGTCGACATAAACTCGTGCGGATGCTTCAAGCAGTTTGATTATTCTGACAACGCACTCTGCTACGTCTTTTGGGCGACGTTGCGCTGCCCAACTGTTATTTAATCCTTTGGTGGCTTTTGCTATATTAAGCGGTCCGGATTTTCGGTGTGGAATGTGGTTATTTATCAAAAATTCTTTTATAGGTCCCTCGAACAATGCTCGTGGATTACATTCGTACAATTCTTTTGAAGCCTTGTAATTGGGGTAAAGTTTCATTGCGACCAAAACCACTAAAAGAATTTCTCGAAATCCCCAAACCGCAGTATTAAACAGACTGTCTAAATCGAACTTATACAAAGATTCATCTATTGCAAAATTATTATCCATAGCTTTGTCGTAGAAACTTTGCAAAATTTGTTTTACTTTATCATTTCTTTCTGTTACCGTCATTGTATTCTCCTTTGTTTTTTTGGGTGGAATAAAAACCGTCAGATATCTCCGTCCGAGCCGCCGTTGAAGCCGAAATTGTTGAGCATCACGTCGCTGTTGCGCCAATTTTCCTTGACCTTTACCCAAAGATCGAGGAACACCTTGGTGCCGAAGAATTTTTCCATATCCTCTCTTGCGCGGCTTCCTATAAGCTTGAGCGTCGTGCCGTTCTTTCCTATGAGCATGCCCTTATGGGACTGCTTTTCGCAGAAGATCTCGGCGCGGATGCGGAGCAGGTTGCCGTCCTCTTTAAATTCCTCGATCACGACCGCGGTGCCGTGCGGTATCTCGTCGTCCATTACGCGCAGTATCTTTTCGCGTATCAGCTCCGCGGCTATGACGCGTTCCGGCTGATCGGTTATCGCATCCTCGGGGAACAGCCACTCTCCGTCCGCCATAAATGCGTCAAGCTCCGAAAGCAGCTCGTCTACTCCCTTTTCCTTCAGCGCGGAGAGGGGGACGACTGCTTCGAAATCGTGGACTGCCGAATACGCCTTGATGGTATCTCCTATGTGTATGGGATCCGAACGGTCTGTTTTATTTACCACGAGGACCGTCGGAATGTGAGATCTTGAGAGCTTTTCGAGTATTCCAAGCTCTATCTCTCCGGGCTTCGGTACCGGCTCGACCATCAGCACCACGGCGTCAACTCCGCCCATAGCGTCGTTCGCGTCCTTCATCATACGGTCTCCGAGCTTGGTGCGCGGTGTGTGTATTCCGGGCGTGTCCATAAACACGTACTGCGTTTCGCCCTTTGTGAGTATTCCTGTGATCTTGTTTCTCGTCGTTTGCGGTTTTTTCGATACGATGGCGAGCTTTTCGCCCACCAGAGCGTTCAGAAGTGTGGATTTTCCCACGTTAGGTCTGCCGACCAAAGCGATGAAGCCTGTTTTCATTTTGTTGGTCTTTATCCTTCCCCGAGGGCTAAGCCCTCTCGTTTTTTTATATTTCGACGTCTTATCTTTCTATTCCGAGTATGCGCAATATCTCCTCTTGCTTGAAGAACATCTGTTTTTCGTCCTCTTCGCCCGTCTCGTGATCGTAACCGAGCAGATGGAGAACGGAATGCACGCAGAGGAACGCGACCTCGCGCTCGAAGGAATGACCGTACTGCACTGCTTGCTCGCGAGCCTTTTCAAGCGAGATGACTATATCTCCCAGCGGAAGCTTTTGCTCGGGCGGCTCTGCTTCTTCCTCCGACTGCGGGGGGGCGTCCTCAAGAAGAGGGAAGGAGAGCACGTCCGTTTCGCGATCTATGTTTCTGAAATCGCGGTTCAGGGCACGGATGCCTTTATTATCGGTGAGTGTGACGGATACCTCGGCTTCGACCTGAAAATTCTCGTATTCAAGTGAGAAATTTATCACGCGACGTATCATACCGCGCAACAGATGCGTCACCTCGAGCTTATTCTGTTTGTTGCTGATGTATATGCTGTTCATATCTGCATTCTCCTTCCGTTCTTGAAAAGCTCCGTGTCTTTTGGGCTGTGCTTTCGTGCTGAGCTTTTGCCCTTCGGCTCAGTCCTTTTTTCCGTAACGTTCGTACGCAAGTATTATCCGCTTGACGAGAGGATGTCTTACGACGTCCCTGTCCGTGAAGCGGTGGATGGCTATATCCTCCGTATGCTCGAGCACCTTTGCCGCCTCGGCAAGTCCGCTTACCGCTCCGCGCGGCAGATCGGTCTGCGTAAGGTCTCCGGTGACGACGAGCTTTGAATTGTTTCCGAGACGCGTCAGCAGCATCTTCATCTGCTCTCCGGTGGTGTTCTGCGCTTCGTCGAGTATTATGAAGGCATCGTCGAGCGTCCTTCCGCGCATATACGCGAGCGGAGCTATCTCGATGGTCCCTCGCTCTATATATCGGGTGTATCCGTCCGAGCCGAACATCTCGAACAGCGCATCGTAAAGCGGACGGAGGTACGGATCTATCTTGGTCTGAAGGTCTCCGGGCAGAAATCCGAGCTTTTCTCCGGCTTCCACCGCAGGTCGCGTCAGAACTATCCTCGATATCTGTTTTGAGCGGAGCGCGGAAACGGCTGTGGCGACCGCAAGAAAGGTCTTTCCCGTTCCTGCCGGACCTATTCCGAATACCACGGTGTTTTTTCGTATGGCCTCAACGTAGCTGTGCTGACCTACCGTGCGCGGCTTTATCGGTCTGCCCTTGAAGGTGAGGCAAACACAGTTTCCGTCAAGCTCGCCAAGCTCCTTACCGTGTCCGTCCTTGAACATGGCGCAGGTGTATTCAAGTGTCTGAGAGGTGAGATGCCCCTCTGTGTCCACGACGCTCTTTAGATATTCGAGAGCGTCCGCGGCACGTCCGAGCATGACCTCGTCCTCTCCCGAGAGGATGATGCTGCCGCCGTCTCTGCTTACACAGCTGACACCGAAGCAGTTCTCGACGGTGCGTATATTTACGTCAAGCGCTCCGTAGAGCGCGTTCATCTCGTCGACGCTCCCGAGGCTTATCGATCTTTCCATTCGTTGCTCTTCCTTTTTGCTGATACGTTACCTTTAAGTTCCTCTGGGTTTCTCTATTCGCCGAGTCGGTACACCTCGCCTATCTCCGCTATGCAAGAATAGGTCGCGTCCACCGTGCAGACGCCGTCGTGCTCTGTCTGTGTGATCTTTATCCAAAGCGTCTCGCCGTCTCCTATATCGCTTGAGATCATCTCGCTTGCGAGCTTTCTTGCGCGTCGGGCGGCTTCGTCCTCGGTACGTGTGACGTGTGAGACGGTGTATTCCGTCCATACCGTTTCCGTTACTTCTATCGGAAGCTCTATGATACCGAACAGTGTTACGTTGTACCGACTTTCTGTCTCGGAGCATTCGGCATCCGGTCTGTGTGCTCCAAAGGAAAATGACCTGCCGAGGATGTTCAGCGTTCGGCGCAGATGCGAGCTTCCGTCTGCCGTATATACGGTCTCCTCCAGCGGTACGCTGACCGAAAGGGAGCGTTCTACCCTTGCTGTGACCGTGCCGGAGGCGTTTCCCATACGCAGTACGGGATCCGGCGTGTATTGAAGTCCGCTACCCGAGATCAGTCCGCTTATGAGCACGTCGCCCTTTTTGACTACGCTCCCGGGCTGTACGGTCGCACCTCCGCTGTAAACGAGCACGCTCTCGATCACTCCCGCTTCATTTGCTACGAGAAGCTGTCCTTCGCTCTTCGGCTCTCTGTTCGGCAGTACCGTCTCTCTGACCGTAAGCGTTGCCGTGGTGCCGGTTATATCGAGCGACACCCACGAAAGCTCCGGATATGCAAGCAGGAACGCATCGCCGATCTCAAGTGTGTCGATATCCGAGATCCTGCTTCCGACACCGACGCCGAATTCGTTCAGACGAAGCTTCAGCGTGTTGGCGGAGATGCCGTCCGCTCCGACTATATTCACTCGCCACACGAAAAGAGAGGACAGCCATACGAGCAAGACGAGAAGCACTGCTCCGAGAACGGCACCGAGACGGTAGCGAAGTGCCGACAGCAGTACCAAGCAACCTTCAACACTTATAATATACACTTTAATTTTTAACTTGTCAAGGTCGGGAGCGAGTTTTTTTATACATCCGGGGGATAATTCCGCGCGTATCCCTCCGTTTCCGTCCGTCGGTCGCGTAGACGCCGAGATGTCGGATGTGACCAACAGGGCAAGAAAAGCGTCCTTGTCGGTCTGCGGCACGTAGACGGTCACGTTACCTCTGAAAAAACGTATCAGCCTTCTGAACACTTGAAGATCTCCTTTCGGTGCGTCATTTTCCGGATCTGTCAAAGCTTATCGAGGTGATCTCGCCCGTGATCTCTATCTCGTCGCGGCAGAATACGCTTAGCGTCATACCGCTTCCCGTGACGTTCAGAAATACGTCGCAAAGCCGCAGGCGAATTTCCTCTCCCGTGTACCGTTCGATCTTTTTACAGCCGCTCACCGTTACGGCTCGGTCGGATACGGCAGTCACGCTCTTGAGCAACGCTCTGCCCGCAGTACCGTTTTTGTTTTTGGTTTTTCGCATCTTTATGACCATGCCTTTCTAAATTACAGCAGTTTTGTGACGGTTTCAACTTTGCTAAGGCACAAAACGCCCCTGAAAGATTTATCTTTCAGACTTGTGGCTTCCTTTCTTGCGGTGTCATCGGTACTCGCTCGGTGGCGTGCAAAGTAACGTTTTCATACTTTGACGTCTCTGTGTATATAATCTCTTGAGCGGTCTCCGCTTTGAAATATATGCAGATCGGGGTGGATACATACTTGCAGAACGGTAAACGTATACGCAGTGCGCCGTGTCGGCGCTTGAAATACGGTGCTTGCGGCTTTCGCGGCACGAGAGCGGCGCTTGCTGTCTTTTCTCTTTTTCTGACGGCGTATCTGACCGTCAGCTCTCAGACGGTCAAGCGTTCGGTCTCGGCTTCGCTCGTGTTTTGCGCGGAGACGCTCGTGCCTTCGCTCTTTCCGTTTATGATAGCCTCGGGCTTGCTTGTTGCTTGCGGCTTCGGTCAAGTATGCGCAAGGGTGTTCGCAAAGCCGTTCGGTGCTCTTTTCGGCTCAAGCGGAGCTGGAGCCGGTGCGTTCCTTCTCGGCTCTGTGGCAGGCTTTCCTATCGGTGCGAAAAATGTCTGTGAGCTGAAGGAGAACGGCGTGTGCACGGCGAGCGAGGCGGAGGTACTGCTTGGTTTGTGCAGTAATCCCGGCGTTGGATTTTGTGTTGCTTTTATCGGTGTCTCGATGTGGGGAAGCGCAGCGTTCGGTGTGCAGGTCTGGGTGATCGCATTGGTCTCATCCGTGATATCGGGAATGCTGTGTAAACGCGACGATGCGGTAATTCCCCGAGATATCGGCTTATCCTTGCCCGATACGGACGGTGGATATACGGTTTTTGGGACGGTGATCGGCGCCATTACGGGTGCGGTCGGGGCGATGCTCTCCGTTTGCGGCTCGGTGGTGTTTTTTGAATTGATAGGCACTGTGATTGCGAGCATTATCGGAATTATCGTTGGGGGCGAGGGGATGGTTTTTGACGTTATAACGACGTCGGTCGCTGCATTTCTTGAGTTTTCTTCCGGCACGGTGATGATCGCGCGTCTGTTCGGGGGTGTCGGAGGCTCGTACGTCGGGGGAGGGCTTGCGGCGCTCGGAAGGGTGATGACCGTTGCCGCAGTCGCGTGGTCGGGCGTCTCGGTGCATGCTCAGGTCGCGGCTTTTGCTGTGCCGTGCGGAGTTAAAATGTCGGGGTATTACCGCGTCAAAGCACTTACAGCTACAATTGCGACATTGATATCCGCGGTGCTGTCGATGACGCTGTGGAGATGATATTTGCTCCGCTCGGACAGTCTCGGGCGGATATTGATATTGGGTGAGTCTATGCGGAGCGATGTGGCAACAGGCGGCGCGTCGGCATAATATAACGGTGAAGGCACTACTCGTTTCACGGCGTATCCCGAACGTAAAAACGGTAAGCCGCAAACGGCTTCAAGGCTGTTGCCGAATGCTCGGATACGGTGAGCCGATCCTTCGGGATCGGAGCCTGCGATACCGTTTTATCAAATTACCCACAATAAAGAAAAGGAAGCTTTTGCGTAAGCGAAAGCCACGGTATGATATGAAATACGCTGATAACAGAAAAACGCCGACCGGCTTGGGGGCGGATGAGGGGATGAGCGAGAGCGCCGAAAGGACGGTACCTCTCCGCTCGCTTACCGGCTCGATCAAGGCACAGAAGCTTTTGCGAGAGCATGGGATCGAGACGAAGGTGATAAAGCCTGCCGCGAAATACGGCGGCGGTGGCTGTGGCTACGGAATATCCGTTTCCCTTCATCAATACGGTGAGGCGCTGAAAGTGCTTGAGGATAACGGCATCACTCCGCTTCGGATAGGGCGATGAAGGGTGTTTGCGCGTTATGAAAAAAGATCAATGGCTCGTATACTTTGATAACGCCGCAACTACCTTTCCAAAGCCCGTGGACGTGATACGGAAGGTCGTGGACGTGATGAGCCGCTCCTGCGGAAATCCCGGAAGATCGGGACACGTGCTTTCGATGCGAGCATCTGAGGTCGTGTACGAGTGTCGAAAAAAGATCGCGGATGAATTTGGGGGCGAGCTTGAAAACGTCGTTTTCGTTTCGTCTGCAACTCACGCTATAAACTTAGGTATCAAAACGGCACTCAAAGCAGGTGACCATGTTTTGATATCGGATATAGAGCATAATTCCGTCATCCGCCCGATAGCGCGGCTGGCGGAAAGAGGGCTGATCACCTACACCGTGTATCCTGCTTATGCGGATGCGGAGAGAGCAGTCGCGGCTATATCGGACGGAGTGCGTCCGAATACGGCTATGCTTGTGGCTTGTCACCATTCGAATATATGCAATATCGTCCAGCCGATAAGGCGGATCGGCGAGCTTTGCCGCAAGAACGGGATGATCTTTCTCGTGGATGCCGCGCAGAGCGCCGGCGCTCTCGATATAGACGTAGGTCGTGACGGTATAGATATATTGTGCGCTCCGGGGCACAAGGGGCTGTACGGTCTGCCCGGAAGCGGATTTGTTTTATTCGGAGAGCGATATTCCGGAGATGGCGGAGCGCTTCTCGGTACCTTTACCGAGGGCGGAAACGGCATCCGCTCGCGTGAGATGTTTATGCCGGAATTTCTGCCGGATAGGCTTGAGGCAGGAACTCTTGCCGTGCCTGCTATCGGGGCGATGTCGGCAGGGTTGGATTTCGTTCAAAGACGCGGTAAAAACCGCATATTGAGCTTGGAAAAGCAGCTGTACCACCGACTTTCAAAGGGTGTTGATGCCTTTTCCGACAGGCTGACGGTGTACGGTGACGGCTCGGAGGGTGCTATATTTCTTTTTTCCGTAAAGGATATTCCTTCGGAGGAGGTAGCCGCAAGGTTGGACTCGTACGGAATATGCGTCCGTGCAGGACTTCACTGTGCGCCGACCGCTCACCGTAAGCTCGGTACGCCCGAGGACGGAGCGGTCAGAGTAAGCTTTGGGGCTATGAATACGGAAAAAGAAGCAGACCGTTTTCTCGAAGTGCTTGAAAAAATAGCGTTCACGCGGTAATTCCCCGAGATAATGCATCAAGCGGCGGTTTCGCGCGGTCGATCTCGTTGAAGATTTGCGTATAACAAAAAAGGATAATGGGAGCTTGCTCCCATTATCGTAACATATCGAATCATCGGATATTTACCGCGTCATTTGAAAAGCTCATCGGTAAAATATGCGTTGGTGTATGCGCTTAGTCCCTGCTTATCGGTAACGGTGAGTCTAACATATTCGTACTCGGGCTTTACTTCAAAGGACGCTTCGCATATCCCGTTTCCTATCTCGTCATATACACAGCTTGCCGTGCGTATACCTGTCTGCATAGCGATGCGGTCGGCGCTTGAGTAGGTGATATGTATGCGTCCGTCCTCAAACCAAAGACCGTTTATCAGAGGGGCTTCGGATGCGTAGAAGCTTCCGTTTACAAGCGCGTCCGTGACGGTCTTATATTCGAGCTTATCAGCCTTGATCACGGTAAATCCGCCGAAGGAGTCACAGTATCTTGACGTCAACGGATGGATGTTGTGATTATCGTCCGTCGCTACGCAGTACAATCTTTTCCCCTGTCTCAGAAGGTCATCGTACTGCATTGGATCGCGGTCGTCATAACCGACCACCGTGCATCCGTAATTATATATCTCCATAGCGTTCATGCCCTCGTAGGCGGAATAGATCTTCTCATCCTCCAGTGACCATGAGGGGTGATTATAAGTGACGAAAAATCCGTTATCCCTTCCGATTTTTATCATTTCGTTTATGCACTCGGCGCTGTATCGACGTTCGTAATCCGGAGCGTCTCGGTCGAAGTCTATGCGGTCGCGGTATTTGGCGGCGTTGCCCCAGATGTACTTCGAGCGATGGTAGCAGACCTGTCGGGTGTTTTCCGGAGACAGTGCGATGTAGCAAAGATGACAGGTGTACCGCTTCTCCGGTATCTCCGTGCTGTCCTCGTCTATTGCCAATTCATAGGAATTTAATGGGAGAAAGTTCTCGTCGGCAAGCTCCGGGTGGGGGACCATGACCTCGTGATCCGTATAAGCTATTATGGAGTAGCCTTTTGCGAGATAAGCCGCTTTCAGCTCGCTCGGTGTGAGCCTTCCGTCGGATACCGTGGAATGACAGTGCAGATTTGCTTTGTAAAAGTTTCCGCCTTCGGGAAGTAAAAATTTTTTCATAGCATTAGCTCTTCCTTTCTTTTTTTGGTGCTTGTTTGGTATCGGTAAAGCTACGGTCGAGTGTTTAAGCTTGCTTAAAGCTCTATGTTAAGGACTGCAGAGACAAGCCCCGGGGAGGTTGCGTACACCTTGAGAGTGCCTTTTTGATCTCCGACCTGCACCGCCGCGGTGACGAGACCTGCGTACATTCTTCTATCGGGGGAGTTGAGCGGAACGTGATCCGAAACGTCAGAGCCGGTGGAATGGATATGACCGAGAGAGTTGGTCATAAAGCTTACGGTGGGGGATGCGTCGGGGACTGCGATACCGTTTTCGTCCTCCACCCAGCAGGTGACGATCGCCATATCTCTGCCGTTAGGTTGGGGTGCTTCGTTATCAAGACGTAAGCGCAGACGGTGAGGCTTTTCCGATGTGATGCGAGTGTCGTGCGCGACCTCCTTTCCGTTTCTGTAAGCAATGGCTTTAAGCGTTCCCGGAACGTATCGCACCTGCCATTCCGCGTGACCGAAGCGCTCCACACTTCTGCGTCCTATCTCTTTTCCGTTGAGCAGGAGTGCGACCTCGTCGCAGTTGGTGTACGCAAAAACGCGTATATCCTCATTTTCAAAGCCGCTCCAATTCCAATGCGGAAGCAGGTGTACCATAGGCTCCTCGGTGAAGAAGGAACGATTTTGATAAAAAGCGTCCTTTTTCTGTAGGAACAGGTCTATCGCGCCGCTTTGCGAGCAGAGACGCGGCCATTGTGCTTCTCCTCTGTATTCAAGCCCCGTCCATTGGTATCCGCCCATTATCCATTTTCGGTCGGTGAGCTTATACGACTTTTCGCGACTTACAAAATAATCATTCGTATCGTGGTCGTAGGCGCTGATGTGCCCGCGCTCGCTGTCGTCATCGAAATACCAGCCGCGCGTGGTGCCCGTGGCGCAAAACTCCGATGAAAAGAAGGGTTTGTTCGGATATTTTGCGTGAAATTCATCATACCTTTGGATATTGTAGTTTACTCCGATAGCCTCAAGCTCGTCATACACCGTGGCTCTCTCGGGGTGATCGACTGCTGTCATTATGCATCGCGTGCTATCCAGCTTGTGCGCGAGCGCCATAAGGCTTCTGGCAATGCGCTTGCCTTCGGGCGTGCAGTGGTGCGGCTCTTCGTTTCCGACTGACCAAAAGATGACTGACGGGCGATTGCGATCGCGCTTCATAAGCATCGTGAGCTGTTCCTTGCCCTCGTCCGTTGACTCAAACCATCTCGTTTCGTCCATTACGAGAAAACCAAGCTCGTCAAGGGCGTCCATCGTAGCTTCGCCGTGCGGATAATGGCTTGTGCGGAAGCCGTTCACGCCCATATCCTTTAGCAGTTGCACCTGATAACGCATTATGTTATCCGGAACGGCTTTTCCCGTGAGTCCGCAACCGTGGTGTGCGCAAACGCCGCGTATGGTCGTGTGTTTGCCGTTTATGAAAAGCCCTTCGTTTGCGTCCATCACCACGTCTCTGAAGCCGCATCTCGTTACATATGTATCCGTGAGCACTCCGTCATAGTATATATCCGTGATCACACGGTACAGATTTGGCTCGTCCGTGCTCCAAAGCAGGGGAGAGCCGGCGGTTGCCGTGTATTTTATTATGCGCTTCTCTCTCAGCGGTATATCGCATTCTCCGTCTGCCTCGCACAGGATCTCCCCATCCGCGCCTTCGATACGTGTGCGTGCGCATACGTGCTTATCTTCGTACGTCTCGTTGAGCACTGCAGTCTCGATCGGAACGTACCAGCCGCCCCTCTCCCTGTCCGGGCGCGGCATAGCGTAAACGCCCCAAAGCTCGATGCAAACGGGCGACGTTTTTATCAAATGGACGTGACGGTATATTCCGCCGCCTTCGTACCACCAGCCCTCGTGGCAGTCCTTGGTCACCACGTATACCGCAAGCACGTTGTCCTCTCCGTACTTGAGCATATCGGTAATATCCACCTCGAAGGAGGTATAACCGCAGAAATTATGCTTCATAAGGCAACCGTTGAGATACACGGTCGCGTGCGTTGCTACCGCCTCGAACAGCAGGGTGATGCGCTTGCCCTCGTCCTCCTTGGGGACGGTGAAATGCTTTCTGTACCAGCCGTTTTGACGCTGTACAAACCCGAAAGCGTTATTGTTTTTCGCATCCACCGGTTGCATTATGAGGAAATCGTGCGGCAAGGTAACGTTTATCCAGCGCTCGCACTCTATCTCTTTTTCGTCGTCCATTCTGTAATCGTCCGGTCGGTCGTTGTATGCCACGCTTGCCGGTCCGGATTTCATTCTCTGCGTCTTTGACGTTACGTACGCCGGTCCTTTGACGCTCGGAAAGGGCGTTTCTATATCGCCTAAGTGGAACAGCCAACCGTTATCGAAAAGCTCATCCTGTCTCATATGCTCGTGTCCTTTCTTGATGCGAGGTTTTTCGGTCTGTACGGTAATTGTAGCACAAAATAACGATGGTGTCAATATACGTTGGCTTTTTTTGCGTGATATTTCGTGATATTTAAATTTACATATTTTACGTTGACATTTTCGGCGATATGCGTTAAAATATATTCTATGTTTCGGCAAGGTCGGTCGGGAAGGCTCAGGATCTGCTGTGCCGACGACGAGCTTGCATAGGTTAGGAAGGAGCATACCGTTATGAAAAACAGTATAGATCTTAAGGGCAGGAGCTTTTTGACCTTGCTCGATTACACCCCCGAGGAGATAGAGGCGCTTCTCGATATAGCCGCCGAGCTTAAGGAGAAGAAAAAGAAGGGCATCCCTCACGACGTTCACAGGGGCAAGAACATAGTTCTCGTATTTGAAAAGACCAGCACGCGCACGCGTTGCAGCTTTGAGGTGGCGGCGCACGATCTCGGTATCGGAACGACGTATCTCGATCCCAAAAGCTCGCAGATCGGTAAGAAAGAGAGCATCGCGGATACTGCCAGAGTGCTCGGCAGGATGTTTGACGGCATAGAGTACCGCGGTTACGGTCAGGAACTGGTGGAGACGCTGGCTCATTACTCGGGAGTGCCGGTCTGGAACGGGCTTACGAACGAATATCACCCCACGCAGATACTTGCGGATCTTTTGACTATTCGCGAGCATTTCGGACGTCTTAAAGGAATAAACTTCGTTTATATGGGAGACGCCCGTTACAATATGGGAAACTCGCTTATGATCGGTTGCGCGAAAATGGGCTTAAATTTTACCGCTTGTGCGCCTAAGGAATATTTCCCCGACGGGGAGCTTATCGAGAAATGTCGGGGATTTGCCGCAAGCTCCGGTGCATCACTGCGATTTATTGAGGATCCTATGGAGGCTACCCGCGGTGCTGACGTCATATATACGGATGTTTGGGTGTCTATGGGAGAGCCTGCCGAGGTGTGGGAGGAAAGGATAGGGGCGCTGTCGCCGTATCAGGTCAACGGTGCGCTTATGGAGAACGCAGGCGAGGGAGCGGTGTTTATGCACTGCCTGCCGGCGTATCACGATCTTAAGACCGAGGTTGGAAGAGAGGTGTGCGAGCGTTTCGGACGCGATGCGCTCGAGGTGACGGACGAGGTGTTTGAAGGTCCGCGTTCCATCGTATTCGACGAGGCGGAAAACCGTATGCACACCATAAAGGCGGTCATCTGCGCCACGCTCTGAGCCGTGCGTGTCCGATATTGTGTCGAAAAACGAATATTTAGGCGTCGCGAGGGAGCTTGCGGCGCCTTTCATATTACATTACAAAAGCCCCTTTCGGAGATATACTCTTAAAAGGGGCTTTTTGGGGGTGGTGGTAACGGTAACGGTCAATTATTTCCGAAGCCGTTGTTACCGCCACTGTTATTTCCGTTATTATCGTACGGAGGTCTGCCGAGCATCTCGTCAAGACGGCGTCTTTCCTCGGCTTCGCGTCTGCGCTGTTCTTCTTCCTCGCGGTGCGCCTTTTCGCTGTTTTCCGCGATACTGCGACGCTTCTGCTCGTCCTTCATATTCTCAAGCTCTTCGATGCTTGTTGCGCCGCCCATCGCCGCCTCAAACTGGTATTCGTCCATGATCTCGTTCTTGATCAGGAACTGCGCGATGAAATGGAGCTTATCCATATTTTCGGTGAGCAGTCTTTCGGCAAGCTCGTACGCAGAGCCGACGATATTCTTTATCTCGGAGTCGATCAGCGCCGCCGTGCTCTCGGAATAGTCTCTTTGGGCGCTGAAATCGCGTCCGAGGAACACCTCATCGTCGGAATGCTGAGAGCCGTACACGACAGGACCGAGCAGGTCGCTCATACCGTACTTCATCACCATCTTTTTGGCGATCTGAGTCGCACGCTGGATATCGTTCGATGCTCCGGTGGAGATATCGTCCATTATGAGCTTTTCAGCCATACGTCCGCCGAGAAGCACCACGATATCGTTCTTCATATCGTTTCTTGAGGAATACGATGTATCCTCGTTCGGACGGTGTATGGTGTATCCGCCCGCCGCGCCTGTGGGGATGACGGATATCTGATGCACCTGATTTTCCGGCTGGAGGAGCTTGGTGAGGATGGCGTGACCTGCTTCGTGATATGCAGTGAGACGTTTTTCTTTTTCTTTTATAACTCTGGACTTTTTCTGAGTACCCACTATCACCTTGATGGATGCGTCCTCAAGCTCTTGCTCGCCTATCAGGAGCTTACCTCTTCTTGCCGCGAGCAATGCCGCTTCGTTCAAGAGGTTTGCAAGATCCGCTCCGGTAAATCCGACAGTGGCTTTGGCGACCTTTTCAAGATCGGCACTGTCCTCGAAGGGCTTGCCCTGAGCGTGTATCTTGAGTATCTCAAATCTGCCCTTTATATCCGGGTAACCGACGTTTATACTGCGGTCAAAGCGCCCCGGACGGAGAAGTGCGGGATCGAGTATATCCGGGCGGTTGGTGGCTGCCATAACTATGACCGCGTTACCCGAGCCGAAGCCGTCCATCTCGACGAGCAATTGGTTGAGCGTCTGCTCGCGCTCGTCATGTCCTCCGCCGAGACCTGCGCCTCTGTGACGTCCGACCGCGTCTATCTCGTCTATGAAGATGATGGAAGCAGGATGCTTTTTGGCTTCCTCGAACAGACTGCGTACTCTTGACGCTCCGACGCCCACGTACATCTCCACGAAATCAGAACCTGATATGGAGAAGAAGGGAACACCGGCTTCTCCGGCGACAGCCTTTGCGAGCAGAGTCTTACCTGTTCCGGGAGGTCCTACAAGAAGGACACCGTGAGGTATCTTGGCTCCGAGCTTGGTATATTTACTCGGGTTACGCAGGAAATCCACTATCTCGACAAGCTCTTCTTTTTCCTCGTCCGCTCCCGCAACATCCTTGAACAGCACGCGTTTCTTTTCATCCGAGCCGAGCTTGGCGTGAGCGCGTCCGAAGCTGTTGATCTTGGTGCCGCGCGTTCCGTTTATAAGGAATATCCAGAGCAATACGAAGGCTACCAGCAAAAGTATCGAGGGGAGCAACGAGAGCCAAGTTGAAGCGCTCGAGGGCTGTTCGTAGTCGTAGCTCTCTATTATGCCTGCTTTGTACTGTTCCTCTATCAGCTCGCCGAGATCCGCGTAAAAGATGCTGAAATCGAGAAGCTTATAGCTCTTGACTGCGCCGTCCTTGGTGTGAACGGTCAGCTTTCCGCTCTCGCTCACCTCGAACGAAGTGACGTTTTCATTCTGAAAATCGCTGATGATCTTACTGTAATCCTCATAGCTGTCGGTCTTTGCCGCGGATATGGTATTGGTGACCACAAAAAATATTACCGCTATGAGCGCGATATAGAAGATCAGCAGACCGGTGTTTCTTTTTTTCATAGTGCCGTATTTCTCTCGCTATCGTTAAGATTTTATTATTTGAAGTTTTCAGCGCTTGGTCATATCTTGTCGTCCCGTATGACGCCCACATACGGTAAGGTGCGGTATTTTTCCGCGTAATCCAGACCGTAGCCTATCACAAAGGCGTTTTCGATCTCCTTACCTATGTACTCCGGAACGAACTCGACCTCGCGCCGTGAAGGCTTATCGAGCAATGTTACCGTTCTTACGCTCCTTGCGCCCTTATTGAGCAGGTAGCTCACGAGATATTTCAGGGTGCGTCCGCTGTCGACTATATCCTCGACGAGTATTATATCTTCATTAGGAAGATTTGGGCGGTTAAGATCAAGGATGATATTGACGTTTCCGCTGGAGGTCGTTGCATCGCAATACGACGACACTCTCATAAAATCTATCTGTGCCGGGATGTGCGTGGCGCGCATAAGATCGGTCATAAATGTGACTGAGCCTTTAAGCACTCCCACGAGCACCGGATTTTTACCGTCCTCCCCGTAATCCTTATCTATCTGTTTTGCAAGACACGATACTATCTCGCTAAGCTCCTCGCGTGATACGAGGACTCGGTCGACGTCGTCATTCCAATCTGTCATACGAATCATTCCTCTTTCCGTATTCTGTTTTTCGTACAGAGCCGTGCGCGTGACTTTTTACGTTATATCATATGCCGCATAAGGCAAAAGCGCACGGGTGCTCCGACCACCGTATTATTATCGCACAAATTTGTTGAAATACGCTGAAATGCTTGTGTATCTTGATTTAATTTTCTGTGTACCCGATATAAATTAACTGTTTAAAATTATCCGACCGAGCACGTGCCCGATCTGCCGGCGGCAGGTAAGGCACCCAGATCATACCGTCGCCGTCGCAGAAGCGCGGAAGGGACGGGCGTTTGCTCGGCGGAAGCTTGATGCGGTTAAGCTCTTTTCTCACGAGGCGCGTATGTCCGCCGCGCACGTAAGTGTCACCGTCGAGCTGTGAACGCGCATAGAGTGCACCCGTGCCGTTCTCAAGGCGGCAGGTACAGCTGACGGCGTTCGGATGAAGCTCCGTCCACGCGGCAAGCTTCGCCCGATCATCGGTGAAAAATATAAGCCCACGGGGAACCTCGTATTCGCCGTAGCATTCGAGCTTGACGGTATATTCCTGCGAAGGCTCGCGACGTTCGTCCTCAAGATAAAGGCTTTTTCCGTTGCCGACGATCGCCACGCTCCCCGGAAGCGAGAAACGAAAAACGCCGTCTGTATTTCTTATCGCGTCGCATATATCCCGTACGTGTCGGTATTCCGGTTGGGGGGCGTGCGGACGGGAGCGAAGGCAAAAAAGACGGATATAACGACGCAGTATCGGCTCGGGAGCCGCTCTTAATTCGGCTATGCTCGCGGACGGGAGCAACCGCTCGGCTAATGAGACGAGAAACTCCTCGTCGCATCTTGCTGTTTCGCTGAGATTTAATACGGAGACATCCAGCGACGGATTGAGCTTTCGCAGATCCGGAATGACTTCGGCTCTCAGGTAATTTCGTGAGGCTGTGATGTCGGCGTTGGTGCTGTCCGTAACGTAGTCGAGACCGTTTTCCTTAAGAAAGTCAAATATCTCGCTCTTGGTGCAGGGAAGCATCGGGCGGATGAGGGCAAGCTTGCCGTCTGCATCCGAAAAGGGGCGCTTCGGGGCGATGCCGCCAAGTCCGCCTATCCCCGAGCCGCGCGAGAGATGGAAAAGCACCGTCTCCGTGTTGTCCGCGGCGTGATGCGCGGTGGCAACGGCAGTGGCTCCGCGCTCGCTTGCGCACCTGCCGAGAAAAGCGTAACGGCATTTTCTGGCGCATTCCTCAAGCCCCTCCTTATTTTGAAGGGCGATCGTCGGTACGTCCGCACAGTCCGTATACAGCTCTATTCCGAGACTGCGGCAAAGAGATGCCGAAAATTCCTGATCCCGGTCTGCTTCCGCGCCTCTTATCTTGTGATTGAAGTGTGCGGCGCAAACGTAAAAGCCAAGCTCTTTCGAAAGCTCCGTGAGCAGGAAGGTCATAGCAACCGAGTCACTGCCGCCGGAAAGAGCGCAGAGCACGCGGTCACCTGTGCCGATGAGGTGCTCCTTCAAGATAAATTCTTTGACCTTTGAACTAATAATATGCATACCGACGCTCTGTTATCCGTCGCTTCCCGGATCGTCGAGATCCGTTTCGATAGTGTAGAACGAAGTGAATTCCGGTGTCCATCCAAGCTCTACCGTTCCCGTGGCACCGTGACGGTTTTTTGCTATGATGACTTGGACGCGCTGGGTGTCCTCCGCTTTTCTGTGAAGGAACATAACGCTGTCCGCGTCCTGCTCGATAGATCCCGAGTCACGGAGGTCAGAGAGCATAGGCTGACCGTCTTTTCTACCTTCGACGGCTCGGTTGAGCTGAGCGCAGGTGAGCACGGGACAGCCGAACTCCTTAGCCATCAGCTTGATGCCTCGGGATATCTCGCCGACCTCCTGTGCGCGGTTGTCCGTTCTGGTCTCGCTCTGCATCAGCTGAAGGTAATCTATGACCACAAGACCGAGATTCTTCACGCGACGGAGCTTACTCTTCATTGCGGTGACCGACATACCGGGGGTGTCGTCTATAAGTATATTGCACTCTGCAAGCGAGGATGACGCGGCGGCTATCGACTGCCAATTCTCATCCTGAAGCCCTGCCGGTGCGCGAAGCATATAGTTATCTATCCTTGCTTCGCTCGAAAGCATTCGCATAACGAGCTGTTCGGCGGACATCTCAAGCGAAAATACGCATACCGTTTTTCCGGTGCTCTTTGCCGCCTTGGTCGCTATGTTCATCGTAAAGCTGGTCTTACCGACGCCGGGACGTGCTCCGACGAGCACCATATCGCCCTTGCCCATTCCGACCAGCAGTTTATCTATCACACTGTATCCGGTGGATACGCCCGAGGTCTGCTCCGGGTTATTTTTCAGGTCCTGAAGCTGATGATAGTTGGTCTGGAGCACTTCTCTTATGTGGCGGAAGTTACGCACCACGTTGTTTTCCGAAAGGGCGTATATCTTGGCTTCAGCCGCTTCGAGTATTCCTGCCGCCGTGTCCGTCTCAGACCGTGCATCCTCGATGATCTCACTGCATATCGCGATCAGATTGCGGCGCAGTGAACGGTCGCGCACTATCTTCGCGTAATCTATAGCGTTGGCGGCGGAGGGAACGGCGGAAACTATCCTTGTTACCGTTTCCTTTGCCTGTTCTGCGTCCATAGCTCCGTCCGAGACCACGTTATCGATCACCGTTACGTAATCTATCTCGCGGCTGGCTGAAAACAGCCTGAACATAGCGTAGAAGATCTCTTTGTGCGCGTCAACGTAAAAATCATCGCCTCTGACGTGATTTATCACGTCTCCGAAGCACTCCGGCTTTATAAGTATCGCTCCGAGTACGCTCTGCTCCGCCTCGTACGAGACGGGGAGCTGACGGTTAAGACTGTCCATGCCGTATTCTGCCTTTCGCTCTGCGCTTTCGTTTTACGGTCATTTGGATATGACGAGGTTGATCTTGCCGGTAACGTCCGCGTACAGCTTCACCGGGATGGAGTATGTTCCGTACGCCTTTATCGGTTCGTCTATCTGGAGCTTGCGGCGGTCGATCTCTATTCCGTGCTGTTCACTCAGCGCTTCGGCGATCTCCTTTGAGGTGACGGAGCCGTACATCTTATCGTCCGCTCCGCTGCTGCGAGAGAGCTTCACTACCGAGCCTTCAAGCTTTTCTGCTGTTTCCTTGGCGCGAGCGCGTTCCTTTTCGTCCTGTATCCGCTTTGAGGTCTCCGCGTTGCGAAGCTCAGCCATTGCCTGAGGCGTTGCTTCCTTTGCAAGCTTCTTCGGAAGAAGGAAGTTCCTTGCGTATCCGTCGGATACGTTGATAAGCTCCCCCTTTTTTCCCTGTCCTTTTACGTCTTGAAGAAGTATGAGCTTCATTTTTATGACCATTCCTTTCTTAATATCACGGCTGTTTTGTGACGGTGCTCTTTCTTTGATGTTCCTTGACCGATATTGAGAGCCGAGATCGCGGGATGTACATCCTATCGGTGGGTATCATTCAGCCTTATCCGTCCGTATCGGCTCGGGGGATGCGACCGTGTCATGCGGCTTCTTTTTTGTAACGTTTCTGATACCCGAAAGACTGTCTGTGATGCGCTTTAGGTTTCCGCCGCCTTTTTTAGTCTTGTCGCGTCCGGTACCGTGTTTTCCGAGCTTTTTGGTCTCGCCGAGGTATTTGTCTATTTTTTCCCTGAGCTGTTTAAGCGCTTCCTCGGCTTTGGTGTCCTTCATCAGCGTTGCCGCCGCGTTATAGTGACCGCCGCCGTTCAGTGCCTCCATTATCAGCTGGACGTTTATCGAGCCGTCGGAGCGCGCGGAGATGAAGGTATCACGCTCCATCTGAGCTATGACGAACGACGCGCGGATGTCGCGTATGTTCAGAAGTCGGTCTGCGGCTTTTGCGGCGGAAACGCGTCTGGCAGGGGAGGCGTCTCCCTTTCTTTCGGTATCGGTCGAGATGGCAACGCAGTCGTGTTCTATCATAACGTTGGTGCCAAATCCGGCTTCGCGCTTGAAATCGTCAAGCGCGGTCTTGAAGAACGCCTGCGCTCTTGTCGGATCTGCTCCGGCGTTTCTGAGATATAAGGCGGCGCTGAAGGTGTCCGTCTGCGCGTTGCGTGTGAACTGCTTGGTGTCGAGAAGTATTCCCGCGAACATTATATCCGCTTCCTCTGTCGCCAGATGACAGCCCTCCGGAAGCGCGTATCTCAGCATCTCGGATACAAGCTCGCTCGCGGACGAAGCCGACGGAACGATAAGGAATTCGTATTTCTGCTTATCGCCAAGCTCTGCGCTCTGCTTGGGGGTAAATTCGTTCTGCCTGTGGTGGTCTATTATGAACAGCGTGTTCGCGTTGGCGACTATATCGGGTGCTTCGAACTGCTTGGAGTTGTTGACGTCGCAACAGATCACGAGAGTTTTCGTGTCCTTGTTGTTATCCATTCCGGTGAGCGTCGAGACGAATATATTCTCATAGACGGGAAGCTTGCGGAGCGTGCGTATGCATTCCGACACGTTCTGGTCGTTCTCGTCCATGACGACGTAAACCTCTTTGCCGAGGGATATGGCGAGACGGGCTATGCCCACGCACGAGCCTATAGCGTCAAAGTCGGGGTTTTTATGTCCCATTATAAGGACGCGCTGGCATTCGCGCATAGCGACCGCGAGCCGTTCGGCAAATACGCGGTAATGGACGCTCGAATGATTTTGGACGGTGAGATTTTTTGCTCCGAAGCACTGCATCTCGGTCGCGGTGTTGATTATCACCTGATTTCCGCCGCGTCTGAGTGCGACGTCGAGCGCGGACTGCGCCGAACGCTCCTTTTCCGGAAGAGTGCCGTCAAGCAAGGATATACCTATGGAGACGGTCACGGGAAGCTCTTCGCTTCCGACTCTGACCTCACGCACCTTGTCGAGTATGTCCGAAAATTTATTTTCCTTCATACCTTCAAGCTCTGCACTGCGGAAGAACATGATGTATTTATCTCGGTCGTATTCCTTGATGACCGCATTATATTTCTGCGCCCAGCTCTTTATGCGGCTGTCGATATCGGTGGAGGCGCGTCTGTATGCTTCATGCTCGCGTGATACCAGCTCGTCAAGGTTGTCTATCACGATGTAGGCGCACACCATACGGTCATCTGTGTACCTGTTACGCCAAGTGATAAGCTCGGTAAGCTCGGTGAAAACGAGCAAGCAAAATGTGGTACCGTTCGAGACGTGCCTGTAAGCGCGTATCAGCCAATCCCTGCCGATGCCCGGGGTGCCGTGAGCGTAAAGCTTGTATCCGCAGTTGAGCATATAATCGAATATCTTCTGCGTGGAAGCCGGCAGCTGTGCCGTACCGTCCGTATCATCCGGGGCTTCAAGGCGCTCGAATACGAAGAGTCTGCTCACCGTATCGCCGTTGAGTATGGCATCTCTTGAGACAAGATCGCAAAAGGCGGTGTTTCCCCATACCAGCTTGCTGCTCTCCTCACATATAGCCGTGGGCTGTGATATCTGACGGAACAGACCGACGGGGAAGCGCGAGAGGGCAAGATTTTTCTTGGTCTCGAGCTTTTCTCCGCGCGCCTCAAGCGAGCTTAAGATGACGTTTACTATTATCAGCGCCGAGCACAGCCCGACGGTGATCACGGTCACGATCTGGAGATAGGTAGCCGCCGACGCCGCGGTGGCTGACAGCTGTTGGATGATGAAGAAGCAAAACACGCTGAGTATCAGCGCTCCGGAAAGCACGAGGGTGACTATAAGACGTGCGGAAAGACCGGAGCCTTTGGCTTCCTTGTCCTGCGAGCTGTTCTGTGCGGACGTATGCGCCGTTACATCCGTGCGGTCGTCACCGGTGCGGCGTCCGAATTTATTTTTATCTGACATACGAAAAGCTTCCTTTCCCACTCCCACCGTTTTTTCGCCGTTTCGAGAACGCACGTGAGAGACCTTTTGCGGTCCGGTGTTCGATAGGGAGCGTGATACGATCACTTTGTGAACGGAATTTCCGAGCATCCTGCAAAGAAACACCGTTCCCTACAATTATATCACATTATAATAACCAAATTTATATGATTTTGTAAATACATTGTGAGCAACCGCGGAGACGTGAGCGGAGATCGGGGCTTTGAGACAGAGAGCTTGGGATACGTCAAGTGAAAAGCTTACGGGACGGTATACGCGTTTGTCCGACTGCGGTATACCGTCCCGTGGGAAATTGTATATAGTTTGCTCTCGACTCAGATCTGCGGTGCTTTTTTCTTGAAATTGCGCAACGAATACTGCGCATAGTAGCATATCGAAAGTATCACGAAGTAACCGACTGCGGCGTATACGGCTACGGAAAGATATTCCGTTACCCAATATATGTATTCCTGTGCGTTGATCGGAGTGCCGAGCGAGGGGTCCAGAAACGCGTCTATCATCGTATACAGCGTGTTTGCAAGCTGTATTCCGCCGTAGATGGCTACTGCCGCCCATATGTACGTGAACATACCTCCGCGTGCCGCAAGACGCCCCTCGAGCGGGGGCGATGCAGGGAGTCTGCGTTTCCCTTTTTTGTGGAGGATGAGTATCAATATTACGTAAATTACCGCGTAGATGACGAGACCTGCGAGGGCATCGATGCCGAAATAGAACACCGCGGCGCTGACGGAGGATCCGCCCGCAAGGATATAAGCGACGGTCGAAGCGACGGCGGTGACCGGATGATACAGCATCGCGAGAGCTACCGTGCCGCCGGTGGACAAGCCGAAATACGCAACGGCGCAGATCAGAACACCAAGCCCGGCGTATGAGTTGAGTGCGGAGATGATGGATCGGACAGTGGAGACGACCTCCGAGAGACTGCCGTATGCTATGTTTCCGTCAAGCGCAAAGAATACCGTTTGCAGTACGAGGCAGTTTATTATAGGAAGCGCGATAAACACGAATACGCCGAGCCAGAAGAGCGTGGTGCGCAGATAGATCGCTTCATTCTCGATGCTGTATCCGTTTCTTTGTTTTTTTCTTGTGGAGACTTTGAAGCTCATTTTGTTAAGCCTTTCGATCGTGTGCGGTGCGCGGATGGGTGGGTGTGCGCACCGTGATATTCGGGGAATTGCCGCGTGATCAAGGGTTTGACGGTCAGCCTATCTCGTTTACGTCGAACGGTGTGAGCTGATATACGAAGTAGTTGAGCCAGTTCGAAAACAGCAGATGTGCGTGACCTCGCCAGACGTTCGGGGGACGCTTGGATGTATCGTTTTCCGGGAAATAATTGTAAGGTATCTGTATCGGAAGTCCGGCATCGAGATCGCGGAAATACTCCTTTGACAGTGTGTCGTTGTCGTATTCCGAATGTCCGGTCACGAAGAACATCCTGCTCCCTCTTGCCGAGACGATATAAGCGCCGGCTTTTTCGGAGGCGGCAAGCAGGGTAAGGCGTCCGTCGCGTGCGATATCCTCAGTCCTTACCTCGGTATGTCTCGAGTGCGGTGCGAGGAAGGTCTCGTCAAATCCGCGCATTATCGGGTGGTTTGGCACCAGCGGCTTGTGCTCATAGATGCCGAAAAGCTTTTGAGGAAGCTGATATTTCGGTATGCCGTAGTGATAATACAGACCTGCCTGCGCCGCCCAACAAATATGGAAGGTGGAGAAAACGTGCGTTTTCGACCACTCCATCACTCGACAAAGCTCCGGCCAATAATCCACCGCCTCGAACGGCATATCCTCTACCGGAGCGCCGGTGATGATAAGACCGTCGAATTTTTGATCCTTCACGTCCTCGAAGCTTTGGTAAAAGGTCGCCATATGCTCGGCGGACGTGTTCCTCGAAACGTGAGTGGCGGTCTGTAAAAGCGTTACCTCGACCTGTAGGGAAGTGTTGGAGAGCAGACGTATGAGCTGTGTCTCGGTGACTATCTTGGTCGGCATAAGGTTGAGTATCGCTATCCTCAGAGGACGGATGTCCTGCTTTTGAGCGCGAAGCTCGTTCATTACGAATATATTCTCGTTTTCCAGCGTGCTTGCTGCCGGAAGTCCTTCCGGTATCCTGATCGGCATATATGTGTCCGTTCCTTTCGGTCTTGAATGTATTAAGTCTCAGGCGTCGCTTCAAGCTCTGCGTCGGTCGCGGGAGCAAGGACGCTTACGGCAAGCGAATGATCGGTCACGTATCGCATCACCTTATCCTTCAATAGGGTATAGCTCACGACAGAGCTTCCGTATCGTTGCTCAAGCTCGGAAACACTGCTGCATCCGCGCTCGTCTGCGTACTTTTGAGCGGCTTGCCTGTATTCGTCGTCACCGAGCGAGATGTCGTATGTCCTTGAGATGCTGTATACCGCCATCTCTTCTTTTACGAGCGATTTGGCGTATTCGTCAGCCTTTAAGTGGAGCGCGGTGAGGTCTATAAAGAATTTTTTTGCCACGTATTCCTCAAGTGTGAGGGAGCTTGCGTTTGCAAGATTGGTATAGTGCTCGATGAAGTCGAGCGTGCGCTCGTTGACCTCCTGATAGGGATAGGATATGACATCGGTGCGTTCGAGGAGCTTTTCCCATACGAGTGCACTGAGTGCCTGTTCCCTCAGCGCCGCGCGATGTTCTTCGACGGTGCTGTATCGCGTCTTTGCGGATACGAGCGCATCGTCGTATTGCGGCGCGGAAAGGCGATACGCTTCCTTGAGCGTTACATCGTATACGACCGTTTTACCGGCGAGGGCGGAAAGTCCGAAATCCTCCGGAACGGATATATACAACTGAGACGCTTTTGCTCCGATGGGCAATGCGGTCAGTGCGTCCTCGATCTCCTTGAAATACTTTCCGGAGCCTATGAGTATCTGACATCCCGAGTCGGAAAGCAGTTTTTCGCCGTCCGGTGCGGTATCGGGGAGCCGGCAGGTATAGTCGATGACGGCGATATCTCCTGCCGTGAGATATCCTTCTTTTATCTGTGTCTTGGTCGAATTTGTTTGCAGGAAAGCCGATATATATTCGTCTGACTTGTCCTGAAGCTCGGCTTCGGTCACCGTTATATCGCCGTACTCGCCTATGCGGATGTACTGCGTCAGGTCAAGCTCCCCGTAAGGTTTTTTGGAGCAGGAGACCATAGTGGGAACGACGGCTATCACGGTGAGCAATATGCAAAGCGTTCTTTTCAGAAGCTTCATAGGTACTGTTTCCTTTCAAATGATCGGTAGATGGACTGTTTTGGAGCGTCGGGGTGCCGACACAGGACAATTATATCACATCGCGTTCGAAAATTAAAGCGGTGTGGCTCATTGTTTACAATTTTTTAATCACAATTAACATTACGTATCATTTTTTCGTTGGTACTGTACCGTGATATTGGATGACTGTGAAGAAAAAACGCGATCTTGCGATGATGGTAATAACAGGGGTAATTGCACCAAAGATAAAGGCGATTGCGGTGACAACGGCGGAAACGAGGGCGAAGGTAACACGGGTGATATCATTGATAATGAAGATAACGAATATAACGGAGAATAAGTTATAAAATACAAACATCCGGTCATCCGTGCGAGTGGGTGACCGGATGCTTTTCGGGTATTAGGGGTGTTTATGCGCTCAAATAATGCTGGATTTATTGACCAAAACCGAGGTATTTGCATCAAGCTTTTTCGGTTACAGTTCAGGCAGTGTATTAAATGAAAGTTAAAACTATTTGCGAAATACAGATGATAACGTTACGACACCCCCGTTACCGAGTAGAAATTCAAAACTTATTTCGACGCGGCAACTATCGACAAAAAAGGATGCCATAGCGCTTGAGCTTTTATCTATGGCAGCCAAGTCAAAGCCATACGGCAGAGCATCCATAATTTGGGAAAATCAAGAGCGTAGCGCTCCGGAGTGCCTGAACTGTAACTTTTTCGTTTTTTGTGAACAAAGTTTGTTTTTTTAGGTTGACAAACGGCTCGGATTATGCTATAATGAAGCATATTATCAGTAACTATCACAAGTGAGGACGTCTGTCGCTCGGGTTTTCGCGATATGTGTGCGGATGCGCGCTGGCGGACGGAGCAACGTAACGGAAAGGAAAGGTCTGGAAAATGGATATTGCGATCATCGCCGATGACACCAAAAAAGAGCTTGCCGCGCAGTTTTGCACTGCGTATTGCGGAATACTCAGTAAGTATAATTTGTGCGCTACCGGCGTGACCGGTAAGTATATAGCCGATTCCACGGGACTTGTCATAGAAAGACTGTTTCCCGGCTCGTCCGGCGGCTCGGATCAGATAGCCTCGCGCGTAGCCTTTGACGAGATAGATATGCTCCTGTTCTTCCGTGACGCCGCGATTCCCGGTCACGGCGGTGAGCACGATAACGACCTTCTCAGACTGTGCGATCTTCACAACATACCGGTGGCGACGAATGTGGCGACCGCGGAGGTCCTCGTTCGCGCACTTGACAGAGGAGACCTTGATTGGCGCGAGCTGGTCAATCCCAAATCCGAATTTAATCTTAAGAAGAAAAACAAGACCGAGCGTCCCGTGTGAGAGCGTCGCTTTCTCACGTTCGGATGCCCTCTGTCCGCAATATTCTATCGATACGGCTTCGCGTCGGCTTCGGCTCTCGCGAGGCTTTTTTGTTTTTTCGATACGGCTCTTTTGAAAAACGTATATCTTCACGGCTATGTGAACGCGCTCGGGCGACGGCGCATATTATTTTATCAGGCGTCCGCGGATACGGGAGCGGTCTTATCGGCGTACGCTCAAATATTCGGGCAACAGAGCCGGGAGGATCGATGGACAATGTTGGAGAATGATCAGGGTAATATCAGGATAGTCGTGCGTACGGCGGATGGAGCGCTTCCGGTAGAGCGTGCCGTGGTCACCGTGAAAAGCTCGGATGAGCGGCTCATGGCGGTATATTTCACAGATGCCGACGGGAAAACTCCGTCTCTTGCGGTGCCTGCGCCGTCACCGCAAAATTCCGAAAGACCGGGCGCGGAGGGAAGCGCGTTCGCTCTTTATAACATCGATACCGATAAGGGCGGATATCAAAGCGTGCGCAACGTGGGTGTTCAGGTGTATCCGGGGATAACCTCGGTACAGCCTGTGGATCTCGTTCCTCTTTCGGAAAACTCAAATGCTTATATAAACGATGCCGTGGAGTTCAACGAAGGTCGTGCGCCCGAGCTGTAAACGGAGCGTGACCAACGTAATATAACGCCGCAATGCACAGAAAGGAACAGTCATATGGATCGGGAAAACGTTATGCTTCCGGTGATACCGGAAACGGTGAGGGTACATCTCGGAGCGCCTGCCGCACCTGCCGCGAACGTCAGGGTGTCGTTTCCGGACTACATCAAGAACGTCGCATCCAGCGAGATATATCCGACATGGCCGCAAAATGCCGTGATAGCCAATATATACGCTCAGATATCGTTTGCTCTTAATCGCATCTACACGGAATTTTATCCGTCGCAGGGTTACGACTTTGATATCACTAACGATACTCAATACGATCAGGCGTTCGTGAACGGCAGGGATATATTTGAAAACATAGGAAGTATAGTGGACGGGATATTTGACAGCTATCTTGTGCGAGGGGATAACGTCGAGCCGCTGTTTGCGAGCTACTGCAACGGCACGACGAGCACCTGTGAGGGGCTTTCGCAATGGGGGACGGTACCGCTCGCGGAGAGCGGCGCATCTCCGCTTGAGATAGTGAGAAGCTTTTACGGCGAGGACGTTAGCTTGGTGAGCGACGTTCCCGTTATGGGCATAAGCGCAAGTGTTCCTGCGCGTCCTTTACAGATCGGGAGCGCGGGGAACGATGTGCAATCGGTACAGATAAGGCTTAACCGTGTCTCCACGGATTATCCGTCCATTCCCAAGATATACCCGATAAACGGGGTGTTTACCTCTGCTACCGAGGATGCGGTAAAGCAGTTCCAGCGTGTATTCGGTCTGAGCGTCGACGGTATTGTGGGTAAGGCGACGTGGTATAAGCTACAGTTCGTGTACAACGCCGTCAAGCGGCTCAGCGAGCTTAATTCGGAAGGGCTTTCGCTCGAGGACGTATCCCGACAGTATCCGAGGGAGCTTTCCGAGGGAGACCGCGGAGATCAGATACGCCTGATACAGTATTTTCTTACGTATATAGGTCTGTATGAGCCGCAGATACCCGCGATCGCGACGGACGGTATATTCGGTCCCGCGACCAAGAGCGCGGTGGAGGCGTTTCAACGTCTGGACGGGATACCCGTGACGGGGGTGGTGGATCTGGAAACGTATACCGCGATATACGATGAATACCGAGGTATCATACTTTCGCTCCCCGAGTCGGTGTTCGTGGGGATCGCGCGACCTTATCCCGGGTTTCAGCAGGTGCTCGGCTCGGAAGGAAGTGACGTTGCGGCGCTTCAGGAATATCTGAATGTTATAGGCGAGGTGTTTGATGAGATACCGCGGATCGCGGTGGACGGTATATACGGTACGGCTACCGAGTCGGCAGTTCGCGCTTTCCAGCGGCTCGAGGGGCTTGACGTGACCGGAATAGTCAATTCGGTGACGTGGAACGCCATCGGCTCGCTGTATAACGATATCGAGAGCGGAAACACCGTTGCCGACGGTCAGTTCGTGGGTGAGGGATGATGGAGCATAGGAGGGAATATGCCTGCATTTTATAGGATCGACGACGAGAGCGCGTCTGTACGCGCATTGCAGAAAAGATTACGGCTGATAGCTTTGTACGACGGGCGGATACCGTCGGTGTTCATCGACGGTATCTACGGCTCCGAGACGGAAGCCGCCGTTGCGGCGTTTCAGGGGGCTTCGGGGCTTGAGGTGAGCGGCGAGGTCGATCTCGTTACGCATCAGGCGATATCCGCGGAGTACGACAGGATATTAGCGGAGAGGGAACGCTTCGTAGGCTCGCCCGATTTTGAGAGCTTCAAGGACGGAAGAATATCTCCCGGAGACGAGTTTGACGGGGTGGTCTCGCTTCAGGTACTGCTCAGGAGCATGGCGGTCTACGACGACCGCTTTTCCGTCGGCATCACCGGAATATACGACGAGCAGACCGTTGTTGCCGTAAAGCTGTTTCAGGCTCTTTTGGGAGCGGAGCAGGACGGCGAGGTCGATCGGCTGTTATGGAATGAGATGACGCTGTATTCGGAAAGACTTTCGGAAAATTTCGATTAGTCTTTCTTTGACCTTTTTCGTCATTCATCCCGTTTTTTTGAAATTCATTTTGAGCAAAAAAGCTTAAAATAATTAGAAAAAACGAGAAATACTCAAAAAAGCCTCCGAAAATCCTCGGAGGCTCTTTGTTTTTGACCTTCTTTGACTTTGACTTTCTCTGACTTTCGTGGTAAAATGATGGCGTAAGAACGGAAAAGGCGGTGTGAGAAGCATCGGAAAAGGGGAAACGGAAAATGATGTTGACTGATATGATAGCGCAGATGATAGAAGAGATGCTTGCCGAGGAAGGCGGATGTCTGGAGCTTAAGCGTAACGATCTGGCTGAAAAGGTCGGATGTGTCCCGAGCCAGATAAACTACGTTATCACCTCGCGCTTCACTCCCGAAAAGGGTTACGTCATAGAGAGCAGAAGAGGTGGCGGCGGATACGTTCGCATCACGAAAAAGGAGCTTGGGAAGGATAAGCTGCTCATGCATCTGTTCTTTGCCGTCGGAAGCTCCGTGGACGTCGGCAGTGCATCTGCTTACATTTCCAATATGTACGGAGAGGGAATGATAACGGAGCGTGAGCGGGCTATAATGAACGCGGCGCTTGCCGCCTTGCCGGAGGATACGCAAAGAGCCGACGTTTTCAGGCATATGCTCCTTGCTCTTATGAAATAGCGAAAAGAGCGTCGGCAGAAATATAAAGTAATAAAATAATACGGCAGAACGTAAACGAAAGGAAACGGTGATATTATGTTATGTCAAAGATGCGGTAAAAGATCTGCAAACGTGCATTACAAGCAGATCGTGAACGGAGCGGTATACGAGGAATATCTTTGTTCCGAGTGCGCCGGAGAAAAAAACAAGGGCTTTTCGTCGTTTGACGTGGGATTTGACGACTTTTTCGGAAATCTCTTCGCAGGCTCGACGTCTGCGTCATCATCGCTGAGAGGTGCAAAGACCTGTCCGCTCTGCGGTGCTACGCTTCGCGATATATCGAGCACGGGCAAGCTCGGGTGCGCAAAATGCTATGAGGTGTTCGCAGACGAGCTTAAGAGCACGATCTCGGGCATACACGGAAACGTTACGCACATAGGACGTGCTCCGGGAGGTCATCGCGAGATGATGGAGCGTCAGGAAAAGCTCGAGGAGCTTAAGAGACGTCAGCAGAGCGCTGTGGAGGCGCAGGATTATGAGCTTGCGGCTAAGCTGAGAGACGAGATCAAGGAGCTTTCGGAGGGAAAGAACGCGCGCTCGGTCTCCGAGGGGGACGTTCGCAAAAAGCATTCGGATGGCTCCGAGGGTAAATGAGCCTTATACATCGTCAGAAAGGAAATGAACGGTCATGGCTTGGTATAATGAAAAAGGGAACAATGAAGATACGGTGCTCTCGACGAGAGTGAGATTTGCGAGAAATCTTGCGGAATACCCGTTTACGGGGCGGCTGTCGTCCTCGGGTGCCGCGGAGATAATAGAAAAGGTCAAGAATGCACTTCCGGAGTATAGCGCGGTCAATTTTTCGGCTATCGCGCCGGCTGAAGCGCAGTCCTACGTGGAAAGGCATTACGTAAGTCCGGCGTTTACGGATAAACGTCTGCCACGCGCGTTGCTTACCGGTGAGGGGGACGCGGTGCAGGTGATGGTATGCGAAGAGGATCACGTGAGGATACAGAGCATAGTGTCGGGCTTTGCCCCCAAAAAGGCGTTTGAGCTTGCCTGCAAGGCGGATGACGAGCTGTGCTCGTGTCTTAAGATAGCCTTCGATCCCAAGCTCGGATATCTTACCCATTGTCCGACCAACCTCGGTAACGCTATGAGGGTATCGGCTATGATGTTCCTGCCTGCGCTCACTATGCTGGATAAGCTCGACGGTCTGTCCCCGAGCCTGAATAAGCTGGGAATGACCATACGCGGAGTATACGGCGAGGGCAGCAGAGCCGAAGGGAACATCTATCAGATATCAAATTCAGGCTCGCTCGGAATATCGGAGCGTGACGTGATCTCGAATTTCACCGAGGTGGTAAAACGCATAATGAAGCTTGAGAAGGAAGCGCGGGATATGATACTTGAACGCGACCGCGACAGGCTTACGGATCGCGTGTACCGGTCGCTCGGTATACTTAAAAGTGCGTATCTGCTCTCGTCCGAGGAGCTGAACAAGCGAATATCCGATGTGCGTCTCGGCAGTGCGCTCGGGCTTATAGATACGGTCACGCCGGATAAGCTCACGGAGCTTTTCATAGCTTCACAGCCGGCGACCATGATGCTCAGCGGAGAGGGGCTTGAGGACGGCATGGAGCGTGATAAGGCGCGCGCCAAAATGTTGCGCTCCGCTCTGCAATAACTGCTCAAAACGGCTCCTTGAGATAAGGATACACCTTGAGAATAGCGACGGGCGGCGTTGGGTATCATCGCAGTAACGGTATCGACGCCGCCGTGAGCACCGAGGATCGCGTGTGCCAAGATATGAGAACTGCGGCAAACACTGTATGAAAGGATGCTTTCGGTAAAGGAAGGCTAAGGTGATGATATTATGGATAATCAATTTACGAAAAACGCCGAACAGGCGTTAAATCACGCGGCGGAGGCGGCGTCCGGAATGGGACACAGCTACGTCGGAAGCGAGCATCTGCTTCTCGGATTGCTGTACGGGGACTCCGCTTCCGCAAGGCTTCTTGAAAAAGCCGGAGTCGATCGCGAAGAGGTGGAGGATGCTATAAAGACACAGATGGGGACGGGAGAGCCGTCCGGAATATCTAACGTCGCTATGACGCCGAGACTTCAAAAGACCGTTCAGGCGGCGGCGTACGAGGCTGTGAAGAGGGGCGCAAAAAGAGTTGGGACCGAGCATCTTCTCTACGCTATGCTAAGAATGAGAGACTGCGTGGCGTGCAGTATATTGGCTCAGTGCGGAGTTTCGCTCGACGCTCTGGCAAATGAGACTCTGGGTGTTATGGGCGGAGCCGACGGCGGCGACGGAGATGGCTCGCGAAGTGCCGAAAACGGCGAAAGACGCGGTAATTCCCGAGGAAATTCAAGATCGGGAATTAAAGGGCTTGAAAATCTTTCGAAATACGGCAAGGATCTTACCGCGCTCGCAAGAGATAAAAAGCTGGATCCCGTGATCGGACGTGCGACGGAGACCGAGCGTCTCATACAGATACTTTCAAGGCGGACGAAGAACAATCCCTGCCTTATCGGAGAGCCGGGCGTTGGAAAGACCGCGGTGGTCGAGGGCTTGGCGCAAAGGATAGCCGCGGGAGACGTACCGGTCGAGCTTTGCGAGAGATCCGTGGTAACTCTCGATATTTCGGGAATGATCGCCGGAAGTAAGTACAGGGGAGAGTTTGAGGAGCGTCTCAAAGGCGTGATCGACGAGGTCAGTGCAAACAAGAATATAATACTCTTCATAGACGAGATACACACGATAGTCGGAGCAGGCGCTACGTCAGACAGCAGTATGGATGCCGCAAATATGATAAAGCCGGCGCTTTCGCGCGGTGAATTTCAGGTGATCGGCGCGACCACGCTGTCCGAATACCGCCGTTATATCGAGAAGGACGCGGCGCTTGAAAGACGTTTCCAATCGGTGATGGTCGGGGAGCCTTCGCCCGAGGATACGGTGAAGATACTTGAAGGCTTGAGACCGAAATACGAACAGCATCACAAGCTAAAGATCTCGGATGAGGCGCTTTCTGCCGCGGTCAAGCTCTCAAAGCGGTATATATGCGACAGATATCTGCCGGATAAGGCTATAGATCTTATAGACGAGGCGGCTTCGAGAAAGCGTATCGGAAACGGTACGGCTCCGGCTGATGTGCGCGAGCTTGAGATCAAGCTGAAAAAGCTCGGCGACGACAAGAAAAAGGCGATAAGCGACCAGCATTTTGAGGACGCGGCAAAGCTGAGAGATGAGGAAAAACAGGTAAAGGAGCGTTTCGACGCGGCAAAAGCCGAGTGGGAAAAGACGAAAACGCCCGAGAGCGGAGTGGTCACAGCTGACGATATAGCGGAGATAGTCACTCAATGGACGCGTATCCCCGTTAAAAAGCTGGAGAGCGAGGAAGGGGACAGACTGTTGCATCTATCCGATCTGCTCCATCAGCGTGTGATAGGACAGGACGAAGCGGTGGAGGCCGTTGCTAAGGCTATAAGACGGGAGCGGATCGGACTTGGAGATCCCAACCGTCCATCGGGATCGTTCATCTTTTTGGGACCGACGGGAGTCGGAAAGACCGAGCTGTGCAAGGCTCTGGCTGAGATACTGTTCGGGGACGAGAACTCTATGATACGTATAGATATGTCCGAATATATGGAGAAAGCCAGCGTTTCCAAGATGATCGGCTCACCTCCGGGATATGTCGGATACGAGGAAGGCGGTCAGTTGACGGAGAAGATACGCAGAAATCCGTATTCTGTCGTGCTGTTTGACGAGATAGAAAAGGCGCATCCGGACGTGTTTAATTTGATGCTTCAGATACTTGACGACGGTATACTCACGGATTCTCAGGGACGCAGGGTGGATTTTAAAAATTCTATCATCATAATGACATCAAACCTCGGTGCAAACGAGCTGACAAAGAGAGGCGGAACGCTCGGCTTTTCGGAGACGAGCACCAAGGAAGAGAGCCGCGAAGAAATGAAGGAAAAGGTCATGGGGCATCTTAAGGATGTATTCAGACCGGAGTTTATAAACCGAGTGGACGAGATAATCGTTTTTGACAGGTTGAGGGATGAAGATATCCGCAAGATCGCGGTAAATATGCTAAGGACCGTTGCCGAGCGTATCTGCGCGGTGGGTGTCGAGGTGAGGTTTGAGGATAGCGCGACGGAATATCTTGCAAAGCAGGGTACCGATCCCGTGTACGGCGCAAGACCGCTCAGAAGAGTTATAACGCGAAAGGTCGAGGATAGCTTCGCTACCGGACTTCTTGACGGAACGTTCTCAAAGGGAGACAGCGTCACGGTCACGGCGGACGAAAACGGTCTTGTTTGGACACGTGTCGGAGCGAACGAGAAAAAAGCGGAGGAATGACGCTTCCCGAACGAGCTTTGATGCGTTGCGACTTTGATATGTGATCATACGAAGCGCCCGACGGATGCCATTCATCGGGCGTTTTTCGTGAAGTATAATTTTTACAAAAACGATATTGTATTCGTGGCGCAAGTGTGGTATAATGTGTCGTGGTATGTGTGTTCTCGGTCTGCGCGGTATATCGCGGAACGGTCGCCCGTGCTTATATTTGTGCCGCTAACGGCGGCGGAACGGAGAATATATTATGAAGATGAAGCTATCATTTCGGTGGTATGGGAAAGACGATCCGATATCGCTTGAGTATATTTCGCAGATACCGGGTATGCGATCCGTCGTTTCGGCTGTCTACGACGTTAAGCCCGGTGAGGTCTGGGGAGAGGACAGTCTTGCCGCGATAAAGGCGAGCTGTGAAGAGCACGGTCTCGTTTTCGATGTGGTGGAGTCTATTCCCGTGCACGAGGATATCAAGCTCGGACGCGGAAATGTCGACGGGTTGCTCGATGTGTATTGCGAAAACATCCGTCGTTGTGCCAAATATGGCGTCAAATGCGTGACGTACAACTTTATGCCCGTATTTGATTGGACGCGTACACAGCTCGATAAAAAAGCCGCCGACGGCTCTACGAGTCTTGTTATGTATTGGGAGCAGATGAAGGGGCTGGATCCACTGAAGGACGACATACACCTGCCCGGCTGGGACTCAAGCTATACGCAGGACGAGGTAAGAGAGCTGATAACCGCTTACGGACAGCTCGGCGAGGAGGGGCTTTGGAAAAACCTTGAGAGATTTCTTCGAAAGGTCGTTCCCGTGGCTGAGGAATGCGGTGTTAAGATGGCTATACATCCGGACGATCCGCCGTATCCGATATTCGGGCTTCCGAGGATAATCACCTGTGAAGCTAACCTTGACAGGATGCTCGGCATAGTTGACAGTCCGTCGAACTGCCTTTGTTTCTGTACGGGAAGTCTCGGATGCGCGGAAAGCAACGACGTCGTGAGAATGACGCGCAAGTACGCGAAGATGAAGCGTATCGCCTTTATGCATATACGCAACGTCAAGGTGATGGAGGACGGCTCATTTGAGGAAAGAGCACATCTTTCGTCCTGCGGCTCTTTGGATATACGCGCGATAGTCAAAGCGTTGACGGATAACGGCTTTGACGGTTATGTCCGTCCCGATCACGGAAGAATGATCTGGGGAGAGACGGGTAAGCCCGGGTACGGACTTTTTGACCGTGCACTCGGTGCCGCGTATATCAACGGACTTTTCGAAGCGCTCGAGAATGAGGATTTGCGCTAAAGCAACGTAATGCAAAGCTCCGTCCGCGCTGACAGAAATGTCAGAACGGACGGAGCTTTTTATCATTTATCGGATGTATATACCGCCGCACGCTCAGATCTCGTAATCGTACGACATACGTACCTCTACAGCCGGGCGAACGAGCTTATTCGCGATCTCAAGGTGAAGAAAATGCTTCTGATATGCGTTGAGCGCCTGCTCGGAGTCAAAGGTGGCGTCCATCATAAGGTCGCCGCTCGAGCACGGAAAGCCGTCTGTGATTATCTTAAGGCTGTCAAGACCGCTGATCTTTCCGTTAAGTCCCTCGAGTGCGTCTTTGATATCTCGCTTTTTTGCTTCCTTGTCTCGCAAAGTGTCCTTGAGCTTCCAGATGATGATGTGTTTGACCATATTCGTTCCTCACTCTCCTTAAACGGTAGTTTATTTGAGTGTATTCTACCACATTTTCTGAGAAATTGCAAGAGAATTTGTGAAAATTATCCTAAAAAAATTATCGGAAAGCTATTGACAAACCCTTGCCGGTGTGTTATAATCTACTCAGCTGGGATAATTGGACAGGTTGTTTAAAAAAAGAATGAAGGCGCGCCCCGAGCCGACGTTCGCGAAGGAGCATCTCCACAATAGCTCCTTTGCTCTATCCGCACCCAACGGCGGAGCTTGTCAGCGTTCTCGGCTGAAATACATACTGTCAGGCTAAGGCGCGTCCAAGGTTTGGGGCGCGGTGGTATTTTGCCGGACGGTGAGATGAAAAAAGCAGCTCTGCGCCGTTTCGGACGTCGGTTGCTCTTACGGTCAGAATGGCGCACAGCTCCGTTATAAAAAGTGAAGGAGTGATGCCATAGTTATGCGATGCGAGATGCAGGGGATAAGTAACGATATATATTTAACGGTAGTGTCCGTGTGCCGCGGGTATCACCGCCGCGAGCGGATCATCGAAAAAGCGGAGGACGGTAATAGTACCGCCGAGTCGATAAAACAGCAGGCGGAAAAGCTCAACCGTATCGTCTCGGAGTCCGTACGCGAGTGTTGCTATGAGTGGATAGCGGACGATATGATAGATTGCATAGGTGATATGACGGGCTTTAGGCGATACCGTAACAATCACTTGATATCGAAATATGCTTATGATAGCTGTAAGCGTGCCGCAGTCACAGCTATCGCGCGAAAGCTCGCGCTTATGTAGACGG